>NZ_JADYXL010000039.1:0-1500 GCF_015864265.1 Pseudoalteromonas sp. NZS37 | reverse complement strand
CACTCAACCAAACCCCATGGGTATAAACGCTCGTTACTTCTAATTAAATCTGAATCAACTCGACCTTTACCGCCAACACTTGAAACTTTGCCCCATGGGTACAACCTATCAGCGCGACCTATGCATTCAACTTCGCCCCATGTGTATTTTTTAGCAGTCGGCGTTTTTGCTATTTGACCGGTGGCAACAAAACCACGCTTGTGCATTTTTCCAAGTGCATCAAAAAACGGGCTTAACTGTTCGCCTATTGTTGAAAAGTCATATTTCAAATGAGTAAAGCGGCCACTTGCTATAATTTCGTTATTTTCAGCCATTGGAAAAACCAGTTTTTCACCGCTTGTGTTAAACCATGGTTTGATTATTTCGCCAGCGTTGCCGCCACGGTCTTTTTTTAAGTGTTTTTCATTTAGTTTTTTACGTGCATCTGCGTCTAACGTAACCGTTAAAAACGAATTAAAACCACCTTTAACCGCTTGCATGTACAAACCACTGTCAACAATTTTCCCTCTTGCACGACTAGTAACCGTTTTCGTTACCCTGTCACCGGTGTTTGCATCTGGCGCATCACTGGCGCGGGTGTTTTGAGTGCACACAATTCGGTAATCACTTGACCAATTGCGGTTTTGAAAATGAACTTTTGCTGTTTTATCTGCCTCAAGCGGTTTGCTTGCAAAGTGTCCGCGTTCAACTTCCTGAACTCTTTTTCCGCGAACTTCGCCTGTTTGAATATCTAGTGTTTCGTCTGCGTTTATGCATAAGTGCTGAGCGCGCTCCTGCGGTGTAAACTTATCTAAAGCCTCTGACATCAATTTATTAAAACTAAAAGCCTGAGCGTCCAACAGCGAACGTTTAGAACGTGGATTATCATCACTTTTTAATCGTGTCGGACTTTTGCGCCTTTTGACAAGCCTATCTTTTTCCGCTTTCGCGGTCGCTTCGCGATAACCTTTTGTGTGTGACTCGATATAATCCAACCAAGTCAAAGATTCTTCTATTTCTTTTTCTGTTGCTGGCTGAACTGCAAACGCAGAAAAAGCGCCACTTTGGGCGCTTTGTATTGCATCGGTAAATATATGCTCGGGTATTGTAATATCCATTAAAGCCACCCATTACGAGAAAAATGTGCGGCTGCGTGCAGTGCATCATAGCGAATAGCAGAATCATCACCTTGATAATTACGCTCGCGTTCTTCTTGCATTTGAATTTGCTTTTTACGTTCCAACTCTGCTTTTTTACTTTTAAAAGCTAACTTTAACTGCGCCGCTTTTCCGCGCGCATAACACCAATGAGATTCATCAGTTTTCAATTCTGTGATTTCTTGCGTGAATTGGCTCATGATTAAAGCCCCGCGTTTATTGCTTTGCGTTTAATTAGGTCTGCAAAATTTGCATACCCGTTACGCGATAGGATTTTACATTGCAAAGTAACCGTCATAGCTTTTAATGCTTTTAGCTCTGGCTCTGAATTATTTTTCTTTTCGTCATTTATTAATTTCAGAAC
>NZ_JADYXL010000038.1:0-1632 GCF_015864265.1 Pseudoalteromonas sp. NZS37 | reverse complement strand
GAATGCATAGGCCAAAACGAACGCCTATACCCATGGGGCAAAGTTTCAAGCGTTGGTGAGCAAAATTATCATGCTCACGTTTTAATGCGTTGGAATGTTGAGCCCGTATTTTTTCATGAATGGGCGGCACGTATTGAAAATATTTGGTCGCAGGGTTTTGTAACAATCGAGCGAATTAAAAACGCTAAAGCAGCGGCGGCTTACCTATTAAAAGCACTTGGCTATATGGTGAAAGGTGGCGAAGGTTCGCAGGGTGAAATACGTGGTAATCGTTACAATATTTCAAAGTATGCGCGCGCCGAAGGGTGGGAAAATTGCGCGACCCATGAAGCACAACACATGTACGGGTTAATACAAGAATACGCACAAGGTATTGAAGCGAAAAAACAGCGAAAAATGATTAAACAATCAGAGCTTAAAAAAACACTTGGGACAGTAGAAATACTTAAAAACGTTAATAAAAAAGACTTTAGCGAAAAGCGCCAGCAATTTATTGAAAAGCTTGAAAATAAATTAGAGCAAGTTAGCGAAAAGGTGAGCGAATTAGCCAGCGAATTAAACGGCAATTTCGCGCTTGGTGGCGTTGCCAAGTTTGCCAGTGAAACGGCTTTTGTTGGTTTTATTGATTGGGCTGTTGGTGTTCGTGGCTGGCAGTTAAAAACGTCTTTTTTAAATTCAACTAGCGCAGACGTTGAAAACGAAAAAGCAGAAGAAACAGCGGTTAATAAACTGCTTAAGCAAACGCGTAAATTTTACGATGATTCAATGACGGCCCTATGTGACTTTTACAGTCGTTTCGAGCCTGTCAATAACTACGGGGTTTTAGATTTTGAATAATAAATTAATAGATATAAAAGTAAAAATAGTCGCAGCAAAAAAACTGAGTGCAATACAGGCGGGTAAAAAAATACAGGCCGCTGAAAGCATACTTGATGATGCTGTTGAATTTATTGATGAACTTGATGGAAGAGTTTCTAAAGTTGAAAGAACAAATGATTTTTTAGATTTGCACGGAATGCAAGNTGCACGGAATGCAAGACCAAGTGAAGTGGTTAACGGGTGAGGTTGATAAATTAAATAAGATTTTAAAATTGTGCAATTTAGACGGACTAATTAACGGGGTGGCAGATGTCGACTAAAGGTAAATCTAATAATCCACCACTGGGCAATGTTGAGTGTGATGGGTGTGATGGCTTTGCAACGGTTCGCCGCAGAAGTAACGGGCGGCGACTGCTTTATACACATTGCGTAAATTGCGGTATGAATCAAATGAGTGGCGAGAAACTGCAATCGAAATGGGAAAAAGCAATAAACGGATCATTAGAAGAAATTCCCGCTTTAAATAGCGAACCAGTTAAGCAAGACATGGCCAGCGGTAACGAGTGGATGCCGCAGGAAGTAAGAAACGAAATTGAGCGAATTAAAAATGAAACTAAAACCAGTGGAGCAAACGAAAATGCAAGAGCAAGCGAATCAACACAGCGAATTGAAAACGAAACCGACCGTACTAGCGGATGCGCTGGCAAATCTTCAAATGGGTTCGGGTTCTTCATCTTTGGAGCATTTGCAGGACTCGCAGCAATTGCAGGAATCAGAAGGTAATAAACTTGCATTTGAGCAAAATCTAATTGA
>NZ_JADYXL010000037.1:0-1725 GCF_015864265.1 Pseudoalteromonas sp. NZS37 | reverse complement strand
GCCTGTTGCGCCTGTTGCGCCTGTTGCGCCTGTTGCGCCTGTTGCGCCTGTTGCGCCTGTTGCGCCTGTCGGACCTGCTGGCCCAGTGGGGCCGATGTGCTGCGCCCATTCAACCGGGGCGAGCCCGGTCAGTACCCACTCGGTCTTGTCGCTCTCCTGGTAGAGATACTTGCGCACGTCCGTTTCGGTCGGCGCCAGCGCCAGGCGCTCGGCCTCGTCCGCGACGACCCAATTGTGGGGTGCGTGAATTTCCCCAGCGGGTATGAGTTCGTGTTCCATCAGCTTGTTACCACCACATATTGACCGTTGACCGTGACGGCTTCGCCGTTGACTGTGACCGCGTTGGTCGGCACTTCACCTGCCTGTAGAACCACGCGCACGCGCATCAGAACCCCGCCCCGAACGATGACCATCTCGTCGTCGGGCACGATGGTGTCGGCAAGGGGGAAGTCGCCGGGGTTGACGGAGCCACCACCTGTGGATGCGTTGACGTACACGCCACCGCCGGTTCCAGCCTTGCCGGGCTTGCCTTGCAGGTCAACCCACTTGCCCCACCGACCTTCAGTTTGTTGGAACCGGAGTTTGGTGCCTTGCCATTCGTGCTTGGGCATAGGGCCCATCGGCCCGCGCTCGCCGTCTTTACCGGGAGCCCCATCTCGGCCAGGCTTTCCTGGGGGACCGTCCCTGCCGCGAGGGCCAGGGTCGCCACGCAGGCCAATACCGTCCTTGCCGTCCAGCCCATTCTTGCCGGGTACACCGTCTTTGCCGGGAGGGCCGGGCTGCCGGGCGAGATTGCTGACCTGAGCGCGCAGGTCACGGACTGCCTTGGCGAGCAGGGTGAGGATGCCGCGATCATTGCTGTCCACCTTCGGCCCCCTCGCCGAGCAGGTCGAGAATTCGGTTCTGTAGCGCCAGGGTCTGCTCGGCCGTTGGGTCTACCGGAGGTGGCACTGGCGCAGGTGGCGGCGCCTTGGCGGCAGCCGCGCGTGCGCGCAGCGCGTCGGTCTCAGCCTCGGTGCGCTTGAGCAGCGCCAGGTGCATCTCCCGCTGCTGGGCCTGCGTGGGGTTGGGCGGCGCGCTGTATTCGTCGTCGTCAATGCCGTCCTCTTCCGGGTCATCCTCGCCCGGTGCAGCAGGGACACCCATTGGGTCCACCCACAGACCCATCTCCTTCTCGCGGTCCATGTCGNCCGGGTCATCCTCGCCCGGTGCAGCAGGGACACCCATTGGGTCCACCCACAGACCCATCTCCTTCTCGCGGTCCATGTCGACCTTGCGCTCTTCGTCCACCGTGTCGGCGTCGTCACCGCGCTCGCCGATGACACTGGAGCGGCTGCGGAAACCGTTCGTGACTTCCGCTGCCTTGCCCTGCACGTCCTGCACGGGGTGGATGTAGGCCCAGCCGTGGGGTGCGTGCTCTACGCGAATCACGTCGTCGTACTCGGCCAGTGTGATCTCCCCGGCCAGCAGCGCTGCGTCAGCGAACCACTCGATCACGCGCTGGCAGAACATCGGGATCACGATCTGCCACTGGCGCTGCTCGGCAAAGCGGCGGAAGTCGTTGATCACGACGCGCAGCGTGCGGTCGCTGACCTCGCGGATGTCGCCCGCCATCAGCTCGTACGGCAGGCCAGCGCCCGCCGCCGTGCCCAGATGGGTCGTGCGCATGTAGTCGCTGTAGTTGGTGCCGGCCTCGGGAGGGTTGGACCACTCCATCTTCTGGCC
>NZ_JADYXL010000036.1:0-1736 GCF_015864265.1 Pseudoalteromonas sp. NZS37 | reverse complement strand
GTGCAGGGCCTGCTGGCACCGGCTGCGGACGCTGATTTGGGCCTGTAAATCATGACCGCGTTCCTCTGGTGCGTCTTCGCGTACATGGGCATCGCGGTTGTGTTGGACCTCATCGTTGCAAACGAGAGCGGCGGCATGGACAAGGGCGACATTTTCGGCGTGCTGGTGCACGGCGCCCTGCTCGCTGGGGCAACTTACTTTTTGGCGGTGAACTGATGGACGAAATCTGGAAACCCATTGAGGGCTACCCACTTTATGAGGTTAGCAGCCTCGGGCGTGTCCGAAGTGTGGATCGCGTCGTGTTCAACAAGGGCAGTGGGCGGTCGTATCCTGTGTGCGGAAAAATACTTCGGTGCCGCCCCGATGCCGACGGCTATCGGCTCGTTACGATCTACGCCGGAGATTCCGTTGCGCACATGAAAGTGCACCGCCTCGTTGCTGCCGCTTTTCTTGGCGATAGCCAAGAAGCGACTGTGAATCACAAGAACGGAATTCGTCACGACAACGCGCTCGGCAACCTGGAGTGGATGACACATCTGGAAAACTTGGAGCACGCTCGTACTGTCCTCGGCACTCGGTCAGGCCAAAAGAACCCCATCGTTGGAACCCACGCGGTTACCGGCGACAAGATTGGTTTCTTGACGGTGGTGGCAGCTTGGCGCGCAGGCTTCAATCGCACCCGCATGCATTTAGCGTTGCGCGATGCTAGTCGTGTCTATCAAGGCTATAAGTGGGAGTACGCATGACATACCATGCCCGTCTTTCTCCGTCGAGCGCCGCAAGATGGACGAGCTGCACCGCGTCCGTGGGTGCCCAGGAGGGTGTCCCGAACGAGGGCAACGAGGCCGCGCGCCGGGGGACCGCCTGCCACCAGATGCTCGAAGAGATGCTGTTGGACCCGAGCATCGACCCGCAGAGCTATCTGGGGCGAAATCTGGTGTTCTTGGAAGGCCGCGAAGTCTGGGTGAACCCGGGTTGCGCGGGGCCGCTCTCGAAAGANGAAATCTGGTGTTCTTGGAAGGCCGCGAAGTCTGGGTGAACCCGGGTTGCGCGGGGCCGCTCTCGAAAGAGATCGTAACCATCGACCAAGAGCTGATCGACATCTCGACCACGGCTGTGAACTACGTGCGTGAGCGCGCAGCCCTCACCGGCGCCGAGATGCTTGTGGAGCGCGCCGTCCCCATCGGTCAGTTCACCGGCGAGGAAGGTGCCACCGGCCGCACGGACGTGACCTTGATCTACGGCACCACGGTGGAGGTCATCGACCTCAAGGGCGGCCGTGGCCGCGTGGATGCCTACGACGTGATCGTGCCTGCCACCACGGACATGATCACCGGCAAGCCCGTACCCGAAGTGGTGCGCGCCAACCTGCAGATGGCAGGCTATGCGCTGGGGACCATTGAGGAACTTGGCCTGCTCTACGACATCCGCGACGTGGTGATGACCATTGTGCAGCCTGCCATCGGCCACCTCAGCACCTACTCTTGCTCGATTGACGAGCTGCGTGAGGTCGAAGCGTTCCTGCGGCAGAAGGCCGAAGAGACGCGCACCAACCCGCAGTACGTGCCGTCGGCCGACGCATGCCACTTCTGCCGCGCCTCCGGCAATTGCAAGGCGCAGACGGAGATGGTGGTGAACCTCGCGCTCGAAGGCTTCGACACCGACGAGCCCAAGGTGCGCACCCCCGCCGAGATCGAGCTGGGCGAAGCCTACCGCCTCGTGCCGCTGGTCTCCAC
>NZ_JADYXL010000035.1:0-1755 GCF_015864265.1 Pseudoalteromonas sp. NZS37 | reverse complement strand
GGCCGAGGTGCGCGGCAAGAACGGCACCTGGCAGAAGGTCCGCAAGCGCAACGAGAGCTTTGACCTTTGCCGGATGATGATGGCGGGTATGCTGCGCATGCAGCTCGACAAGATCAAGGACTGGAACGTCGTGCAGCCATGGCTGGCGCCGCTCGACCGCAACAGCGAGATCGTGGCGCGCGAAGATCGCCGAGCAGCGCAGGAAAACAGCGTTATCGCCTTACCACCTGCAGAAGAAGTGCGCGTACTCCGGCCTGTGCGCAGGCCACGGCGAAGTGCGGTGGCGCAGTATTGAAATCGCTTGACGACTTCTTGCGCGTTTGCTAAATTACACACATCGCAACAACGTCAGTCCGACGATCTTTTTGAAAGGCAAATATGCAACCGTCCGAGCCCCGTTCTTTGTCCCTCAAGGCAGCCGCTTTTGCTGCTCTTGGTGCAGCATCTGAAAAGGTGACCCAGAGCATGGAGGCGTACCGCGTCAAGGCCAGTGGCCCAAACACGGCCTGCCAACTGCTGCAGCACCTCGGCGTAGCCAACGTGGGCCTGCCAGGTTACGGCAAGATGCGCTCGGCCAGCCACACCAAACGCGGCCCAGGTCGTCGTTTCACCATTGGCGACGGCACACGCACGTCCCAGCAGCGTCAGGCAGGCGCCTACGGACGCGGCTTGATGAACTGGGTTGCGAGCACTCAAGCTGCGCGCTCAGCAAATCGCAAAAATGCCAAAATGGCACGGGCCTGCGCTTAAAAACCCTTGACCTTTATTTCGCAAACGCGATAATACGAACCAGGCCAGCGCAACCAGTGGCCGGAGTTTAAAAGTCGAAAGGCTNAACGCGATAATACGAACCAGGCCAGCGCAACCAGTGGCCGGAGTTTAAAAGTCGAAAGGCTCTCAAACCAACTGGAAGATTTCGGTGACGAAGAGGCTGGGTTACACCCAGTAACGGTCCTCCGGTCGGACCCTAAGCCGGCGCGCTCTCAAACGCGAAAGGGGAAGGGGCTGATCCACCTACGGATTCTTGGAGCCTGCGCGAGCAGGGCCTTCAAGCGAGAGACTGATAAGAAGGTGCCACTGCCATTCTCACGCAAGGCAGCGTAGCACCGTAAATCGGCCTCTCACTTGAAGGTCGCACAGTGAAAAAGTGAGAACAAAGGCACTCTCGCACCACGTGGTGCTGTAGTAAAAGCTCCCTTAACAACGGGGTGATGTCCGCGCCATCCAACACTCCCTGCGACCCGAACTTGGAGCCTGCGCGAGCAGGGCCTTCAAGTGTGACACCTGGCCGGAAAGGGCCACCCGCAAGGGACAACCTCCGGTAGTACCCCGGAGTTGATGTTCAGGCGTCACACTTGAAGGTGGCCCAGCGGCCGAGGGTTAGCGCCTCGCCAAACTGACTTTCATGCGAAAACCTTGTGATCGTGGTGCGTAAACACTGCTTCATGTGAGCTGGGTCATTCTTCAACATCTCTCCCGCGCAGCGCGCCGTTTCGACGGCGGCAAAGGGATGATCGCCGGAAGCATGCGAGTACGCGATCCTGTCACGGCAGTAGCAGCACCGAACGTACTGGTGCGGTAGGCCCCGTGAGGTAATTACGTGACATCCCGGAGAGACGGGAACTAGCAAGCCTGCAGTTTGGCCTCTGGGCGATCCTGGGGGAGCGCACCAGACTGCAGACTCGATGGTGCTAAATGCCCGCGAGGTGGTTCTCGCAGTGTGGCGCCCAGTGGCCGGGGTTCAGCGCGGGTCTG
>NZ_JADYXL010000034.1:0-1775 GCF_015864265.1 Pseudoalteromonas sp. NZS37 | reverse complement strand
AATGTGCTGGTGGACTGCGGGCTGGTTTCGGATCAGATGTGATCGCCGCTCGGGTCGAACTGGTCGAGGTGCTGTTCCGCCCAAACGGCGACAGCCTTGCGCCAGCCGGTGCTTGTCTCGTTGTGGCGCTTCAGTCGGGCGGTGACAGTTCCCTCGCGCGGCAGTTCACCCAGAAGTACCGTGAGCACCAAGGTGTTTGCCAGAAAGTCCAATAGCAGCCCGACGAACAGCACTGGGTATCCGAACATTTTGTTCCAAAAGGTCAGCGTGCCGGCGTCCTTGGCGCGCTTGAGCGACATGACCGCGAGGAAAAACACCCACAGTGCGTAGAGCAGGAGGAAGGCGTAGACGGGGAAAAATAGGAGGTGGCTCATGGCAGTTGGCTCCTGAGTGCTGCGCTCTGTTCGTCCAGGGTTTTCAGACCCGCGTAGCCCTTGTTCTTGGCACGCAGATACTCAATGGTCAGCCCCATGGCAACCGCGCGTTCTTCAGCCAGCGCGATGATCGTTTCGCGGGTGATGCGCGGCATTAGGTGCTGGTCTTCCAGCGCTTGGATGCGCGCGACGATTTCAGCCTGACGCTCTGCAAGCGTTGGTGGTTCAGGCGGCACATATTCGGCCTCGACCTGGGCGAGTAGTGCCTCGTACTGCGGGGCGTCAGCGCCAAGGTCTGCGCGTAGCATGTCCATTTGGCCGTTGCTGTAGGCGTGGCACTTGATGACCGCGCCGCTTGCATCAACCCATGTTGCTTCGAGGGTCGCGGGGTCGTTTTCGTAGCGGATTGGTTGTTTGATAATCATGATGTAGAACCTGTCCTTAATTGGAAATTGATTACAAGCTCCTCTGAAAGTGTGCCGGTGGATATATTTGTCACTCTTACACTAAAAACCCCGTTTCCAGACCAATTAAGTTCAATCCTATAATTAGNTATATTTGTCACTCTTACACTAAAAACCCCGTTTCCAGACCAATTAAGTTCAATCCTATAATTAGATGGATCAGGGGCACCGGAGTTGTATCCCCCGCAAACATCAATTAAACTTGTGGATAAGGCGTATGAATTACTCACGCTAAAGACCACAGCCGCGCCTGCCGATAATGCAGAACTGTTCATAGTTATCTGCCCGTTAGGTTTGTTAAGTGTCACGCCGGTGGTTTTGCTGGTTGCTTGAGTAACTGTACCTCCTGCTCCCGTGCCGTAACCCAGCGCGCCACGCAGCGCGAGCACATCACCATTCGTCCCCAAATGAAGCGTAGTCCCGCCTGGAGTTTCAATATTTATCGGGAGCGATGCGCCCGTTCCTATGGCTGTAGAGCGCAGCCGCGCGGTACTGCCGCTTATGGAAAAATCAAATTTAGCTGCGTTTGTCGGGTCGGGTCCGTTGTAAAGTGAATACTCTGAATAACCACCGGCCCCACTTGGCATCGCCCCCAATACCGTAGCGCCGTTAGTCGTACTCGTCTGAAACATCGCTCGGCTCGCAACGGTCGCGTTACTGAAATCCGCAGTAATACGCCTACCAGTTCCCGAGAAATTTACATTGCCTGCAATATCACCACCGGTATTATCTAACTTTTTGGTGTCCAGCTCGTTGACCTGCGCTTGCAGCTTGCCCAGAGCAACCAGCACCGTGTCTGCAGCAGTGATCACCGCGTTCGTCGCAGTGCTCAACCCTGTGAGCGCGATCCCACGCACCCACGCCGCGAGATTCGCAAACGTCAGCTTTTTGAGGACGTTGGACGCAGCGCTGTCAACAATGCCCAGTTCATCGGCAT
>NZ_JADYXL010000033.1:0-1976 GCF_015864265.1 Pseudoalteromonas sp. NZS37 | reverse complement strand
GGTCGTCAACAAAGGAGAGAGCACATGACCCCACTCGAATGGATTTTTGCAATCGGCATGACGCTGCTTGCCCTCGGTGCCGGAGCAGCGTTCTTCATCCTCGTTACCGCTTTCAAGATGGTGCGCCAGCGCCTGGAGAAACACCAATGACACCAATCGAATGGTTTGGCCTCATCGGCTTCGCGCTGCTGGGCCTGGGCTTCGTCGCCCACCTCTACAAAGCCAACCTGAACAAGCTGCGCCTCGACGCGCTGCAGACCTACCAGTGGAAGGTCATGTGCATCGACGGGCAGTTCGCCGTGCTGGAGGGCACGCCTGTGCGTCAGGTCGGCGCGCAGAAGCCCACGGTTCGCGAGGCGATTGATGCGGCGATTTTGGAGCGCCAACATGCCAAGACGCAAGTTTGACGCTTCGATGCTCGCGCCGGAGTACTACACGCCGCCAGCGTGGATGACCGGATACCCGACGGTGCTACACGACGCGCATCTACTCACCTGGAAAAAGCACAAGGTCAGCGTGCAAAAGAAGGACTACTACCGGCGCAAGAAAGAGGAAATTCTTGCTCGCAACAAAGCGTGGCGCGAGGCCAACCCAGAAAAGGAACGCGAATGCGTCCGCAGATGGAGGGAGGCCAACCCCGAGCGTGTAGCGGAACTCCGGCGCGCAGACTATGAACGCCACCGCGAGCGCCGACTGGCAAACCAAGCCCAGCGCTGGCAGGACCTCAACGATGCCAGTGTTCGGGGCATCGTGGCGCACGGATACGGGTCTGTCGGTCTGACCAGCAAGGACGTGCCCGACGAAGTGCTCCCGATCTTCCGCACCCAGATGCTGATCAAACGTGAACTCAGAAAACAGAAAGTCGCACCATGAACCTCGAAGCACTCACCAATGAATTGACGGGTCTCTACAAAGACATCCGCGCAGGCAAAGTGGAGCCAGCAGTGGCCCACGAACTCAACAACACGGCGGCCAATATCCAAGGTGTCATCCGCCTGGGCCTGCTGAACGCCAAGCTGCAGAACAAGTCGCCAGACCTCGCTTTCTTCAAGNCCAAGGTGTCATCCGCCTGGGCCTGCTGAACGCCAAGCTGCAGAACAAGTCGCCAGACCTCGCTTTCTTCAAGGAAGCACGCAAGGCGGCTGTCAAGAAGGGGGTGAAGCGTGGATGACGCCGACCTGAGCCAAGACCGCGCCGAGCGCGAGGCCCCTTACCTGCTCGCAGCCAGCCGCAAGCCGACTGGCCCCACGGCCACCGGTCGGTGCCTGTACTGCGACGAGATCGTTGCCGACGACCAGCGGTGGTGCGACACAGCCTGCCGTGACGGGTGGGTGCGCGAGTCGCGGTTGCGGGGAGGTGTGCGATGAGCGAAGACGAAATGTTGGAGCTGGCTGCGAAGGCCATGCACAACCTGCGGAACCCGAATTTCTGTAACTACACCGTGGTGGATAAAGAAGTCGGTGTGTGCTTAGAACTGGGTTCTCGCCGGGGTGCGATCACGAGCTACTGGAACCCCCTCGTCAACGATGGCGATGCCCTGCTTCTGGCGGTGAAGTTGCGCATGTCGGTGACGGTCTTTGACAACGCGGTGGGTATCGGTATCAAGGGCGACTTTGGTTACCGTGAGTACGACATAACTCCAGACCCCCACGCCGCCACTCGCTGGGCCATAACCCACGCCGCCGCCGAAATTGGAAAGGCAATGCCATGAACGACAAACGATTCGAATCCTGGTGGACCAGCAACCCGGCGCGCGTGGCGCTGAACCCGGCAGCGAAGGAAGTGGCGCGCAAGGTGTGGAAGGCGGCCCAGCAGGACATGGCGACGGAACTGCTGGAGATCAACCCAGCGCCTGCTGGTGCGTCGTTCGACGCGCTGATCGCCTCGCTGACCACAGCACGCGGCGTTCCGCACGTCAAGGGGGCACCATGCTAAAACGCATCCCCCTGTTCTGCCAGGAGACTGGCTATTCTGAG
>NZ_JADYXL010000032.1:0-2018 GCF_015864265.1 Pseudoalteromonas sp. NZS37 | reverse complement strand
TAATACTCGGTGCATTGGTATCCAATGTTGCGCCTTCACTTAACGTGGTGGTGTTGCCTGCACTGTCACTGACGCTTGCTTCGATAGTGAGTGGACCATCAGTTAGCGCGTTCGGTACATCTGCTGACCAACTGCCATCGGCTTGTACTGTTGCGGTAAACGTTTCTGTTGTGGTGCCGTCGCTTACACTGATGTTTATTACTGTGCCCGCTGGCGCATTGCTGCTTCCGCTGATTGTTGGCGTGCTGTCGTTCGTGGCGCCGACTGTGTCTAACGTCAGAGTTGGCGCTAAGGTATCTAGGTTGCCTGATTGAACTGCACCGCCAGTATTGCCTGCATCATCGGTGATACTGGCTTGCACGGTGTAGCTTCCATCCGGTAATTCAGGGCTGGTTGCTTGCCAATCGCCGTTTGCATCCACGGTGGCGGTGATTGGGTGTTCATCACCGTTGCTGTCAGTAATAACAATGTTTACAACCGTGCCTTCAGGCTCTGTTGAGGTACCACTAATCACTGGAGTGCTGTCATTGCCAAGGCCCAGTGCATCCACGCTCACAACCGGGGTGATGGTATCCACGTTGCCACTGCTGTTTGCTGTACTCTCATTGCCTGCAGCATCCGTAATACTGGCGCTTACAGTAAAGTCACCTTGCGCAAGCGCACTTAGGATTTCAATGTCCCAGTGGCCATCACTTTCAACTGTGGTGGTAATGGTTTGCACTACGCCGTCGCTGTCGGTCACGGTGAGTGTAACAGTGCCACCAATTTCATTACTGGTGCCCTGAAGCTCTGGTGTTAAGTCGCTGACATCGCCTACGTTTTGAATGGTGAGTAGTGGCGCTTGCGTGTCGATAGTGGTGGTGTCACTCACTGTAGTTTCGTTGCCAACACTGTCGCGTACACTTACTTCAATGGTGCTTTGACCTTCACTTAATGGTGTCGCTGGTGTGGCGCTCCAATCACCGTTTGCATCCACAAGGGCGGTGATAGTTTGTGGGTTGCCTGCGCTATCAGTAACCACTATGGTCACTTGCGCACCCTCACCTGCGTCACTTGTGCCGCTTATGATTGGCGTATTGCTGTCGCTTTGTGCGTCAACCTCAACAGTAAGCGTTGGTGGTGTGTTATCAAAGTCGTCTGAGCTAATTGTACGCGTGTTACCTGCGGCATCGGTCGCTGTTGCGATCACTGAGCCAACATCAAGTAACGATACATCTAATCCGACTAATGACCAGTTGCCATCCGCATCGGTTGTAGTGGTATAAGTTGCACCAATACCCCCGTTAACAAGTTGCTCGGTAATAGTAATTTCACTACCTGCTGGCAAGTCAGACGTACCACTTAATGTGACTAATAAGCCAAGCTCAAACGTTGGCGTAAAGGCAAGTGCTGGCGGGGTTACGTCTACTTCGCCACTGTCCGTGCCGGTGCCTGTGTTGCCTGCGGCATCGGTGATGCTAGCGCTGACGCTGTAGTCACCTTCAGCTAATGTACCTGTTGGTGTCGCACTCCAGTTACCATTAGCATCGGTTTGTACATCAATGCTTTGTGTGGTATTCGCTGCATCGGTAAACGTCACCGTGATGGTGCTGTTAGGTGCATCACTGGTGCCTGTCACTGTCGGCGTGCTGTCGTTGGTTAGTAACGGCGCATCTACACTCACACTTGGTGCTGTGGTATCAATGGTGCCATTGCTCGCAATATCAGTGCTGTTGCCTGCCACATCGCTGATGTTGGCGGTGATCGTGTACGGCCCTTCTGCCAAGGCAGTCGGTACTTCTATAGAGAAGTTACCATCAGCATCCACAGTGGTGGTGAAGGTTTGTGTATTGCCTAAATCATCCACTACGGTGAAGTTAATAACGGTGCCTTCAACCGCATCGCTTGTGCCGCTAAATGTCGGGGTGATGTCGTTACTTGAGCCTGGGCTGGTAAGTACAAGCGTCGGTGCAATGGTATCTATTTCACCAGTGCCTGTGGCAGTAGCTTCATTGCCTGCGGCATCGCTCACACTGGCG
>NZ_JADYXL010000031.1:0-2084 GCF_015864265.1 Pseudoalteromonas sp. NZS37 | reverse complement strand
AGAACTTTATCGTCTCGACAGGCCCCGCAACTGCGCCAGCGGCTGGTGCCGCCAACTCGCCAGAATCCTCCGCGACGATCACCGCGCCGCGCAGCACGCGCCTCGCAGCGCGCATGCGGTCATCGGCAGGCTCGCCGATCAACTCGATGGCCTGCCGGATGGCTCGCACCGCCGCACTAAGCGTCGTGAAGTCGGTGGTGGCTGGTGCCGCCTGTGCCGTGGGGGCGGCCAGGGTAGCGTTGTGGGCCATCACGATTTCAGTGACCGCACCGGATTCGACATTCCGCCCAAGGTACGAGACAAGGCCACGGCCTTCCTTGTTCACGATGCTCCAGCCCTCGTAGCCATCTTTGCCGCCAGAGCCGTACCAGCGCTCAATCCACGCCCCTGCGGCTGGTGCCGCCTGTGCCGTGGCGGTTTCTGGGTAGGGCCAGTCCTTCAAATGCTCGACGGCTTCGGCCACCGTCTTGTCAATCGCACTGCCGGGTTGGTAGCCAATCTTCTCCTTTGCTCTCAAGAACAGGCCGATCATCGTGCTCAGTAGAGCGTGCGTCTTGGTGTTCGTCGCCCCGGCTGGTGCTTGCCCATTTGCCAATCGCAACACCGCTTCCACGATTTTTTCGGCGCCGATGGTGTCCCATGCCGTGGATTGCAGCCCTATGGCGTCTTCAACCTGTTCGACCGTGATGCGGGAGGCTGGTGCTTGCCCATGGTATGCGCGAATTGCCGCGCGCCACCCGTAAAGCACATAAGCGGCAGAGCCGCAGTCGTCGCTTGCGCTGCCAGAGCTGTCGCGTGCTTTGNGCGCCACCCGTAAAGCACATAAGCGGCAGAGCCGCAGTCGTCGCTTGCGCTGCCAGAGCTGTCGCGTGCTTTGCGTGCTTTGCGTACTATGGCTCGCAGTTCATCTGGCGTGGGCTCAGGCAGCTCCGCA
Organism: Pseudoalteromonas sp. NZS37; assembly: GCF_015864265.1. NCBI lineage: Bacteria > Pseudomonadati > Pseudomonadota > Gammaproteobacteria > Alteromonadales > Pseudoalteromonadaceae > Pseudoalteromonas > Pseudoalteromonas sp. NZS37. The sequence continues at coordinate 1,150 of NZ_JADYXL010000031.1, read as the reverse complement.
TAGGCCCCGCCCTTTGGTGCTGCTGGTCTGTCGTGTTCTTCATTCGTCATGATCAATCTCTCCATTTTGTAAACGGCCGACCGGCTTTTTCCCAAGCGCAATCGACCGCAATTTCCAGTAACTCGTCGGCGGTGATCCCCTCCTGACGAGCGGCGATGCGGACAGCGCTCATGGCGTTCTGCTCGCAGTACGGTGAGCCAGGGCGGTGGGGATACCAGTAACCCCCGCAGTTGCAGACGCGGTGCCCGGTCTCACGCAGGTGCTTCGTGAACAGGTCGAACGACTTGCGTCGGGTTCGACATTCAGGGCAGCGTAGGATCAACGCCACACGTCCCCGTTTGCCCGAACAAACGCGACCGCGAGGTCTCCATCCCAACGTTTTTTGCGCATCAGACAGGTCAACAACCGAATGCGGACCTCTGTCACCCGTTCGATGGTGGCGACAACGGCGCGCACCGCAGCAGGTGGGTGTTCGGTCACACGGCGACACGCAGCCAAGCGTTCGTGCGTCGTGCTTTTCATTTGCAACCCCCGCAGAAGAACATCCGGTTGCGCCACACCCCGCCCGTCCGGTTGCGGTCGGTGAGGCACTTCACACAGAACGCCTTGGCGTAGTAGGTGCTGGTGGGTGGGATAGTCATGTGCCTTCCCCGTGAAGAAACTCGAAGTCACGCGCGTCCTTGAGTGCGGCCAACGCCTCCTTTGCCTCAGCGAACTCAGGGCTGCTTTTTCCGAAATCCCGCTTGGCCGACCGCTTTTCCACCTTGGCTTCACGAATGGCTTCATCAAATTCGTCCATCGTCATAACGTGTCCTCCAGGCTGACCATCGAACTCTCGGCCCGACGCCGCGCACGCATGCGCGCCATCGTCTCGGCGGCTGTCCACCGGCGCCCGGGGCGCGGCAGGTCGGGTTCGGTGCCCCACTGGAACACCGGCACGATGCGGCGACCCCGCACGTCGTCGTTCCATGCGCAGATGCGCACCACACCCAGCTCGCGCATCTGCTTGACCCAGCGGGCCACCGACTCTTTTGCCAGGCCGGAGACCAGCACCAGGTCGTCGTAGGTGTGCCCCTTGGCCTTCAGCGCGGTCTGCATGCGCAGGGTGATCTTGGCGTTGTTGCGGCGGGGGGCGGTCATGGGTAGGCCA
>NZ_JADYXL010000030.1:0-2168 GCF_015864265.1 Pseudoalteromonas sp. NZS37 | reverse complement strand
TGCATGACGATCCTTGAATGAAAAAACCCGCCAGGCTGAAGGCGCGTGGCGGGTTTGGGCTGCGGGCGGGCCCGCCACACCAGCAGTGCTTAGGCCACGGGGTCTTGGATCAACACCTCGTACGGAGCGTCCTTGCCGACCGGGGTCTTCAGTGTCCCCGTCAGGTTTACGTTCCCGAAGTCATCCGCCAGGAAGTCAAACTCGCTGTCTGGCGCCAGGATGGCTTCCCAGATCGTTGCCGTGCACTGGGTGCCGTCAGCTTGGTTGATACCGTCGAAAATGATTTCAACGCGAACTTCTGTGCGGGTGGAGCCCTTAACGTTCGTGCCCGTGGCACCGCTATGTGCGCAGGTAATGAAAACGTGGTCGTTTACCGCCAGAGCGCCCCCGGCCAGCGCCATGATCCAGCCCATGGGGCGGTTCAGTTTGTAGTCGGTGCCTTCGATCAGCGTGGCGCCACCAGTGGCCGCGTCTTCAACGGTAACCAGTGTGGCGAGATTCTTTTTGCCGATGGGGAGCCATGTGCCCACCTGTGTGACAGTCAGGTCGTAGCCCGTCAGCGTGCCGGAGGCTTCGGTGAACGCGGCAGAGGTTCCGAGGAAGGCCATGGTCAAGATGTCGCCGGTAACTTCCTTAAGCGCCATGGAGAACTCAGACGGTTGGGCGATGTTCACGCTCTCCAGCACCTGACCATAGTCATACCGGCCCTTGCTGGTCGATTGGATCGTTTCGACGCTGGGGGTGATCGAGAGACTGTCGGCGTAGATCGGCCCGACAAGACCTTGCTTTACGCCGTCCACCATACGGTTAAAGTAAACGTCGCCAGCGCCATTGAAGCTGCGTGCTGCCATGAGAAACTCCTTGAGAATGTCATGCCGCACTCACGGCAAGATCGGATTACAACGCTCGCAGTGTCATCGCACAGGGCGAATCGACCTCTGCGGCACAATTTCGGACTCAGGCTTCCAGCAGGTTCTCGGCGAACACCACCGTGATGTGCACGACGGCGAACACAATGTTCTTGCCATCGGCGCGGGGGCCGATGTCCTTCCCCCGGTAGCTCAACTTCGCTACGCGGCCGTTGGCCCCGCGCGCACCGGCAATCGGTCGTCGGGCCAGGTCGCTGGAGAACACCGCCTTCTTGATGTCCTTGATCGCGTCGTGCGCGGCATCGTTCGGGTTGTCCACGTTGCAGTGCACGTAGGCGCCGAGTACGAAGTCTTGCTCCAGGGTGATGTCCAGTCGGCCGCCGTCGTTCTCCTGCGGGCGGTCCTCACCCTCGATAAGCACGGCGTAGGGCACACGGTCCTCATCGTGCTTCAGGCGGCCCCGGTACACCGTGGTGCCGAGGTCGGTCTTGTAGCCGTTGGCCTTGGTGACGCCCTGCAGTACCGTGGTCAGATACTCGGCGATGTCGGAGGACTTCTTGAAGATGGCGGGGGTGGCGGTCATGGTTCGATGGCTTTCTGCAGCGCCAGGTCAACCTGTGCGGCGAGGGTGTCTTCCAGGTCGTCGGTCACATCGTTCACGATGCGCTCGACCTGGTAGGCGAACAGTTGATACACGGACGGGCCGTAGCGGTGGCGCAACTTGCCGTCGCGCGAACGCGCGAAAACGCCGAAGCCGTTGCCACNACGGGCCGTAGCGGTGGCGCAACTTGCCGTCGCGCGAACGCGCGAAAACGCCGAAGCCGTTGCCACCGGACTCGGTGCCTCGGTTCAGCGGGAGTAGGAAACCGCGCGGTACAAACCCGTCACTCGTTTGCCCACGGGTCACCTCAACGGTGACACCGACCTGCTTCTGGCCCGACGGGATGCCAAGGGCCTTGTTGCCCTTTCCGGGCCGCCCTTTGTTGTTCGCTACGATCACCGGCTTGGCGTCGTAGCGCCCGAGCACGGTGGTTGCGTTGCGCGCACCGCTGGCCGTGATCGACGCCACCGGCTTGCCGGGTGTGGCGCGCTGGAGCGTCATTCGACGCCGCAGATAATCGTCGGACAGGTTGATACCGGCGATCATCCGGTCGCGCGCCAGATCGTATGTGCGGTCCACCACCTCGTTCAAAGCGGTGACGGACGCGCGGCCAATCTCTTCGCCGCTGGCCTGCGCGAGTCGTTCTCCCAGTTTCACTACCTGGGAGGCGTCGATCTTGAGCGTGTAGTCGCGGGCTT
>NZ_JADYXL010000003.1:0-523694 GCF_015864265.1 Pseudoalteromonas sp. NZS37 | reverse complement strand
TAAAAAGCAAATTCCCATAGCATAAACAACACCAACTCTGACACACCGAGCAGGTAGCGCCTCAGTCCAACAAGCGATTATGCAACACAAACTGCGTGTCGCATAAATACTAAAGTGTTAGGCATATCGATGGATCGCAAATATATTACTGCTGGAGTTATTTTTATAGTTTGCTTTTTAAGCTTATTTTTCCTGCCTGTTTTAGCTGTTTACACTAATAGTTTTATTCCTCGGCTCGTTAGTAATTATATGTTTTTTTGGCCTCAATTAAGTTTGCCATATGATAGTTTAGTGATACGAGAGGCTTATAAAAGCAATCTAGTATTTTCTCCTTTTATAGCAAATATATTAAATATCTTTCAGTGGCTTGTTTTAACTGTATTATTTAGCCTTGCCACATCAAATATGAGCAATAAAAAGTATCAAATTGGTTTGTCGTTTATCATCATTATGCTTTTTCCAATAATACTTAGTTTTTTGGTAAATTTATTGGGTTATACGATAGAGCTAGATGGGTTGTAAATATGCCTAACAAGCTGTTAAACAAGGACAAAAAACAGTTGGTTTTTGCTCCTTCGTCGCTTATTTTAACCAACTATTTTATTGCCTGTTAACAGGGCGTTACCACCGTCCGCTTATGGCACTTAGCAGCCATAAATATACGAATCAAACACCAACAAAAAGGTAAGAAAAGGAGGTCACCTTTGCTAATTTCTATTTATATGACAGCAAGTGGTACTTTGCTGAAGCGTGCTGTGAGCGAGAATCAGTCATTGAGTGAGTAATTAATTAATGACTACTTCCCCCCTTTTTTATATGTTCAAATAACCCATCATAAGCATAATATATATAGCTAGCAATAACTTATGCTTTTTGCTATTAATAGAAGCTCATAAAATAAGGACGTTTTCGCTTAAAAATAGAGAAAGAGTCCTCTGATAAAGCAGTTATATTTAAAGGAGTGTTACATGGAGTATAAGTTTATTGCAGTTTCTCAAATCTGGGCTACAGGTGGTATGTTAAATAGAGCAAACGCTAAAGCAAACGAGTTGGCAAGAGATGGGTGGGTGTTATCAAAAATGGAAAAAGGCTTTAGTGGTTTTTTATTTGCAACTTTATATCTAGCCTTTGAGCGTAAAATTTAAATATAACAAGCGACTAAGGTTTCGATTATCCGATCATGGCACTTAGCAGTCATAAATAAGCGAATCAAATACCAACAAAAAAGGCGCTTCCTTTACGGTAAGCGCCCTTCTCTTATCTCACTAATTACTTATTTTACGATTGTCATCTCGTCTAATAAGTTTTGTGCATTATCTACTTTATCCATTACCCACAGCATGTAGCGCGAATCAACGTGGATTGAGCGATTAAGCTCAGGGTTGTAATCCCAATCACCAATAATACTTTCGTAAACACCGTCAAACAGTAAACCAACAAGCTCTGCTTTGCCGTTAAGTGTTGGCGAACCTGAGTTACCACCGGTAGTGTCTACATTTGATAAAAAGTTAACGGGTACTGTATTCATGCCACCCGTGTAATCACCGTAAAGCTTGGCTTTAATTTGCTCTTGTAACTTTTTAGGTGCATTAAATGGGTCAACATCGGTGTTTTTAGCTAGTAATCCTTCAAGCGAGGTAAAGGGTGTTGCTACCAAGCCGTCTTGAGGTGAGTAGCCGCCTACGGTGCCATAGGTTACTCGTAGTGTGCTGTTGGCATCGGCGTATACAGGTCTGTTTTTAGCTTTGTTAAACGCAATGATTGCGCTCATTAGCTCTGGGCGAGCTGCTTGTAATTTACCTGCAAGTGCTTTTGATTTATCTTCCTCAGCTTTCATTACTTTAAAGATTGCTTTAGCGTACTCCACAAATGGGTCTTGGCTTTGATTTAGCTGGCTAAACGATTGCTCAAATAATGAATTGCGAACAGTGGCATTATCAAGTCTTGACTGTTCATACATGCTATCAAGTAACGCGCTTTGGGTTGCTTTATCAAACCCATTTTGTACTTTAAATACGTTATCAACGTCGCTAAAACGCTCTTCTTTTGGAAGTGCTGCATACAGTTCTAAAAAGTGCAGTAAAATAGCTTTGTCTACTTTGCTATCATAACGGCGCGTCATGCGCTCAAGCCCTGCTTTAATGCGCGGTAGGTCACGTTCTTGATAACCAGATTCACGTTCGCTATTTGGCTTTTGTTTTTCGTAAGCTAAGCGGTATAAACGTCGTGCTGTGCTGATCATTTGTGAGCGGTGCACATAACCTAACATACGGTCGCGTTCACTGTGCTCTTGTGATTGCGCAATTAGCTCAGATAGCTCACCTAATACGCTTCCGTATTGCTCTTTACGCTCACCATCACTATTGATCCATTGTGTTAAGTCTTGTTCAAACTGTTTTTTGCGCTCAAGCATAGTGCCTTTTTTGAAGCTTTCGATCATCGAACCATAGTTTTTAATATAGTTGTTATAACCTGCAATGGTGCTTTCGTAAGCAATACGCGCTTTACTGCCGTCTTCTGAGTTTTCTTCGATAAGCGACACGTATTTTGAGTTATGAACGCGTGCTTTAGGGTAGCTGTCGTTAAATACGTTATCTACCTCTGTTGCAATGCGGTATCGGTTAGTACGCCCTGGGTAGCCTGTAACCATTACAAAGTCGCCTTCTTGCACGCCTTTGGCACTTACTTTTAGGTAAGAGTCAGGTACGTAAGGTACGTTGTCTTCGTTGTACTCTGCAGGTTTTCCATCTTTGCCTACATAAGCGCGGTAAAAACCAAAGTCGCCAGTATGCCGCGGCCACATCCAGTTATCTATATCGCCGCCGTATTTACCTACGCCCATTGCCGGTGCATAAGTTAAGCGTACGTCTTTAATTTCAAGTGACTTAATTAGGTAAAACTCTAAACCACCATGAAACGAATACACGTTACAACGATAGCTTTCATCGGCTTCACACTGGGCTACTAGCGCTTTTTCATTTTTTTCGAGTGCGTCGTAGCGTGCTTTTGCTGTTAACTCGTTAGTACCTTTAATTACTTCATCTGTTACGTTGGTAACCGTTTTTGTTACATAGACGCGTGAGCCCGGCGCTGCAGGTAAATCTTCTGTAGGACTTTTAGCTAAAAAGCCATTTTCTAAAATATTGTTTTCAGGCGTTGAGTTGTATTGTACCGAGCCATAAACACAGTGATGGTTTGACACAACTAAACCCTTAGGCGATACAAACGATGCTGTACAGCCACCTAGGCTAATTACCGCATTCATTGGGAATTCGGTTAATTTAGAAATAGATTCAACATCAATTTCAAGCCCTTTGGCTTTTAAAATTGATTCTAACTCTGGAAGTTGGTGTGGTTGCCACATGCCTTCGTCGGCTATGGCACTACTTGAAAGTGATAAAGAAAATGTAGCTACTAATGTAGCTACAAGAGGTTTTAAACGCATTATAGAATCCTTTTTATTTGTTTCTATAACAGGTTACTCGCGATGGGACAATAAGGTCAATAGCCGTGCAATGAATTGTTACAATCGAGTGTTTAATCTTACTTTTTATCAAAATTCATCGAAAAATCAAGAAACTGTTTTGCTGGTATTGGTTTACTAAAATAGAAGCCTTGCATAAAATCACAACCCAATTCGTTCAATAAAGTATGCTGCTCTTTTGTTTCTACACCTTCGGCTACCACTGTCAGTCCTAAGCTGTGCGACATAGCAATAATTGCCTTTACGAGATTACAATCTTCATTGTTTAGTACAATACCATCAATAAAACTTCTATCTATTTTAAGTACATTAAAAGGGTATTCTCTCAAATAACTTAATGATGAATAACCTGTGCCAAAGTCATCCATTGATAAGTTAATGCCTAATGCAGTAATTTCAGTCAGTATATCTACAACATTAGTGTGGCAACTCATCAATACACCTTCAGTTATTTCAAGCTCTAAACTTTCGGGATTTACGTTTGCTTCACTCAATGAGTTTTGAATGAAACTGAGCAACCCTACGTCTCTAAATTGGCGAGGAGATAAGTTAACAGCCATTGTATATTTTTGTTGGCGTTTACAGGTACTTTGCCATGTGTTTAAAAAGTGTAAAGCTTGGCTAATGACAAACTTGCCAATAGGTACAATTAATCCTGTATTTTCGGCAATAGGTATAAACTCATCGGGTGTTACGTTACCTAATACAGGGTTATGCCAGCGTAATAAAGCTTCTGCACCAATGATGTGTTTATTTTTGGCGTCAAATTGGGGCTGGTAGAATAACTCAAATTCATTACGTTCAAGGGCGCCACGCATCTGCTCTTCTATTACTAGTCGGCGCTGAATAATTACGTTCATTTTTTTAGTAAAAAATGAATAAGTATTACGACCATATGATTTTGCTTGATACATTGCTGTATCGGCATTTCGTAGTAAATCAGCGACTGTAGTGCCATTTTCAGGATATATGGCTACACCAATACTCGCTGTAAGTATGTGCTCCCGGCCCTCAATTTTAAAAGGGGCTCTAAAGTTATTGAGCAGTTTTTCAGTAATTTTTAGCGCTGCATGGTGATCAGTTATACCTCGTAGTAATACGATAAACTCATCTCCACCTAGGCGCCCTACCGTGTCGTCTTTTCGCAGTGCCTCTTGTAGCCTTTGCGCTGATTCAATTAAAAGTTTGTCTCCTGTTTCATGGCCTAAAGAGTCATTTATTTTTTTAAAATCATCTAAATCCAAAAACAGTACTGCCGCTTTCTCGTTATTTCTTTGTGCTTCAATAAGTAATTGCGACAAACGATCAAGTGCTAAAAAACGATTTGGGAGTAAAGTTAGACTATCGTAATACGCTTGATGTCTAATTATTTCATCTGATTTATGCTGTTCTGTAATATCTCGAATAATAACCATTAACTGGTTATGTTCTGTTATTTTATTTATTCTTGCTTCAAAAAAAACGAGCCCATGGGGCAAAGCTAGCTCGTATTTAAAGCTCATCATCTGCTCTTTTTCTAATACAAGGCTGATATAGGTTTCAAATTTTTTGGCTACATCTTGAGGGAGTACATCACCCATTTTTTTACCAATAAATTGCTTTGGCTTGGTGTAGAGATCGGTCTCATTACTGGCATGATACTCAATAATAGTTCCATCATTTTCCATCAAGAAAAATAAGTCAGGAATTGCTCCAAAAATAGTTTTTAGCATATGCTCATTAAATGACGCATCTGCTTGTGCCTTTTTAACCTCAGATAAATCAATATCAATACAGTACATTTGTTTTGTATTATATTGATTTGTAAACATAACATGGCTGGAAAAAACCGATACATTGTTTCCATCTTTGTCTTGTAAGATAATTTCAGATGCTGGAATTTCTATATCTTTTTTTACCCAATCACTATGTGCGTTAATAACTAACTCACACATTGGCTCTGGAATTATAAGGTCTTCTATTTTTTGTCCTATGGCTTCTTCTTTGGTATATCCATAAAGTCGCTCACTGCCTTCATTCCAATAAATAACACGACGTTCATTGTCATAACCTTGAACAGAAATAACATTTACCGCATCAAATAACTGATGCAAATAGTCGTTAATTACAAATTGATGGGTTAAGTTTGAAGTCGGGTTATCTAATTTCATTTTGAGGCTATATCCATAAATAATTTTATTTAATAATAGAGAAATACTAAATAATAATTAAATTTAATTTTAATATTAAATTTCCATGTACATTATATACGCCATTATACAAAACAAAAAAAGAGCCGAAGCTCTTTTTTAATAATTGTTAACTATATTTAAACGCTATAAAAACTGAATTTATTTTTTTGTCACATCATTTGGATGTTCCACGCCAATCCATGCTTTGAATAGTGCTTTTTGCTCAGGCGTTGCCTCTTTATCAGCAACTACTTTTTTAGGCTTATCAAAATCTTCTGATAATACTAATGTTAAGCTTTCAAGAGCATCGCGACGAAGATAGTCAATGGTTACTTTATCGCCTTTTTTAAACGTTTCTAAGCTGGTTTTTAAATCTTTACCTACGTGATGTTTGTTTATAGCGACAATTTTATCATCGGTAGTTAAACCTGCTTTCCACGCACTGCCACCACGGCGAACGTAACTTAACGTAAGTAACTCGCCTGTGTTTTTAGCGGTAGCATCAATGCTTGCAAGCGCTTTTGCTTTTTCAGGACGTTCAAATTTCAAGCCTACTTTAGTAAGTAAGTCGTCAAAGTTAATACTTGCAGGCGACTCAACATTTTCTTGCCACCAGCTTGAGTAATCACGTCCTGTTAAATCTTTTAAGATATTAAGTACATCTATATCTGTAAAACCAGCTGGCATTTTATGATTGTTATAAAGTGATTTGTGAACGTCTCGGTAACTTATTTTACCTTGGCTTTTTTCTAGCAAGTCGATATCTAAAACTAATGAAAGTAATGAACCTTCTGAATAAATATTAGTGCTGTAGTTACGTGCATGATCGCCACCTTGGTTAATCCATTTATCAAAGCTTGTTTCGCTTGCGCTTTGCACTTCACGGCCCGGTGTTTGTAAATGACGATTAATGGTTTTACTCATCACTTTAAAAAATTCATCTGTGGTTTCAATACCAGAGCGAACCATTAAATGATCTTCAAAATAACTTGTTGAACCCTCTGCAATCCAAAGCAGTTTAGAGTAATTCATATTAGTGTAATCGTACGGCACTAAACCTTGAGGGCGGTATGCTTTAACATTCCACGTATGAACAAACTCATGCGCAGCGGTGCTAATAAAGGCTAGGTAATCTTCGCGGCTACCAAATCTATCGCGTGGACGTTGAATAATTGTTGAGTTTAAATGCTCTGTTGCACCACCAGCACCCGACGTAGCGTGTACCATAAATACATAACGTTCATACGGATAGCCATCCCAAATTACATTACCAGTGGCAACTAATTTTTTAAGATCGGTAAGCATTTGCTCTACATCGTAGTTACCGTCGCCCCATATAACTAAATCGTATTCACGGCCATCTACTTCAAATGTGTGTAGTTGGTTAATACCCGTTTCGATTGGAGAATCAACAAGTACGTCGTAATCTGCTGCTTTAAATGAATTTTTGCCTTTTAAATTATCCATACCCGATACAGAGCGCCACTTTTTAGGCACTTCTAAATTAACGGTTACTGGCTCTTGGCGAAATGATTCACTAAACATAAAAAAGCCTGATGCATCTATAAATGCATGGCTGTCGTCAATGTGGCGAGCGCGCTTACCAAGCTCATTTGCATACACCTGGTAGTCAACATTAACTTCTGTTGGCTCATTAAGGTGTACACGCCATGTACTGTGATCAATTTTTTCCCATTTTAACTCTTTGCCATCTTCATCTTTAGCTTTGAAGTAACGAATGCCATTGGCAAGGTTTAGCATTTCATAGCGACCCGTTCGCCATGCAGGAAGTTTTATATCAAGATGTGCTTGCGCTGTTTTTGGAAACTCAACACTTACATCGCCTAAATGATGTTGTGGTTGCGAAATTTCTAAAGAATAATTTACATCGGCAAATACAGGTGCTGAACATGCAGCTAAAATAGATAGGGCTAATAACTTTTTCATAGAAACTCTTAGTGGAAACTTAATTGCCTGCAAGACTAGCAAGCCCCTATTTAAAAGTGAATTAAATACGACAAATTGCCCCGTATACGAGTTTATACGTAGTAGCTTATTAAAATTTCTAAGTTTTTTACTAGATAACTACACATAATAAAAATTTGTTGTAAACTGAAGATAATAAAATTAATTTGATGGCGGTACGCTTAGGTGTCTGAAAGATCTAATCCAACAGATAAAAAACTCAAACAAGCAATTGATGCTCGTATGGCTATTGAGAGTGCACGCAAACATCAAGTGGATATTTTGTGCGACTTTGCAGCTAAACTTTCGCTAAGCTGTAAAGGGCTTGATATTGAGTTAGATAATCGCCTTGCTAAATTTAGAAGTGCACTCAATAAAGGTATGAGCTTTGAAGACCTCTCCCCCCTTGTTAGTGAAACTTTGATATTACTTAAAAATCAAGAATCGATTCAGCAAGCTCAGCAACGTGATTTATTCAACAGTGTACAAAATGCAGGTAAACAGTTACAAAAAACTAAAGGTTTACCTGACGATACTCGCAGAGCCCTGAGAAATTTACTCGATCAAGAGATTAATAACGTTCAGTCAACCCATGGTTATATTCCGCTACTTGATCAACTTATTCTTTTTTATCATGAAGCATTGCTAACTAAGCAAGACCCTCAAGCCGATAATCAGCGCCCTGTAAAACAAGCTCGTGCAAAAAAACTACTTGAGCTAGCTAATGAACTTATACTTGAAGAAGAAGCTACACTACAAATTAATAGTATAAAAAATAATATTACAGAAAGTGACACAATCGATGCATTACTCGATGTTGCGATTAACATAATTGAAGTCGTAGTAAAAAACATTAGCAAAGAGCGTAAATCTGCACAAAGCTTTTTAGTTTCATTAAATCAAACCCTCGAAGATCTACATAATTCTATTGTCTCTACTAGTAGACACTCAGAATCGATGAGTATTGAGTTTGATTCGTTGAATAAAAGCATTGAACTAAAAATTAAAAACCTCAACGAACAAACACAAAAAGCAACGTCAATCTCATCTTTAAAAGAACTCGTAGATAACGAATTAAAATCACTAAGCGAAGATTTTCTAGCAAAAGAAAAGTTAGAACGAAAAGATAGAGAAATGCTTAGCACTAGCTTTAGTGAAATAAACAAACGAATTGTTACTTTAGAAGATAAGTTAACAACGTATAAAAAACGCTTAAACGAACAGCGCTTTAAAAGTTTACTTGATGGGCTTACAAAACTGCCTAACCGAGCTGCATTTGATGAACGTTACAGTCACGAAATGCATTTGTTTAATGTGCAGCCATCAGATGTTACGCTTGCGGTTATTGATGTTGACCACTTTAAATCTATCAATGATAGATTTGGCCATACCGCAGGTGACATTACCTTACAGGTCATATCAAAAGCGTTGCAAAAATCGGTAAGAAAGTCCGATTTTATAGCGCGTTACGGCGGTGAAGAATTTGTATTGTTAATGCCAGGTGTATCGCTTGAAAACGCAACATTACCTCTGGATAAAGTAAGAAAGGTAATTAAAAATATACCTTTTAAATTTAGAGAAAAACAAATTGAGATCACTATTTCGGTAGGTGCAACTCAGTTTAAAAAAGGCGATACTCTGTTAAAGGCATTTGATAGAGCAGATGATGCTCTTTACGAGGCCAAAAATTCAGGACGAGATAGACTTTGTACCAGTAAATAATGTCATAGCCATTATAAATTTTATGACAAGTAGTTTTTTACGATTTAGCAGTAAGGAGAACGTCTATGTTAATACAGTTAAACCCAACTGGGGTTTTAGATTTACTGTCGCAATTAGAAGTTGATTTATTAGAGCAATCTTCTGCTAGTGAGCGTTATAAGTTATTTAGAAACTGCGTACTAGCAGTGCTTAATGTAGGTAGCCATACCGACGAAAGTAGCGATATATACGACAAATACAAAGATTTTGATATTCGTTTAGTAAGCCGCGAGCGAGGCATTAAAATTGAGCTTGAAAACCCACCCGAAACCGCATTTGTTGATGGCGAAATAATTACCGGAATTCACGAGCATATATTTTCTGTTATTCGCGATATTTTGTTTATTTGTCAAAAATACGAAAAAGATTTAAAAGAGCAAAAAGCCATTACTCATATGGTGTTCGATATGCTCAGAAATGCAGGTGCATTGCGTGTTAATAGCGAGCCAAGTATGGTTGTATGCTGGGGCGGACACTCAATAAACGAAGTTGAATATAAATACACAAAACAAGTAGGTTACGAACTGGGCTTACGTGGATTAAATATTTGTACTGGTTGTGGCCCTGGTGCCATGAAAGGCCCAATGAAAGGTGCCACTATTGGCCATGCAAAACAGCGCAATACCAATAACCGTTACTTAGGCCTAACAGAGCCAAGCATTATTGCTGCAGAGCCACCAAACCCTATTGTTAACGAATTAGTTATTTTACCTGACATTGAAAAGCGCCTTGAAGCTTTTATAAGAACAGCTCACGCTATTATCATTTTTCCTGGTGGCGCAGGTACTGCAGAAGAATTGCTATATTTATTAGGCATATTACTGCATCCAGATAACACCAAACAATGTTTGCCTGTAATTTTAACTGGCCCTAAAGAAAGTGAAGCGTACTTTAAAGAGCTGTGTGAATTTGTTGAAATGACGCTTGGTAAAGAAGCATTAGATAAGTTTGAAGTTATTATTGATAATCCTGAGTTAGTTGGGCAAAAGCTAAGATCGGCTATGGCCAATGTTCGTGATTACCGTAAAAGCGAAGGCGATGCCTACTACTTTAACTGGACGTTAAAAATCGATAACGATTTTCAACAACCTTTTGCACCAACACACGAAAATATGGCAAGTCTTGATTTACATCTTGATCAACCAAAGCAGTTATTAGCGGCTAATTTACGCAGAGCTTTTTCAGGTATTGTAGCTGGAAATGTAAAAGACGAAGGCGTTAAAGCCATTAAGCAAAACGGTCCATACATTTTAAGTGGCGAGCCTGCCCTTATGGAAAATATGGATACGTTATTACAAGCATTTGTTGATCAAGGCCGTATGAAACTCCCTGGCAGCAAATACATTCCGTGTTACAAAATAAAAGCATGAGTTTTATAGTTTGAAACCCCATTTACTTCTTATTGATGCGCTTAATTTAATTAGGCGCATTTACGCCGTTGACGCTAATCAAAAACATCACAGCGATGAACAAATGATACAAACGTGCTGTGCACGTGTAGCTCATGCGTGTAAAAAGCTTTTAGATACAAGTAATGCAACCCATGCGATTGCGGTATTTGATGGTGACAAAAGCTGGCGTTATCATTTTTATAAAGACTACAAACACTCCCGTGCCCCAATGCCTCAAGTGCTAAAAGATGCCTTAGAGCACTTTAAAACCGCAATAGAAGAAACCGGTATTGTTGTATTTGAGCCTATTAACGATGAAGCCGATGACATTATTGCAACGCTTGCGTTTAAAGCATCAAATAATCAAATAGCTAATACTGTTGTCTCTACTGATAAAGGCTTTTTACCCTATATAGGCCCCTACATTACAGTTTATGATTACTTTAAAAAACTCTATTTAGATGAGACAAGTATAAAAGAGCGTTTTGGTGTTGAGCAAAATAAACTCGTTGATTTTTGGGCTTTGGCTGGTGATAAAACAAATGATATTCCGGGAGTAAAAGGAATAGGTACTAAGTCTGCGCAGCAAATAGTTAATAACTATAATTCAATTGAGCATGCGGCCGAAGATGAGTCTCTAAGCCCGAGTATTAAAGCAAAGTTAGCCGCTAATATGGATATGTACGTAATCTCAAAGCACTTGGTTAGTTTACGCACCGATATAAATTTAGGCTTTAGTTTAAAGCAGTTAAGACTTAATTAGTCGCAAGTTAATAGCCTCTAAACATTACAAAACGTATACTATTATTAGTTACCGGAGTCAGAGTAAACCATATTGAAAAAATTTATCCGATATTTAATCTTAGGTTTAGGGCTATATGCACTGATAGCAGCCTTGGTGATCACTTTTTATAAAGACGATCCTCAGGCTATGATCTGGCAAGACCGAGAAGCTTTTAATAAACGTTATATCGAAAAACTATCACTTGAGCAGCCAACAACACTAAATACTGTGCTTGATTATTTAGGCAGCCCCGACCTTACTTATGCCAAACGAGATGGTGAACAGGTATTTCAGATTGTTTTTTACCGCACACAGCATAAAACATCTGACGGTATAACCACTATGGATGAATGTACTGGGTTATTATTTAAAAATGGGCAGCTATTTTTATGGGGTCCTAGTGCATATAATAAATATCAAGAACAAAATTAGGTGAAGGTTTAATGGATGAAGCTGTTTCAACTACTTTAGAGCAGCTGCTTAATAATACGCAGCTGTTTTTAAGCTATTATAACAATAAACAAAAATGGACAGCCTTATACCCCATGGCAAGTAAGCTAGCTGAGCAATATAGAGTGCTCTATAGCGAACAGCCATTCGCATTACAAGCTCGTTTAACACTTTATAATCCTAATTATTCTTATGCCACCAACTTAGTTGTTAGCCAGAGTGTAATAACCGCTGCACTTTGTAAATCTCAACACTATAACAATGCCCTAAGCGAGCTATACATAGCGGCTTCACTCATTGAGCATTTATGTGTTGGAGCGCAATTAAACAAGCTCTGTGAGCAAACACCTTTTCAAGACTCTGATAAAAACATATGGAAAATGCGTCATCAGTTAGCTGCTAAAGTAATGTTATCCAGTGGCGATTCTGCCAAACCCGTTACGCAATTATTAGCTAAGTTAAGTAAATATAAACAAGCATTGGTAAGTGCTCCTAAAATAATGCTTTACGATGGGGGCATAACACTAATTGCTTTAGCAAATATTATTAGTATGAACATTACTAGTAATACGGCTAATAAACACATGAGTTTATTTAAAGCACTTACTGACTTGTACATTCGCACACCAAATTTGTTTGCACTGCAGCTAATCAAATCACTTATAGCTCATTTGGGGCCACTGTTACCGGGAAGCCGCGTTTTTTATGCCGAGCAAACCATGATTTATTTAGCGACTGATGCGCAGCAAAAACATATTTTAATTAGTACCGCTAATCCAAATAAATTGGCTTGGTTTAGCGTTAAAGCAACGCTTAACGACAACCCAAAACAATGGCATTGCGCTGATAAAACCATTAGCTTCAAAGTGTTTAACAGTGAACATGTTAAGTCAAAAAGTGTGGTTGACGTTGATAAAGCACAGTCTTTACTTGAACTAATAAGTAATATTAAGTCACAGCACGAATATAGCTATAAAGGGCTAAGCCAGCTAATGGCGGCTCACCCTCAGGTAGTTGCTAATTTATGTGAGGCAGTAAAACCTTATAATAAGGAGCATCAGGCCGCTAAAGACTTAAAGCATAGTTTATCGATGGTCGGTTATTATAATGCGCCTGCGATAATTCAAAGAGTTGTTTTTGAGCAATTAGTTAATGTTACCCCACACCCTCTGCAAGCCTACGTTACTAACAGATTAAATGGTTTAGTGAAAATAATGGCCTTATTAGTCAGTAAAAATAAACATGACCAGTTTGAACACATTACATTACCTTTATATGCTTATGCTCATTTTTTATTAACGCAATGCAGTACACAGCTTTCTCGTAAAACGCTGATTGACGACACACCAAATAAAACATTGAGTGCCCCTATTTGCTCATTTTTTGGTGTGGATTCAATTAATAACGAGCAACTAACGCAACAGCTTACTCATTTATTAAGTGACAACCCATGGACAACGGCACTTTTAGAAGCAGAGCAAACACCTAAAAAACACTTAACTGATTCTCATAAACTCTGGATCACACTTAAAATTGTTGCACAGAGTGTTTTTAAACCAGAACTTGCGCTAACAGCGTGGCAACTGCAAACATTAAACGAACAGCTGAAAATACTAAATTGGCAAAACCCAACTGATTTTAATCAAAAATTAGAATCTCTCGCGTTATTTAATAGTATTTAATTTATGGGACCCTATTTAACGTCTTTATACCCATTATAACTTTGGTGTATACCCAGTATTTCTTGTATAAACTAGCAAAATGGGTGATAAGTTGATATAAATGCGCCCTTAAATTTTCAAGCACGTTCACATAAATGATCTAACAAGCGATTATCCTCTCAGGGTAATAATTTATGTGCAAATCAAACTCTTTAAAGGAAAAGTCAATGGCCAAACAAACCATCACAGTGATCAAAGGCGACGGCATCGGTCCGAGCATTATCGACTCAGCACTTGAAATATTAAAAGCCGCAGGTTGCGACTTTGATTATGAATTTGTTGATGCTGGCCTAGCTGCACTTGAAAAAACAGGTGAGTTACTTCCACAAGACACGGTTGATACAATAGCTAGAAACAAAATCACTCTTAAAGGCCCATTAACAACGCCTGTAGGTGAAGGTTTTACGTCTATTAACGTAACACTTCGTAAGCAATTTGGTTTATACGCTAACGTACGCCCTGTTAAATCATTTGTTGGCACTAAAGCACGTTACGACGATATTGATATCATTACTATTCGTGAAAATACGCAAGGTATGTACTCAGGTGCAGGCCAAATAGTAAGTGAAGACGGTAATGAAGCAGAAGCAAAATCGATAATTACGCGTGAAGGCGCAGAAAAAATCGTAACTTTTGCATATGAGCTAGCGGTACGTGAAGGTCGTAAAAAAGTAACTGCTGTTCATAAAGCTAACATTTTAAAATCAACATCTGGTTTGTTTTTAAAAGTAGCACGTGAAGTAGCTGAGCGTTACCCACAAATTGAATCAAATGAAATGATTGTTGATGCAACGTGTATGAAACTGGTAATGACACCTGAAGAGTTTGACGTAATTGTTACGACTAACTTATTTGGTGATATTTTATCTGACCTTTGTGCTGGTTTAGTTGGCGGTTTAGGTATGGCTCCAGGTGCTAACATTGGTGAAGACGCTGCAATTTTTGAAGCTGTACACGGTAGTGCACCAGATATTGCTGGCAAAAACCTAGCTAACCCAACATCTGTAATTTTAGCGTCTATCCAAATGCTTGAGCATTTAGATATGGGTGATACAGCAGAGCGTATTCGTAGTGCTGTTGCTGATGTAATTAAATCAGGCGACCGTACAACTCGCGATTTAGGCGGCAGCCACGGTACAACTGATTTCACTCAATCAGTAATTGACCGTTTATAATTAATATTTGTTATTAATTTAAAAAGCCCGCTAATTTAGCGGGCTTTTTTTTATTTGCTAGCTGCGCTTTATCCTAGGTAAGCATAAAAGTAATAACACTAATAAACCTGCCAATGATCCGCCACTTGAACCCGAACTACTTTGTTGCTTTTGCACTGTAAGAGATAACTCTTTAGCAAAAGTGTCATTTGTTTGAGTGTCAGTAACATTCAACGTTACACTAAATGCCCCGCCAGTTTGATAAGTATGCCTTGGGTTTTGTAAGTTTGATACCGCACTGCCATCACCAAAATCCCAACTGTAAGTATAACTATTAAAGCCGCCGGTTACTTGCGCATTAAATTGAGCGCTTAAATCATTTACTGTAACGTTTGCGTCTATGCTAAGCGGAACAGTTGCCGTTACATCAACCGCTTTAGTTTGCTCCGTGCCTTCGTTATCTGTCACTGTAAGCGTTACTTGGTAATCACCAGAGTATAAATAATTATAAGTGAGCGATTGCGTCGTTAAAGTACTTCCATCCCCTAGCTGCCAATTATAAGTATACGGTGCGACTCCACCTGTAAACGAAGCTTGAGCTGTTAATATTCCTTGGTTTATTTCATATTCAATTTCATTTACAGATAATGGCTCAGCTAATGTAACTTGAGCTACAGCTACTTGCTGTGAAGTATCATTACTTGCCATAAACTCAACGCTATAGGTGCCATAATCTTGGTATTCATGAGTAGGCGTTAACTCTGTGCTTGAGCTACCATCGTCAAAATTCCACGTAAATTTATCCGCAGGCGTGAGTGCAAAACCTTCTACATTAAAATTAACGATTAAACCTGTTTTGGTAAAATTAATACCTTTAGTAACATCGTAATTAAGCTCTACTTCTATATCTTCACTATCAGCTGACTGGCTTATAATATTAAACCCAAAGCCAACCTGTGGAAGCACAACGCCCGATGACTGTTGCGCTGAAAAACTATAGTCGGTTTTATCAGTAAACTCTGTAATAGCTGATAAATCATCATCACCTAACCCAGCTCGCTGTGGATATAAACTAAAAGCAGCATCACGAATTTGAATTGCTGAAGCAGCCGGAGTTTGCGTACTGCCTTTATTTATCGAGCGCTGATCAGCATCTACCACTAATGCAAAACCACTACCTGGATGCTCTGTCGTGTTGTTATCGGCTTGAGATTCATTGCTATACCACAATAATAATCCCGGTGAGTACTGCTCTGCTTGCAAACTACTGTCAACACCTGTGTATGAACGCAATTGTAAATAGTAATGTGATGGCGATGCATATGTGTAACTACCTATTTTTTCAAAGCCATTAAACTCGGTGTTAATTTGATCTTGTGCATTATTTTGCCAAATTAAGGTATCACTTTGCACAATACGCATATCATCCACAACAAAACCATAATAATGTGTGTTCGCATCTGTTATGTATTCAATTTTTAGATCAATCATTTGCCCAGCATAAGCTGATAAATCAAACTCATGAGTTAAATAGCCGTTAGGCTGCTTAGCATCACTATTAAAAAATGAATCACCTGATATATACGGACCAATGTCACCATAGTATGGGTTTATTGCTTGGGTATAATTACTAGCAATAGGCTCCCCATTTACTTTTACCTGTACTAAATCATAGTCGCGCTCAATACTGTAATAAGCAATAAAGCTTAAAGTAAGTGCCTCAGTTGTGTTTGGTAGCGTTACTGTATTAACTAAGCTGTTACTAACATTGTCGCCCGTATTTGAATAGTATTGAAAATCGCCTTCTACTGGCGTTTTAAATTTTTCGAGTCGAGATGGCAGTGTTATTTTTATTTGGCTTTGTAGTTGTGAAGTACTCGCAGTATTAATTAATGTTTGCTGTGCGTTAGCATCTATCGCATCCATATCAAGCGTGAGCTGATTAACCCAATTACCCTGGTATCGATTTTGTAAATATTCAAGCGCATAAGGGCTAAACATAACAGGCTCAGAGCCTCGTGGAGAACCTGCCCAACTTCCTGTCGACATAACTGACCAAGACGCGACAGGCTCACCTACCGTGTTAGATTGTAAGTCGTATTCATCTAATAATCCCAAGTCATGCCCAAACTCATGCACCACCACGCCAATCCCAGCATCAATTGGATTAATTGTGTAACCAGAGAGCTTAATACTGCTGCCTGCAATCTCGCTCGGCCCGCTATTTTCATCAAATACATAGTAGCGGTGCGACCAAATAGCATCAGTGCTTAGGTAACCGCCACCTGCTTCCTCGCCAATACTTGAATGAAAAATCATTACATGGTCAATAATGCCATTGGGTTCGTTAATAATTCCATCGCCATCTACATCATCTAAATCAGTTAAATCATAGTCCGTTAAATTAATATTAAACTTTGCAACCGCCTTCTCCACAGCCTCTTTGACTAAAGCGGGCGCATTTTTATCACGTGTACTGCCTTGGCGTTCACCATATATTTTTGCATTGTTATCAGCGGTTACCCAGCCATATACCTGCCCGTTAAAGTTTAAGCTATTACCAGACGCTGCTTTATAATAATCAGCAGCCGTTGATATGCTTTGTCCATCAGGGCCCGCATAACCTTCAGTATTAAAAAGCATTTGCTGATAGTGTTCAGTTGAATAATCAGCGTAAAACATATCTGTGTCCTGCTCTACAAGTCGATTATCGTCATGATTGAGGTCAGGAAAATCAATTAAGATAGCTAACACTTTTACATCATTAACGCTTTGATCAGGCACTAACGACGTTGAAAAAGCGGCTTGTTGTTTATTTGTGTTTGAAAAATCCGTAGAGGAGGATTTAAATTGCCTAAAGCCATTTTTAATTGAGTGATTGGCAACTTCTTTGTTACTCATATATGACTTAAATGAACTATCTAACTCACTAGAGGATATTTGGTCTCTTTTTTTAAGCCAATATAAAATACGTTCTTCGTTAGTTATACCAACATCATGCGGGCTTAAATTATTAGCCGCTACTATAGGGCTTAATAGCGTAGTTAAAAGCGCAATTAACGTCACTTTTTTCACTGTATTTTCCTCAAACATAATTATGTAGTAATCATACCTAATAATAGAAATTTAAACATGCGATAAAAACATATAGTTAACATGTGCAATAAAAGTTAATGGTCTTTCACACTCTTTTATAACTAAAATCAAACACACAACCTAAAACGCATAATTTCTGCTAGATAACTCAGTTAAATACAGTATTTCTGAAGATTTAAATTAAAAAAAGCTACAAAACGAATTTAAAATGCAAAAAGCCACTTTCGAGGTTGACATAAGGGTTCAAAACCCTTAAAAATAAACCTATACAGAATTTTTAATTTAAAAGCAGTGTTTTGCTAAGTAGAGTAAAAACTATGAACACACAAATTAACCTTTTAGTCGTACTCGTACTGGTCTTAGTTATAAGCCCAGCGGGGATGTATTAAAAGGTGATACTGCTTTTTAAAAACCCTCGCACTACGCGGGGGTTTTTTTATGCATAAAAAAAGCGCACAGAGGAATGAGGATGAGTAAACAAGAATATAATGGCTCTGAACTAGTAGTTCAGGCATTAAAAGAGTTAAAGGTAAAATACATATTTGGCTACCCCGGTGGTTCGGTTTTAGACTTATATGATGCACTTTTTCAGCAAGATGATATTGAGCATATATTAGTACGTCATGAACAAGCTGCCACACATATGGCTGATGGTTATGCTCGTGCTACTGGAGACGTTGGTGTTGTACTTGCAACCTCAGGCCCTGGCGCTACAAACTGTATAACGGGTATTGCAACGGCCTACATGGATTCAATTCCTATGGTTGTATTATCAGGCCAAGTGCCTACAAGTTTAATTGGTGACGATGCATTCCAAGAAACTGATATTGTTGGCTGTTCTCGCCCTATAGTTAAACACAGCTTTAACTGTAGAAGTGCTAAAGAAATCCCAACAATCTTAGCTAAAGCCTTTTATATAGCCAGTACAGGTCGTCCTGGGCCCGTTGTAGTTGAGCTTCCTAAAGATATGCTTAACCCTGCTATAAAGTTTGAATACGAATTTCCTAAAACAACAGAGCTAAGAACATACAGCCCTAATACTAAAGGGCATTCAAAACAAATTCGTAAAGCGGTAACAACTATTCTAGAGGCCAAAAAACTGGTTATCTACTCTGGCGGTGGTATTGTTATTTCAAATACGTCAGAGCAATTAACGCATTTAGTTGAATCGTTAAATGCACCCATTACCAATACACTAATGGGGCTTGGCGGCATATCAGGTGTACATCCAAACTTTGTAGGTATGCTAGGCATGCACGGTACGCTTGAGGCCAACAAAGCAATGGCAAACGCCGATGTGATTTTAGCGCTTGGTGCTCGTTTTGATGACAGGGTAACTAATAACGTTAAAAAGTTTTGTCCAAATGCCACAATTGTACATGTAGATGTAGATCCAACTTCAATTTCAAAAACAATCAAAGCGCATATACCGGTTGTAGGTTGCTTAGCAACAGTACTAGAACAACTACAAACGGGTATTGATAAAAGCCCAATTAAAATAGATCGCAGCGCGCAAGAAGATTGGTGGCGCCAAATTATCAGCTGGCGTGAACAAAAATGTTTAAGCTACAACACAGATGGCGACAAAATTAAGCCACAAGCCGTAATTGAAGCTGTTTATAAAGCCACTAATGGCGATGCTTACGTAAGTTCTGACGTTGGTCAGCACCAAATGTTTGCAGCGCAATATTACCCATTTAAGCATCCTCGTCAGTGGATAAATTCAGGCGGCCTAGGCACTATGGGCTTTGGCTTACCTGCTGCTATGGGCGTAAAATTAGCCTTTCCGGATAAAGAATCTGTATGTATTACGGGTGATGGCTCTATTCAAATGAATATTCAAGAGCTATCTACCTGCTTGCAGTACAACCTAGCTGTAAAAGTTGTATCACTTAATAACCGCTCTTTAGGTATGGTACGCCAATGGCAAGATATGGTTTACGGCGGTCGTCATTCATCATCTTACATGGACTCACTGCCTGATTTTGTTAAGTTGGTTGAAAGCTACGGGCATGTGGGTATTAAAGTAAACACACTTGATGAGTTACAACCTGCAATCGATAAAGCTATGAGCATAAACGATCGTTTAGTCTTTTTAGATATTCTTGTAGACGAGAAAGAACATGTATACCCAATGCAAATCAAGTTAGGTGGCATTGATGAGATGTGGTTACGTAAAGGAGTAAAAGCATAATGCGTCGGATTTTATCTATTCTATTAGAAAACGAACCAGGTGCACTGTCACGTATTGTTGGGCTTTTTTCACAACGTGCATACAACATTGACAGCCTAACTGTTGGCACAACTGATGATCAGTCGTTATCACGTATTACCATTACCACCATGGGTGATGACAGAGTGGTTGAGCAGATCACAAAACAAGTTAACAAATTAGTCGACGTGCTTAAAATTATCGATTTAACAGAAATGAGTCACATTGAGCGAGAGTTATTGCTTGTTAAGGTATTTGCTCAAGACGAGACGACTCGTGCAGCGGTTACCCGCGTAGTTGATGTGTTCCAGGGTGTTATTTTAGATATGGGCCGACAAAGCTATAGCCTGCAACTAGTGAGTAGTACAGACAAAATAGAATCGTTTTTAGACACACTTCGTCATGAAACCGATATTATTGAAGTTGTACGTTCTGGTGCTGTTGGCATTGGCCGAGGCGATAAA
Organism: Pseudoalteromonas sp. NZS37; assembly: GCF_015864265.1. Taxonomy (NCBI): domain Bacteria; kingdom Pseudomonadati; phylum Pseudomonadota; class Gammaproteobacteria; order Alteromonadales; family Pseudoalteromonadaceae; genus Pseudoalteromonas; species Pseudoalteromonas sp. NZS37. The sequence continues at coordinate 503,041 of NZ_JADYXL010000003.1, read as the reverse complement.
GCCTTAAAAGCATAAATTTATAATATAAAGGCATCAGTTGATGTCTTTATTAAACATAAAAAAAAAGAGCTAAATAGCTCTTTTTTTATTTTAATTCGTTAAACCTATTAAGGGTTTACTTGGTCTTTAAGACCTTTACCTGCTTTAAAGCTTGGGATAGTTGCCGCTGCGATTTGGATCTCAGCACCCGTTTGTGGGTTACGGCCAGTGCGAGCTGCACGTTCTTTTACTGAGAAAGTACCAAAACCAACTAATGCTACTGAATCACCTTCTTTTAAAGAAGAAGTTACAGCACCTGTAAACGCGTCAAGAGCACGAGTAGCAGCGGCTTTAGAGATTTCTGCATCAGTAGCAATTTTTTCAACTAATTGAGCTTTATTCATTGTTAGATTCCTATTCGTTATTATTTTGCCTTCGCAAAACCTATCTTTATGCATTTTTAAAGAGTTAGCAACAGCAAATTGCATTTTTTGCTTAAATTCTTAAAAAATGAGTAAAATTTAAATAATTCTCGGTAGAATACAGCGTGTTGGGTTAACAAAGACTTAATTTGAGTACAATTTTGGCGCAAGTTAAGCAACTGGGTAAATAAGCTATATTTTTTCGATAACTAAGGTCACTTCCCCGACCTCGACTCCAAACTTAACAATAGATGTGCGGTTTATCAAGCGCGATTGTGTAACCAGGTACATCCAATCGTCAAAATTCACTTCTAAAGTACTGCCATCGTATGGAAGCTCTACATCATAATTCCAATGAAATACGCTGCCGTCACTTTTGCCTTTTGCTGTACCTATAACATCAGCTGCTGTCCCCGTTAAACTATTGTCTTCATTTAACGTTATTTTCCAGATTCGCTTTTGGGTTTCGCCATCATCATAAACAAAGTCTTCTTCAATAACGCCCTGGTTACCATCCCAAGTCGCATTCATATCTACGACAAGCTTTCGGGTCAATTCGCCTTTAAAGTCTTGTACAACACCATAGGCTTTCAAATTTCCGCTAAAAAACGTTTTAAAGTCGAAATTTGGCGATGTATTTTTATAATGTTCAACATTTGGTGCCGAACAGCTAATTAAAAGTAGAGCCGAGAGGCTCATAACAGCTGCTTTTAACGTGTTTAATATGTTCATATTAATTCCCTAATAATTGCTTTCGTAATTTTGGTTCAGAGGTTTTTTCATCAAGCCAAATAGCTAAAAAGTCACTCGAAAATTGAGGTTCATCAATTTCACCCATTTTTTCATCATTATGATAAAAAGTGCTCATACCTTGCTCATTTGTCACTAATGTTAGTGAGTCACCCTTTTTTATATCAGGCCAAATAGACAACAATTTACTGTCGTATTTATCTGCCAGCCCTGTTTTTCCAAGATGTTCCCACTGCTCATTTGTTGCTTTTACTATTTCTTTAGCGTCAAAGTCACGTAAATAGGTAAGCTTAAACTTAACAGGATGTGTTCCTGCGCTGTAATTACCTGAAGGGGTAAATAGCACAGCGTCATATACATCCCAAAATAAATACTCCATTCGTGCTTCGCCTACTTTATTAAATTGTGTGTTAGCTAAAACAATTGAAGTGGTAAGCAAATAAAAAGTAACTGCCTTTAGTAAAAATTTCAAAATAAGCTCCCTTTGAGTCAATGGGTAATGTTACGAAATAGAAATTGTGGAAGATCAGCGATTGATAAATAACTTGATTTTTTGGTTTATGAAAAGAATAACAGTAAACACTGTAGACCAAAGCGCCCCGTAAACGAGCCAGAATTGCCATAAAGGTAAACCTAAACTTATTACTCCAAAGCGCGCTCCAGCCCAATAACTTGCTGGCGCAAATGCCATACATACCAAAAAGGCCTGCCAAAGCTTTAATTTACTCAAAAAAACCATTGAGGTATTTAAAGAAAGTAGTAATGCAGCCCATAAAAACACGAGCCATAGAGGGAAGGGATAAACTTTAAATTCTAACAAGCCTAACTTTACCGCTATAAATTCTAACAATAGTGCTAAAGGTAGGGCTTTAATTAATAGTAAGGAGTCTTGTTTTTTCTGCTTTGACAAACAAAACATTAAAACAATAATCAAGCCACTAAAAAGTAGCGAATTGGCTTCAAGCAGCAATGATAAAAACCACACTGCTTGAAATAGAACAAAATTAGTAACCGAGCGCAATATCATCGTTATCACTAGTAAAACGAGGTTTACGCGCCATTAAATGTACCGTACTTGTTGCTCTGGCTCTAAACGCACCTTCACAATAAGCAAAATAAAATAACCATAAACGATAAAAGCGTTCATCAAATTTAGAGCGGTCTAAATCAGGCCAACTTTTTATAAAACGAGTTCGCCAATCTGCTAATGTTCGTGCGTAGTGAGCGCCAATATCATTAACAGTATGAATAACCATATCGGTATTATTTTTAATCTGCTCACTCATTTCGTTAAGCGATGGCAAACATCCGCCCGGAAAAATATACTGCTGGATAAAGTCAGAGTTTTTTAAGTAGTGCTTATAACGCTGATCGCCAATAGTAATTGCTTGAATAAGCATGGCGCCATCGTCTTTTAGGAGCTCACCACACTGAGTGAAAAAGCTCGGCAAATAATCATGACCAACCGCTTCTATCATTTCAATAGAAACAAGCTTGTCGTATTTACCTTTTAGTAGTCTGTAATCGAGCTTAAGTAATGTTATTTTACTTTCAAGACCAAGTTCAACAATCTTGTTAGCTACATAATCATGTTGCTCATCAGATATGGTTGTTGTTGTTACATGGCAATCGTAATGTGTGGCAGCATATATAGCAAATGCCCCCCACCCTGTACCAATTTCAATTACTGAATCATTTTTTTGAAGCTCAACTTGCTCACAAATGCGTTTAAGCTTGTATTGCTGAGCCTCTTCAAGTGTGGCTTCTTTTGTAGGATATACAGCACTTGAATAGAGCATTTCTTTACTTAAAAATGATTCGTACAAATCATTACCTAAGTCGTAATGAGCAACAATATTTTTCTTAGAACCCGATTCTGAATTTTTGTTTTTTATGTGATTAAACCGGTGTGCGATATTACTAAAAAATGCGAATTTTTTTTCAAACTCATCAAGTTGCTTTTCATTTATAGCAAATATCTCAATGAATGAAGTTAAGTTGTCACAAGACCAATGTCCCAAAATATACGCTTCGCCAGCGCCAACGCTTCCAGATAACGCAAACGCTTTATACATAGCTTTATCATTAACTGTTACTGTTGCTTTTAACGCAGACGATACATCACCAAAAACTGTACGCTCATTTCCTTCAATTAAAACAACTTGACCTGTTTCAATTGACGAAAAGGCTTTAGTCACTAATTTTTTATATATATTAGTTAACCAACTAGTGCTTTGTTCGCAATTTAAGCTCGACACTTTATCCATTAAAATACCTATTAATTGTCCTGACTACCTATGTGCTTTATGGCTTACCTGAGTGACCTAAAAAAGGCACTCGCTTTATAAACAACTTTAATGCTTGATAATAAATACCTTTGAAAATAGACCATGTCATGGCCGGAAAACGTTTTAACAACTTATTAATCTCTTCGTTAGTGAGTTCTTTACGTTTCAAGCGAAGTGTTGCATCAAATAATAACTCTTCATTTTGCTTATTTTCAATGTGTATCAATGTTTTATCAGGCGATTGTTTAACATGCCAATGATAGTTCATATCTAGATTCATAAAAGGTGATACGGAAAAAACCTTCTTAAAGTTCACTTTTTTTTCTAAAGGGACTAAATAATAATGACGTTCGTTCCATGGTGTATTACTCACTTCAGCTATCATGTACTTAAAATGGGTGTCGTTGTGGCCAAAAAAGTAAAAATTAACAGGACTAAAATACACACCAAAACAACGAAGCTGCCCTAGCATGTAAATATGAGAAAAGGTTTCAGTAATACCTAAATTGGCAAGTTGATCATGCGCACGCTCAATAAGAGGTCGTTTAGCAAGTTGTGAAGTGTCTTTAAGATAATCAGCTTCATTAAATTTTAACGCCTTTAAGCCTGACGTACCTAGGTGTTTATGCACACCATTTAGCTGTTGAGGATTATTTAAATCTACCCACATCATATACAAAGGGTAACTGAAACGATGTTCTTTAACAGCAAAACGGCGATGTTTTACATCGCCTAAATACACTGCACTAGTCAAATTCGACCCCAAGTTGCTTGGCTACATCTACACCACTGTGTACGCCATCTTCATGGAAACCATTGTACCAATAAGCACCACAAAAATAACTATTGTTTTGTCCATCAATACTGTGTTTAAGTTTTTGAGCAGCAATTGACTCTTGGTTAAATACAGGGTGATGATAAGTAAACTCGCGCAAAATTTTACTTTGGCTTATTCCTTCAAGATGATTAAGCGTTACACAAAACTGTGTATCCGATTGTATACCTTGCAAAATATTCATTTGGTAGGTAACAACAGCTGCTTTATCAGTGTTGTTATTAAGTAGGTAGTTCCAACTTGCCCATGCCGCTTTTCTATCTGGTAAAAGGTTTGTATCGGTGTGCAGCACAACTGAATTCTCAGTGTAAGCTATTGCACCCAATACTGACTTTTCTTGCTCAGTTGCATCACCAAGTAGTGCAAGCGCCTGGTCTGAATGACAAGCAAATATTACTTTATCAAACTTACTTAATTCACCATTGGCAAACTCTATTGTTACTTCATCATTTTGACGCGTTACAGATTTAATATCTGTATTAAGTTTAATTTTATCAGCAAAACCTCTGATCAGTGGCTTAATATACTGACGAGAGCCACCTGGTACTACATACCACTGTGGTCTGTTTGTTACATCTAAAAGGCCATGATTAAAGAAGAACTTAACAAAAAATTCAACGCCTACATTTTCCATTTCTTTAATACTGGTAGACCAAATAGCCGCGCCCATCGGAAGGATATAATGGTATTTAAAAAAGTCATTAAAGTGATTGTCACTAAGCAGTTGCCCTAATGATTGATCAGATTGGTAATCATCTTTTTCATGTAGTGCTTTACACAGTTTGTTAAACCTAACAATGTCGTACAATAATCGCCAAAACTTAGGTCTAAAAATATTACGACGCTGTGCAAACAGGCTTGTAAACGTATGGCCATTGTATTCAAAGCCAGTGGCTTCGTTATGAACACTAAAGCTCATTTGCGTTGTTTGTTTATCTACACCAATACGCGATAGTAACTTTTCAAAGTATGGGTAAGTTCTGTCATTAAATACAATAAAGCCAGTATCTATTGCGTATTTTATGCCGCATACATCAATATCAACCGTTGCAGTGTGGCCACCTATATAATCATTTTTTTCAAATACGGTTACATCGTAATGTTTATGAAGCAAATGCCCACATGTTAAACCAGATACACCAGTTCCTATTATTGCTATTTTTTTCAACGGGCTAATCCTTTTGCGATTTTAAGCCAAATTGGGAGTGGTAAAATACGTAATGCTTTTAATATAAGCGTAAAACGGTACGGAAAGTGAACATCTTTTCGGCGCTTATGTATTCCCTTAATCATATAGTCTGCGGCTTTTTCAGCGGTAACGGCCATAGGCATCGGGAAATCATTTTTATTAGTAAGCGGAGTTTTCACAAAGCCAGGGTGAACTAAAGTCACATCAACATCATCTAAATCAACAGCTAAGCTTTTTGCTAAGTAACTTACACCCGCTTTTGATGCACCATAAGCTTCTGAACGAGGTAGCGCAAGATAGGTAACACTTGAGCTGACCAAAACAAGCTGACCACCTGAATTTATTTTAGGAAGTAGCGCCTCAAGGCAATACCCCATAGAGAGTAAATTTACGTTTATTACACGCTCAAACAATGCACTATCAAAGTTTCGTGCGTCATCTATATATTCACAGTTACCCGCGTTTAAAATAACACGGTCAAAATGAGGAAAGCCAATAGTAGACTCTTTAATGTCTTGTAGATTAGTTGCATCAAATTTACATGCTTGAATATTGTCGTATTTAGCAAGCTCAGCGAGCTTTTCACTATTACGGCCACAAGCGATAACAGTGTCTCCCAACTGCGCATATTTAATTGCTAACTGCTCACCAATACCAGAAGTAGCACCCGTTATAAGTGTGATCATAATTAACCTGCCCTTTTATCAATTAGCTTTATAACACTACCAAGTAAAGGAATATGTTTGTACAGCAACTCGCCCACATTAAAGTAGTCTCTGTGCTTGATAATTTTGCCATTTTCAAAAATAAGCTTGCTATGACCTTCTACCGAAATAGTTTTACCTGATGAAAGCTTTGGATGTGCATAGTGCATAGTCCAATAAATAAAAGCATTGTTGCCGCTATTAAACGAATCGCTAATATCAAACTGACAATGCTTAACATTGCTATATAAGTTAGCAAAGTACCTGCGCAATTCTACAATGCCATTAATTTCATGCATTGGGTCTATAAACTGTATGTTGTCACAGTAAATATCACTCAATAAATCAAGATTAGTGCTATCAAGCTGTTGGTATATTTCAACAAATTTATCTACTGGTAACTGGTTATCCATATCACACCTTAAATGCAGCAAGTGCACGTTCTCGTGCCGCTTTATGATCAACTATTGCTGGCCAGTAACATTCCTTATCTTTACCTATTGCGGCTAAATAAGTGTGTGGAAAATGAATGTGTTTATCTGGCACGTTTTCAAGCTCTGGCAAATACTTACGGATAAACTTGCCAGTTGGATCAAAGCGCTCGCTTTGTCTGATAGGGTTAAAAACTCTAAAGTAAGGCTGAGCATCACACCCGGTACTTGCAGCCCACTGCCAGCCACCATTATTTGAGGCTAAATCGCCATCAATTAGGTGCTGCATAAAAAAGCGCTCACCTTCGCGCCAGTCTATTAATAAATGCTTAGTTAAAAAGCTCGCAACAACCATACGTAAACGATTGTGCATCCAACCGGTTTGCTTTAGTTGTAGCATTGCAGCATCTACTAACGGGTAACCTGTACGCCCTTCACACCATGCTGTAAATTCATTTTCGCTTTTACGCCACACTACGGCGTTATACTTTTCGTTAAAGTTATCACCGCGCGAAAGCTTCGGAAATTCAGCAATTAAATGCCTGTAAAATTCGCGCCAAACAAGCTCGTTAATCCACGTAAACGTTTTACTTTTTGACGTAGTTAAAATATCAGGATAACGCTGCTGAATATTAATAAGCAGCTGTTTTGTGCTTACAATACCAAGTGCTAAATACGGGCTTAAACCTGATGTGCCTTTTACGCTGGGTATATCACGCTGATCATCGTAGCTTGTAAGTTTGTCACATATAAAGTTATCGACCACAGTAGAAAGTGTTTCGTCGTCAACCGGCCACTTATCTGAGCATCCATCACTTTTTAGTAAGTCGCTTTCATCAAATTTTATTGAATCAGAAGTTAAAGGCCATTGAGGCAAACTAAAGTGTGTATCTTGATACTGCTTTAACCATGCTCGCTTAAATGGAGTAAACACTTTATACATTTCATTACTTTGGTTTTTAACCGTTCCGACAGGTGCAATTAAATCACCTTCGTACAAAGTAAAAGCAATTGAAAGCTCATCGCATTCGTGCATAATTGCTTTATCGCGGTTTACTTCATTAAGCTCATATTCTGTATTAGCAATTACGTGTTTTACATCGTTTGATTTACAAAAATCAATAAGCTCACGCGTACAATCAGAAAAGCTAGGCGCTTCAATAACATGTAAAGTAATGCCGTAATCAGCAAGCTGAGATTGAAGATAAGTAACTCGGCGCTTGAGTAAGTCAATCTGAATGGGCGCAGTTTGGTGTTGTTGCCACTGTTTTCCAGACACAAAAAAAATGGCGTGTTTAGCGCCATTATTTAGCGCTTGAATTAACGCTTCGTTAGAAAAAAGGCGCAAATCGCGCCTAAACCAAAATAATGTATCCATTAAATACCAAATCGTAGTTTTAAATCGTGAGGGTAAGGGTTAAAAAACACTTGTTTTTCAAGGTACTCATTTGGGTGAACCTTCAAATGATGTTTTAACAAGGTAAGTGGTACATACAATGGCACCAATCCTTCGCGGTATTCATCTATCGCATCACGAAGTTCTTGTTTTTCAACCTTCGATAAATCATTTTTAAAGTAGCCTTGTAAATGCATTAGGGTGTTGCAATTATTTCTGCGAGAAGCTGGCTTTTTAAGACCCGTCATCAAACCTAGGATATATTCATCAGCAACTGCGTTTATATCGTCACCTACATAAGTCCCCAGCAGGTTACCCAAATCACGATAAGCTTGATAGTTATGAGCCATCAACAAGTACTTATACTGAGAGTGAAATTGAGTAAGCTTATGAACCGTAAGCGGCTCTTGTACTAATTTTTGCCAGTTTTTAAATACGTAAATTCTCATTACAAAGTTTTCACGTAAATGCATGTCGTTTAAACGTCCGTTTTCTTCACATGGCAATAATGGGTTGTGCTTCATTATTTGCTCAGCAAAAAAACCAACGCCTTCTGAGGTATTACCTGTTCCTGCTTCATTGTATATTTTAATGCGCTCCATGCCGCAACTTGGGCTTTTTGCACAAAATACAAATCCGCTTAATTCTTTAGCTTGTTCAGTTGCAACTTTTTTACCATATTCAGTAAGTTGTTGGCCTACTTCGCCGGTGCCATCTGGGCGGCATACTTTAATAGTATCGCCCACTTTAACCTGGCGAATAGTTGGACGAGGTATCGGTAAACCAACAGCTACTTCCGGACAAAACCGTGTGTATTCAACGTGTTTACCTAGCTCATCCATACAAAAATTTGACTTTTTATGTCCTGTGTCAAATCTAACTTTTTCGCCTGCTAAGCAGGCGCTTATACCTATTTTTATTATATCTGTATGCATATATTCTCTTAGTAAATCAAATTACCTATTGGATTTAGTAACTTGCTGAAGCCCTTATTAAAATGTAGCGCACTACTGACAACTGTAAAGCATAAACATCCATCTTTCGTTAAAGGTGTATGTTGATGACTACCATCTTGCCAAATAAAGTCGCCTGGTACGTAATTACCATCTTCATCACTAAACTCACCATCTAGTAGTAAAGTAACTTCAAATCCGGTATGTGTATGCTCAGGAATTTCGCCACCGGCATCAATATGTAGCAAGCTAGAACGCAGCGCACCATCATCAAGCGAAACGCGAGATCGTGCCAGTTTACCAACTTGTGTAAATTTGCTATGAGAAATACGTGTTAAAGCACGTGGAAGCTGATAGTTATGCTCATTCACTTTAATAGATACAGGCTCTACTTCGTAAACTTCATCAATAGAATCATCAGACATGATCATATCGAGAACATTTAGTTCAAATTCTTCAAGTAAATCAGATTTCTCAGTTTGAGGTTTCTCAAATTGAGCAGGCTCTTCACTAAATAATGCATTTGCATTACTTGCTTCAATTTTAGCTACTTTAGCTTGGCACACAGGGCACATGTCTACGTGAATAGAAACGGCTAAACTCAATGATGTAGCAAGTGATGCATCGCAATACTGTGTCAGTAAAGTTTCACTCGGGTGATGTTTAATCATGCTGATCTCCCATTTCATTACGTAATTTTTGCAAGGCCAAACGTAACCGTGATTTTACCGTGCCTACTGGAATATTAAGTTGATGTGCAAGTTGCTCTTGCGACATATCTTGAAAATAAACGCCTCTTACCACTTCGCGTTGAGCAATTGGTAATTTGTCTAAATAACGCTTAATTTGCTTATCTTCTAAATGATCACTGTATTCGTGATGCGTATCTTGTGAGTCGTTTAGTAACGGCCAAATATCTTCGCTTATATTTTCTTCTTTATTACTTTTCATTTTACGAAGCATATCGAACGAAGCGTTACGCATAACGGTATAAACCCACGTAGTCGCAGCGCCTTTTTCACTATGATACAAATGTGCTTTACGCCAAACAGACGTTAATGTTTCTTGCACAAGCTCCATGGCTTGGGCTTCAACACCAAACTGCTTAATTCCAAAGCGTTTAATTTTTGGCGCAAAGTATTCAAATAAATATGAAAACGCTTTTTTGTCGCGTGATTGCGCAACATCTATAAGCGCTTGCATGAGCTCTTTACTCGGCGTTTCTGGCATGGCAGTGTACTTACCTGTATTAGGTTCACAACGTGGTGACTGTTGTTGACTTACCATAATAATTTATCCCGTTATTGCTTTTGTATTAAGTAATACGGGCAATAATTAATTTAGGATCATAAAATTTAGGCAAATTCGTTATTAATCACAGTATGGAGGAAATTCAGTAAGTTATCAAAATTCGTTTCAAACGCAAGTTGCTGTTTTTTCTCAATAGAAACAGGTAGGAGTTCAAGCCAACGTGCTGCAATCCATGGAAGCTTGTCAAAATGAGTTTTCTTGTACAACAAATTAAGTTCCGGATTACCTTGAAACACGTTTTTAAGCGCATCGTGTAATAGGTAATGTTCACCAATTTGATTGTTAGAATCTTTGTACCAATACGGCGTATTACAAGGCGATACTAAGCCGTGACGTAATTCGTCTTCGTCTTGATAAACATCATTAATTTGCACATTTTGCGATGCAAATACATCAATTAATAATACATCGTTATCGTCTTGGTCAAAATCAATAATATCAACAAGGCAACCTTGCGCGCTTATATTAAAAGGCGTGTCATGCTCAAACGTACAAAGCACAAACCCTGTATTATTTTTTAATGCGGTTTTAACCATATTTAAGTAGCGAGGCTCAAATATGCGTAATCGCGTATAACCTTCAGGTAACATAAAAATGGGTAATGGAAAAATCGCACGTTTCATAAAGTCTACTTATTTCAAACACTCTGCCTTTATTTACGTGCGCTTTTGCTAAGTCGATCAGCTTTGTATGAATCGAATTAATTACCAGCTATATAATTGGCTAAAGATTAAACCAACCTCCCATAGCTTTAAACACTTGAACCGAGTAATAAGCGCTAATCATACTGACTACGGGTGCTAACATTAATGCAAATAATCCAAGTTCACTGCTCATCGTTTTAATCCTTTAAATAATTTATTTTACGTTTTTTATACTAGTGTCAGTATTTTTAAGCGTTGTGCTATCTGTTAAAACGGGCTCATCTAATAACCCCTCTAAAACAGTTTTAGCATCAAAATAAAGCGTTTCCTTTAGTGATTTTTCAAGCTCGATTGTGGTTTGCTTAACATAGCTTGCTACACTTTGAGTTAATATATCAGTTACATCTAGGTCCACTTCTACTGCATGTACTTGCGCAGAACCTAATACTAATAAACTTGCCATAGCGATTTTAATTGAATGTTTCATAATGGTATTCCTTGTTTGTGTATTGTTTAGACGTAGTTATATACTCAAGGGTTGTGCCAACATAAAAATAAATCTTAACCAATTGTAATTAAAAAACTTTACACGCATTACTTTAATTTAAAAAATTCATCTCTCGTTAATTTAACCATTTAATTTAATTTTTTGACTACTTTTTAGTTAATAAATAAAAGGATTTAAAGGTATTAATACCGTCACACTAAATACATTTAGCGTTTATAAAAACGTCATATCTACCCGCTAAAGTGCACACCACTATAAATAATTCAAAAAGTGCAGTATGACTCTTTCATCACGTCGAAATTTTTTAAAAACCTCAGCAGCAAGCATATTTACCGTCGCAGTATCGAGTGCCATTACAGGTTGTGCTCAAACATTAATAAACAAACCTCTATCGGCTATTGAATTTAAACACGGTGTAGCAAGTGGCGATCCGCTTAGTCATGCTTTAATAATTTGGACACGTGCAACCACTGCTCAATCAAATTTTGAAGTTACTGTTGCTTGGGAACTGGCAAGTGACTCTCAATTTAAAAACATTATTCGTAGCGGGCGCGAACAAACAGATAAAAGCCGAGACTTTACAATAAAAATAGACGTACAAGAACTTGCTCCAAACACAGAGTACTTTTATCGTTTTATAGGTTTGCAAACACAAAGCCCTATTGGCCGGGCTAAAACACTACCAATAAACAATGTTGAACAAATAAAAATGGCTGTTGTTTCGTGCTCAAACTACCCTGCTGGGTACTTTAATGCCTACACAGATGCCGCTAAGCAAAAAGATTTAGATGTAGTACTGCATTTGGGAGATTACATTTACGAATACCCAATGGGCGGATACGCTACCGAAAATGCTGAAAAAATTGGCCGCCAATTAGCAGCCGATAACAGCGGTGAAATTATTACCCTTAGCGACTATCGTAAACGCTATGCTATTTACAGAACAGACCAAGGCTTACAAGCACTTCACGCTGCAGCGCCTTTTATCGCAATATGGGATGATCACGAAGTTACTAACGATACCTATAAAAGTGGTGCTGAAAATCATACCCCAGATGAAGGTGACTTTTTTAAGCGTCGCGCAGCAGCTATTCAAGCCTATTACGAATGGCTGCCAATTAGACCGCCTATGGGCGAACAAAGCCCGCAAATATATCGCACCTTCGATTTTGGTAATTTAATAAGCTTGCACATGCTAGATACGCGCGTAATAGCACGCGATAAACAACTCGCTTACAGCGACTATAAAAACCCCGAGACCAAGCAAATGGATGTTGCGCGCTTTGCCAGTGATTTAAATAATCCAAAAAGGCAGTTACTAGGTAACACACAACTAAACTGGCTTACGAGTGCAATAACTAAATCAAATGCAAAGTGGCAAATATTAGGCCAGCAAGTATTGATGACTAAAATGTGGCTACCAACTGAAATATTCTCGCAATCCGATCGCACTAAAATACCGCAGGTGTTAAAAGAGCTTGTTGCCATTAAAAAAGCCGTGTTAGCAAATAAAGCGGTAACACCCGCGCAACTCGCACGCGTAAATACTTTAATGCCTTACAATTTAGATGCGTGGGATGGTTATCCAAGCGAGCGCGAAGCATTATACAAAAGCGTTACTGCATTAAATAAAAAGTTAGTAGTGGTTGCAGGTGATACGCACAATGCGTGGCATGGCACATTAAAAAATGCAAAAGGCGAAAGCGTAGGAGTAGAGCTTGCAACACCTGGTGTTACATCCCCGGGTATGGAGCATTATTTAGCGCTTAATACAGCACAAGCAAAGCAGATGGCTGACTCGCTTTCATTGCTAATAAACGACTTAAACTATTGTGACTTATCACACCGTGGATATATGTTACTGACGATTACTAAAGAGCAAATCACAACCGATTGGCGCTATATAGATAACATAAACTCCCCAAGCTATAACATAGTTAACCAGCATCAAAGTGTTTATAAAGGCTAATACTTTTAGAAAGAAGGTAAATGTATTATTTACCTTCTTGTATATTTTATAAAACGTGCTTAATTACAAGTATAAAGAAGCGTCCACGAAGCATCACTTCCTGGAAGGCTATTTGTATACCAATTTGCGCTGTATGCATTGCCTTGATATTGCATTTTATCGTCGGTGTTATTGTGAGTAAACGGGCCACCTGAGTAATCTTTGTTCACCCAATTAGGGTATGTATTAATGCCATTACAATCGGTTGAACTTACAACACTGCATCCATTTGTATCAACACTTGTACCAGCGGGTGTATCTGGGCACTGATCAATATCATCATTCACACCATCGTTATCCGCATCGCTTTGTGGCTCAACTACTTCAACAACACAACCTATATTATTAACAGTTTCACCTGCAGGTGTATTAGGGCATTGATCAACACTATCGCTAATACCATCACCATCACTGTCAGTTACTGCACAACCAATACTATCAACCGTTGTACCTGCGGGAGTATTATTGCACTGATCAAGGCTGTTACTTACACCATCCCCGTCGCTATCTAAATCAACATTGCTACTACCACCACCCCAACCTTGAATGATCTCTTTAACTTTAGTGCCTGACGCGGTTAGTGAATTCCAACTACCGCCTGGAGTAAATAACGATGCACCTTCGTTTTTATCGTTTAAAGCCCAGTTAGCGTGACTAATATTGTTTGTTTTAAAAAATGCCATCCATGCATCGGTTTCATTGATATTAACACCACCATTGCCATCAGCATTGACTGTTCCCCACTCTGTGGCGAATAGTGCAATGCCGTTATCGAGTGCTGTTTGTGCTTTATTTCGATACGATTGACCATGCGTGCCAGCATAAAAATGCAGAGTGTAAGCAATATTGGCACGATCAATTGGGTTTTGTGATGCCACATCAACATCTTGCGACCACGTAGGCGTTCCAACCACAATTAAGTTATCAGGATCGATTGCTCTAATTTTATCAATAACTGTTTCTGCGTAAGGCTTAATATCGTTAACCCACGAGATTTGTAACGGCTCGTTATAAATTTCATAAATAACATTGTCGTACTGCCCATATTTGGTAGCTACGTCTTCAAAAAAGCGAACTGCAGTTGCTTGATCGGTATGTGCTTCATGGCTATGAAAATCAATAATAACGTACATATCCTCAACAATAGCTGCGTTTACAACAGTATCAAGACGGCTCATATTGCCCTCCCAATCAAAGTTCAAACTACCACCAGTACTCTTACCATGACCAATAGCTGCACGAATTAATGTTGCATTAAATTCAGTTTTTGCCTTTGCTACTGTTTCTGCTGTATAAAATTTTTCAGCGCCCCACCCCGTGTTACTCCAAAATAGGCTAGGTCCTGCAAAGCTTGTGTTTTCTCCGCCCGCAAGAATTTGATTCCCACTCACCGTTAACTTCTCAACAGCGGCATTGGCCATTGTTGAGCATCCTAATAATAAAGCTAACGATAAGCTCGCCACTTTAAAATCCTTTCTTTTGTGATTATTTGAACTGTTATTCATCGTATTTCCTTAAATTGAAATTATCAGTCGTCATTGCTTGACGTAATAAATTGATAGCAAACCAATACTTAATAGCTAAACAAAGTTAATTTGGCGAGCAGAAAGTATCATTTATTTATTAACATTAAATGAATAAAAAGGTACAAGGAGAAGGATTTCAATTAACTAAATATCAACAAGTGAGCGATTTAACGAGGTTTGAGGATTTTACTGGGTATATACAGGCATTTACACGATATTTACATGGTGCTGGCAAAAAATCTCGGTTACAAAAAATATGTATAAAAATGAAAAGGCGGTAATAATAATTATTACCGCCATCAATAATAGCTAAATATCAGGGTGAAATATTAATAAGCCAACCAAACCGAGTTCTGATTAAGTGGCTTATTTTTTAGTGGGTAGCGCTTTTCTGCCCAAACGGTATGCATCCATCATGCTCAGCACCCAAATTATAATCATTAAAGGTAAATACTTATATTCAGCGAGTTTAGCGCAGGCGTCAGAAGGTTGTTGCGCGGCTTTTAAAATGGCCGTAACCGACATGGGGATTTTTCCGTGTACAATTTCATTTGCAGTACACTGTGCAATCGCAAATATATCTTGAAGGGTTAAAATTAAAAGAACAGAAAATACACCCGCAAAAATAGCGCCTATAAGGTGTTTTTTTAAAGAAAAATGCCCCGCTCCAGGATAAACAATGGCGGTAAGTAAAGCAGCTTTTAGATCTTGTTTCATTTTTACCTAATATAAATTCACTTTAACGTGATCACATAAAAAAGCCACTTTGCAGTGGCTCAATTAAAATATCAAGTAGTTAAATGTATTATTGTCCACCAAACCCGAGAGTTAACTCAATACCAACAAAGCGAGGTGCTCCTGCAACAAATGTTGGGTTGCCAAATCCCCCTCCAGTATTACCTGCATCAACTAAATACTCTTTATCTAATAAGTTACTAGCAAATACACTAACAGCCCAGTCATCACCATTTGCGATACCTAAGCGCGCACTGACTAATCCAAGCCCAGGTTGGCTAATATCTAAGCCTGATATTGGCGCATTTGCTGGCTCAAAAAACACTTCAGAGCGGTAGCTATATATTAAAGAGCTCGTTAAATTAAGTGAGTTCGACAATTCTGTTGAATAAAACAGCCCCGTACTAAACGTCCACTCTGGTTGTAGTCTAAATTTATTGCCTGCGAGGTTACCGTTATTACTATCATCATCTATTTCAGCATCAAGGTAAGCCGCATTGGCAAAAACCTCAAACTCATTATTAATTAACGCCCTTACCTCAGCCTCTGCGCCAACATTAGTGGCAGAGCCCGCATCAGCAGAAAACGCAACGCCTTCATCATCCTGTAACGTAACCTGAAAGTTAGAATAATCTTGATAAAATACAGCTACAGAGTAATCTAAACGCCCGTCAAGCGCTTTGCCTTTAATACCGGTTTCGTAGTTCCAAATAATTTCCGCTGGGACTTCTGATATAGAGGCTTCGACATTTCCTTGTTCGTTGTTAGCCGAACTCACTTCTAGTACTTCCGAACGACGCCCTTTTGAAATAGTCGCATACATATTTGTAGTAGGGTTTATTATATAAAGCGCATTAAAACGTGGCAGCCAATCATCATAATCAGCATCGCCATAAAATGTTTCACCATTTGTATCAACCGTAAACAATGGCGCTTGTGTTAAAACACTATTGGGTGCAGCAGAGCTATAGCCACTGCGCTTTTCTTCTTTTATATAACGAAGTCCCACTGTTAACTCTAATGCTTCAGTAGTAGCATAAGTTACATCAGCAAACGCTGAGTACGCTTTGTTTTCACCATAGTTTGTAAACTCTAGTGAATATGGCAACTCGTTTACTACACCACCTGTTAATGCTGGCGTTAAAATATTAACGCTACCATCATTATTAATACAAGGAACACCAGAACCCAATACGCCTAAGCAATTTAAAAATATAGACTCCTCTGTACTAAATGGAATACGCTGGCTACCATCTTCTTCAAAGTAACTCACACCAAAAATACTAGTGAACTTATTCTGCGTATAAACAGCGCGTAATTCTTGGCTAAATTGATCGCCCTCAGCAGCTTCTGCAAATTCTAAAAACCATGCTTGCGTACCATCAGCATCAAACACTTCTAAAGAATCAAAATTACGCCCTGCAGTAATTGAGGTGATTGTTAAATCGTTACTTACATCCCAATTTACAGTCAAATTTAAATCGTTAACTGTGCGCTCCACACCTAAGTCTTTTTTTCCAAACACAGACTCTGCATACGGACTACCTGGCATTTCAACAAAGCTATATGGACTTGTATCACCACCGGTTGGCGCATAAAGCCCATTTTTAAAAGATGTACCCGAGTCATCATTTTTTTCATACGTATACACCAAATCAATCGTTACATCGTCACTAGGTGTAATACGTAAAGACGGACGATAAGAAAAACGCTCAATAGCATGCATATCATCTTGCTTAAACCCAGCCGGATTTTGGGAGTTACTATTTCCTGCAATATTTTTTATAAACCCGTCACGTTCACGATAAGTAAAAGCAACACGGCCTTGCAATAAATCATTGCCACCCGTTACAAAGCCACTAGCACCTTTGGCCGAGTAATTACCAACGGATGCTTTTAATTGAGCCGAAAAATCTTTTTCTGGTTTACGTGTTGCTACACTAATAGCACCTACAGAAGCTGCTGTTCCAAACAGTGTTGCTTGTGGTCCCTTAACAACTTCAATCCCTTCTACATCAAAAAGCTCAAAGTATGAGCCACGAGAGCGTGATACATCTGCTCCGTTATAATAAATAGACACACGAGGGGATGATTGAGACGACCCACTATCAGACGTAATACCACGAATTACAAAGCCCGGGTTGTTAGGGCTTTGCTCTTGAATAACAAGCCCTGGTGTTATTTCAGATAAAGTGTCGAGTTCGCCAATACCTAAGCTTTCTAAAAAGTCGCCATCGTAGGCGCTTATTGTTACGGGCACATCTTGTATTGATTGCGCACGCTTTTGAGCAACAACCACTATTTCATCAAGTTCTTTATTTATGGTTTGATCTGCAAAACTATTTGTTGATGTAACGCAAATCATCGCCACAGACAATTTAGTAAGTTTAAGAAAAGGCCGTGTTGTTAATTTATTTTTCATGTTTTTCACTGTTCGTCCGGTTAATTGTTTTTAGGAATTACCAGCAATCTAACGAACTATTACGACTTTTTTACGTCTTATTAATTACGCATTGGTTAAATTGATGTTTCAACTTTATGAAAAACAATAAATTATTGTATTCATATAAAAATTATAATATTGAAAAACTCAGCGTACACTTGTACACTAAAATTCATTCAAATAGTGGTAGGATCTGTTATGTCGTTAGAAGCGCCCTATTCTAAAAAAGAAGAACAACTAAACGTAATTAGTCATGCACTTGGTATTGTATTTGCCGCATTTGTTATGTGGGATTTATTTAGCCAAGCCACCAGCACTAACGCGTATATTAGTACTGCAATTTATGGCAGTAGCCTATTTGTACTGTTTTTGTCATCCACTTTGTACCACGCCAGTATTCAACCGCGCTTAAGAGCCTTTTATAAAAAGTGCGATCACTGCGCCATATACTTATTAATTGCCGGCACCTACACCCCCTTTTTATTAATCTCATTAACCGGTGCTTGGTCATGGGCAACACTTACATTTATATGGACTGTGGCACTGGCGGGCGTTGCGTACAAAGTATTTGTAAAAAACGGTAATAAAAAAATATCACTCGCCACCTACTTACTCATGGGTTGGTTTGCACTGGCTATTGTATATCCGCTCTACTCTAGTGTTGATGTAAAAGCACTTTACTGGCTACTTGCCGGCGGTATTTTTTATAGTTTAGGCACTTTTTTTTACAGCGCTAAAAGCACCCAATTTAGCCACGCTATTTGGCACTTATTTGTTATTGCTGGGTGTGTTTGCCATTATATTTCAATTAGCAATTACGTTTATTGATAACGACTTAAAGTGCACAACAAGCAGCACATCGAAATATTTAGAGGATCACATATGTAAAATCGATATAAAGTCAGGCTCTATATCGATTTAAAATACACTAAATTATATAAATTCAAAAATAATGAGGTCTTTACCCAGCATTATCAACTTTTAAAACCAAAGCAAATCGACCGTCTTTATGTGTAAAACCCCAAACAGAGTTATTGTTATAATTATAACCCCACAAATAAGTCCCACAACTGCTGCTTACATCACTTGGCGCACTACCAGCACCCGATTGAAACATAACGCTAAAGTCATCCGAGTAAGAGGTAGCAGTAAAGCAGTTTTCATCTAAAAACGCGTCCCAAACACCCGTTTCTTCATTGTATCGACCAATAGTTAAAGTTGATAAATCAACGCCTTCGGGAGCTGTTATTGCAATCGCCATTGCATCAGCGTCATCTTCAGCGGTGATCACACCATCTCGAATAACATTTGTTGGATTATCGGTTTCCACTGCATCTTTATCAAAAAACAACTCTGAAGGAGAGCTGGTTTGCACAAATCCGTTTGTGTTTTTATATGAGCCATCTTGGTTTAAATTACCATTAATGTACAAAATATCAGATACAGTTGTAGCATCCTCGTCAGTAAACCAGCTCAATGACAATAATTCATTCATTGCTTGCTCTTCTCGAGGAATACTATAAGCATCAGCAAAGATTGTATATTCACCTTTACCTGTACCTAAGTTATCTTGATAGTTTGCATCAACGCCCACCTGCTTTTTATCTTGGGTATCGGTAGTTAACACTTCAACACTGTTATACGTTAAATTAAAACCATCTAAAATAGCCGCTTGCGTACCAATATAACCGGCTTCATCAGGTGTTTTTGTTGTTGCCCAATAAGATTCGTAAGGAGAAACAACACGCTGTAGCGCATCACTCGTATAGCTTGCACTATCACCTACATTCCATTCAATAGGGATAATTTCTTCAATGGTTTTACCTGCTGAATCAACATCATATTGCACCCAAGCATTTTGAGGTTCATCCCAGTATGTACCCATGTTCATATCTGCTTCTGAGAAATTAACCGGTGCATAATAGTTTTTAAACGTAATTTGACGACCATTAACTTCAACAATCACAAATGAAATTTTGTTTGATTTTTCATACTTAGTTAAATCTTTAGTGTACTGACTATTTGTTCCTTCGTAGTCACCTACTTGAGCAAAATTATCCTGCGCTAAACCCGTTTCATATTTATCATGAATACCATAACGATTGTTATACGCTTTCCAAGATGCATTACCGGCAACAATTTGCGTAAAGCCAACGGATGGATTCGAATTATCTGGATGAATTAAGCTACGAGAGTATTGATGATCGTGCCCAGCAATATAGTTAACTTTATATTCACTCAATAAATTAAGGACGTTATCCATTAAGCCAGGTGAAGACTCATCTTGCAGCTGTAAATAACCTAATTGACCAGTATCAAGCCCTAATATACCTGGCTCAGTTTCATCCTCATCTCCACTTGTTCCATCGCTTTTTAACGAACTAATATAGTCAAAATATTCATCATAATCATAAACAGACGGACGCTTTTTGGTTGATAAAGCTTCATGACCAAACATAACGATATGATCAACCGTAGTCCCTTTTGTTTCTAAAACATTTTTTAACCAATCATAAATAAGAAGCCAAGTACCTTCATAGTTAACAGACACTAAATCACTGGCATAAAAGTCTATAGCAATAAATAGGGTATTGTTTTGAACGGTATAGTACATAAGATCTTCAATACCTTCGTAACCCACTATTTCGCCGCTTTCTAACCCTTTGCTTAATAGTTTTCCTGGGTATTGTTGATACAAATTGTACCCTTGATCGAATTCCTGTGAATCTGCATCGGTATATGCATCAATATCATTATCCATATTATTAACAGAGCGATTGTCTGTCGTATCCACTGAAGTAGTAAACCAACTTAGCCAATCATAACCATCTACAATTTCGTGATTACCACGCACAGGTAAAACAGTCATTCCGGCTTCAGTTAAAGGCGTGCCAACCTTATTCATCCATTCAACATATTCATTTTCTGTGCGTACATCGGTCATATCACCTACTGCGAGTACAACTGAAACCCCCTCTTCTTTTATCTTAGAAACAATAGGGTCAACTAATAAAGCGGGAAGGTGTTTAAAATCATAAGGCGTATCTGAACGTTCGCTACTTGCAATTTCGACCGGCACGCCGCCAGCAGTAAGCGGATCTCCATTTTCATCAACAAAAATAGCATTATAAGGGTCAGATACGTCAATCTTCCAACCTTCACCATCAAAAATATCATCATTATTAACGTCATAACCAATATCGACAGATAACGTTATACCATCGTAGGTATGTGTAATTGTTTGTTTATAATCATCATCATCTCGACCTTGAGTATCGGGTATAACCGCAAAGCGCCAAACATTATCACTATTATTTTCTGCAAGTTTATTAGCTCCTTGCGTCACCGTTGTAGTTTCTGTACTTTCATTTACAACTTGCTCAGTACTTTCTGTTGTATCTGAGTTATCAGAACCACACGCAAAAAGAGCATTTGAAATAACAACTATTAGAGCGGTTTTGGTTAAAGCCTTCATTAGGGTATTTACCTATTATTTAATTATAATTTTATGGCAACTTAGCTTCACAGCTGCCAAATAGAAATAAAGTAAATAAGGTACAGGGGAAATATTACAATTTTATAGAAATTAACGTGATATAGACCTGAAATGAAAATTATTAATTTGGGGACAATAAGGAATACGCAAACAAATTAAACAACAATTAAGCAAGACAACCACACCAAAATTTAGGATAGGTGTCATTGTTAATTCACCACTCATAATAACTAAGTGTTAGGATGGACAAATTGTAATTTTAAAAAATCATGGATGATCAATGTATAATTTAAAACTAGTAACTCTTTTCTTTGTTTTAACTTTAGTTTCATTTCAACTTTTAGCTGAACAACAACTACCCACTAAATTTGATAATAACCGCATCTTTCTTACTCCAGAACTGAAAGATGGTCAAAAGCTAAAGTTCTTTACAGATACAGGTGGCGGTTGGAATGCTATATCGAAAGAACTTCATCAACAATATAAATGGCCTACAATTAAAAAAGTAGATGAAGATAATGTGCATACACTGTCAAGTATGCCGGACTTTCAAGCTGGCTCAGAAATTCCTATTGGTGGTTTGCAAAACTTTATGGAAGGCTATTTATTTATAGTCCCTAAGGATGAACTATCAATTGAGGAAGACTTTGATGGTTTTTTAGGTGGCCGATGGCACGCAGAAAAAATTATTAAAATTGACTATTTAAGTAAATCCATGTCGATCCTGCAATCTTTAGATGAAATAAACTTATACAAATTCAAAAAGATAAAACTAGGTTTTCAAAAAGACTCGCAACAAAAATACACCACCGCATTTCCTAGAATCGAAATAAAAGTTCAAGGAATAGAATACCAAATGCTTTTAGATACTGGTGCAACATCAATATTAACCGATGCAGCGGCAAAGCATATACAAGGTACATCAAAGGTAGTAGGTACTTCTTTTATTTCAGCTAGTATTTTTGAAAATTGGAAAACTCAAAATCCAAGTTGGGCTGTTATTGAAAAGGCGGAGTCTAATACTGGAGAATCAATGATAAAGGTCCCTAAAGTTATGATTGCCGAGCAAGTTACAGGGCCGGTTTGGTTTACACGGAGGACAGATAATAACTTCCACAAATTCATGTCATCAATGATGGATAAAAAAATAGATGGAGCTTTAGGTGGTTCGGCTCTTCAATATTTTGAATTGGTAATTGATTATATAGACGAGTCTGCATATTTAAAGAGTGAATTCTGAACAATCAACTTCTCAGCTGGCACGTACCCATTATGTCGGCTTCGAATGCTTGAACTCACACCGAACAACGGATACTCAGAATCAATTGGGATTAGCTAAGCGATACTAAGAGAAAGTTTTCCCCTTTTTTACATAGTAAAATAACCTTTCCTAAGCATAATATTTATTAATGGCAATAACTTACACTATTTGCTATTAATAGAAACTCATAAAATAAGGACGTTTTCGCGCTAGAATAGGGAAAGTGTCCACTGATAAAGCTGTTAGCACGTATGGAGTCATCTATGTCGAAAATTGATCCGTTCAGCCCTCAAACTCTTGAAGCGGTATGTCGAGTTATAGCGGATACTGAGCGTGGACTTACAAGTTCAGAAATTGGTTATCTAATTCAAGATTGTAAATTAAACGATGTATCTCCAACCATGACTAAATGGAAGAGGTTATTTAACACTCTCGTAGAAGCGCAAAATAATTATCAAGTTGGTAATCACTTGATAATGTTTATTAACCGCGCAATGGACCCTGTAAGCTATGCAAGAAACAAAGATACTTTTGAGTGGCGTCGCTCAGAATTAAATGTGGTTTTGTCGTTCTCAGGTTATAGCGTAAGAGAAGATGGAAAAACAATACGAGCACAAGCAGAAACTACTCTTAAAGGTGCAAGGGCAAGAGCTGGTGCACTGAGAAGTACGCTAGAAGATCGAGGCGCTCATATTGAAATATTCAACTATTGCAAAGCTGAGTTATTAGAAGAAAATTATTTTCATGCAGTACTTGAAGCCATCAAGGGAGTTGCACAACGTATCAGAGATATGGCAAGTTTACCTACTGATGGTGCCGTTCTTGTTAATACTGCATTTTCAGTTAACAAACCAATATTAGCAATTAATTCACTTTCTACTGAAACAGAGATCAGTGAGCAGAAAGGCTTTAGCAATATTTTAGTCGGGCTATTTGGTGCAGTACGAAATCCAGTTGCTCATTCGCCGAAAACAACATGGCCAATGACTGAGCAGGATGCTCTGGATATTTTTGCACTTATGTCATTTGTGCACAGGAGATTAGACAACACTAATAAAGTCCCTGTGATCGCATAAAACGTGCTAACGAGCGCATTAAATCTGACATCACGTTTTTCCTAAAATAGAATGACTCAGCGTATGCCTAAAAAGGAGTAGAACAGTGTTAAAGAAAATAGTATCCCTGTTTCAGAGCAAGCCAAAGGAAAATACACAGAATCCAAAGCTAGAAGTTGAAGGCGTAGAAGCTTACTTCAACAAAGAACTTAATGCCTGTGAGCTAATATCAAAAGATAAATATTCTATAGTAATGCAACACCTGCTACATGAAAGTAAGCTTAAAGTCGAAGATATATCTCGAATATTTGGAGCTCCTAGAGAGCAGGCTCAAAAAATCAATGCTGCTATTAATGTAATCTACTGTAAGGCAACGATAACCAGAGCGTGGGATGACAATCTATACAAATGCATTAATGCAGAGGTTAAAAAGTTTTCTTTGTCTAGTGCGATAACAAACGAAGATTGCGAATGGTGTAAATCAATACTTGGTAAAGAGTTGGAGTTAGATAGTACTACTAAGGCTATGTTCGAGAAAAATTGTCAATGCAAACCATACAGAAAATCATTTATACAGCCCAAAATAGAATTCTAAAGGGAATAACAAGTCTCCACTTCGTTTTTGTGCGATAAATATTCACACAAAAACAAGGCTTTGGTATTGGTTGCGCGTTTGTGGTGATAGCAGTTTCATGAGGATTAATGTTGAAAACTATTCAAGAAAAATTGAAAGAACCTTTAAATGAAAGCACTAGATTATCTCGAAAATATCTCATGCTTAGCTCTTTCGTAGGGGTTCTAGTAGGAAACGTCGGTTTAATCCCTGATAAAATTACAGCATTCGGTATTAGCTTTACTTCTTCAAACCAAGCAGCACTGATAACCTTATTATGTGCTGTGGTAATTTACTTCCTAGTAAACTTTTTAACTTTTATTTATTCAGAAAGAATAACTTATAAATTTAGTGAAATTTCTGAAATTATAGAATCTGAAAAAAAGAGGTCAGAGGAAGGCCTTTTAAATCATATTTTTATGCAAGATATTGAAGTTAAAGTAGATCGTGCAGTACTTAAAGTAAAATCAGTAATTAGAATTCGGATGTTAATTGAAGTATTTATTCCAGTGGTTTTTTCAATGTATGCTTTATTTTCTTTAATGTTAAAACTGGCAACTGTTTAAGAAAGGTTCTCACGAGGTTCGATTTTAATTTAGTGTTTACGACATAATGGTATTATTTCACTGTGACGTTACTCACTAATTAACTAGCCGTTAGCAATGTCTGCTGTTGGCACTCTCCAGCCACTCGACAACATAAAACGTTGATAATAATTGGCAAGGTATTTTACTGTGTCGGATGGCGCTTCGCTTATCCGACCTACACTAGCACTTACCTGCCAATAATAGTCATATCACTCCCATCGGCACTCGCGCATATTCACTTTGTCGTTTTTAAATAGCACACCTTCTGATAGTAGCTTTTCGCGCTGTTCTTGGTATTTTTTGCTACCTGCAGGGAATGATATTTTACCTTGGCTATTCACTACCCTGTGCCAAGGTATAACCGAGTCGTTTGGCATCATTTTTAATAAGCGCCCCACCAATCGTGAATTTTGCGGGTAGCCCGCAAGAGCTGCAACTTGCCCGTAACTTGCTACTTTGCCTATTGGTATACCTGCGATAACAGTATAAATAAGTGTTTCTTTATCAATATCAGCGTTCATTTAAATACGCCTCACTAAGTACTTTAAATTGCTCCCAAATAGTACGCGCTACAGGGCCGTGGTGCATTGCATGTTGTCTAAAGGCTCTAATTTGCGCGCTAAATTTATGCTCTCGGTCAGTTATGTGTATTTCTTGAAGTAAGCCTGCTTTTATTTCAGGGTCGCAGTGCTCTAGGCTCATCATTGCCCAACCCGCGCCAGAGAGTAAAAACGATTTTAGGGTCGATACATCATCAATTTTCATCATGGCGGAGCCTTTTGAGTACGATAGCCTGTCGCTGTCGATACTCAAGTCACTTTCAAACATGGCTAAACACGGATACGTTTGCAGTTCGCTATAGGTGAGTTTTTGAGGGAGTACGCCTTTAGCGCTCACAATACCAATATCGAGCCTGCCTATGGGTACGCTTTCTAAATCGCCTGTCGCATGAAATAAATCAAACCACGGGCCAATACCTAATTCGGCTTGCCCACTGTTTACTTGCTCTAATGAAATAAAGCGCTTCCCGCTTGTTAAGCTAAACTCTGTGCTGGTAAATAACCTAAAAGTATTACTTATGATCTCGTTGTAACTCTGCATATGACAAAGTTGCTCGTAACAAACTCTAAATTGGGGTTCATTACCTAATGCCAATTCTTTAGCGAGCTGTGCTAGCTCGTTGTTGGCATGCAGTAGTTGCTGCGCTTCGCGGTGAAAAACACGCCCTTTTTCAGTAAGCTGCAATCGGTACTTACTTCTGTCTAGTAACTCAAACCCTATTTTGGCTTCTAAGTTTTTAATTGCGAGTGTAAGCGCGGGCTGCGTTTTATGTAGCTTTAGTGCTGCTCCGCTTAAGCTTGCGCTTTGCACTATGGCATCTAAAATTATTAATTGATTCAGCTTCATATACCGCTCTGCAACATTATAAGTAAAACTTATTGAGTTTCTAAAATTTAATGATTTTTATTTTATATGTTTGCAGCGTATGCTGCACTTAATTATTTTGCCATCATTGCAACGGAGAAGACATGAAACTCTTTCGTCTATGTTTATTAACAACGACCTTACTTAGCTTAATAGCCTGTTCTGAGCCAGAACAACAAGTTAAAGAAGAGCCTATTCGCCCTGTTAAATTATTCAACATAGGTCATGATACGCAAATTAACATTCGTAGTTTTCCTGCTGAAGTTGTTGCAAACCAAGGCTCGTACCTTGCTTTTAGGGTAAACGGCGAACTTATTAAGTTTCCTGTGCTTGCTGGTGAACACGTTGAAAAAGGTGATTTATTAGCAAAACTGGATCCAGAAGATTTTCAATTACAGTTTGACGAACGTAAAGCGCGCTTTGAATTGGCAAAGTCACAACTTGGCCGTATTGAGCAATTGTTTGAGAAAAAAATCACCAGCCAATCAGAATTAGATCAAGCCACTGCTAATATGCAAATTGCTGAATCTGCATTTAAAATTGCACAAACGAACCTTGAATACAGTGAACTACGCGCACCATTTTCAGGCACAGTGGCTAAGGTGTTTGTTAAAAACTTTGAAAATATTCAAGCAAAGCAAAATATATTACGCTTAGAAACACGCGATTTAATGGACGTAGAAATTCAGGTTCCTGAAAAAATAGTCGCTCGCTTTAAAAAAGGCACCGATTACCACCCTACTGTAAAGTTTGATGGCTTTGACGACAAAGAATACATACTTGATATTAAAGAGTGGGATACCCAAGCAGATCCTGCAACACTTACTTATAAAGTTGTATTTTCGCTACCAGTACCTGAGGACTTTAATTTACTAGCCGGTATGACGGGTAGCGTGCTTATTGATTTAAGTAAAGTAACGCGCTCGCAAGTTGCTTATACAATCTTACCTATCGAGTCGGTGTTTTCTGAGCCGCAAGAATCAATTGAAGATAACGCCTACGTATGGCTTTTTGATTCAAAAACTAGCCAAGTGCATAAACAAGCTGTAAAGGTTGGCCAGTTGCACCGCGATGGTATTGAAGTATTAAGCGGTATTGAAGAAGGCCAAATTGTGGTTTCTGCCGGTGTGCATTCACTAAAAGAAGGCATGAAAGTAAGAGCATGGAATAAAGAGCGAGGCTTATAATTATGAGCTTTGCACAACTCTCCATAGAGAAAAAAGTAATCAGTTGGATGTTTACGCTGCTGCTATTAATTGGCGGTAGTGTGTCGTACTTTGATTTAGGGCAATTAGAAGACCCTGAGTTTACGCTTAAAAAAGCCATGGTTATTACTATGTACCCTGGCGCGTCGCCGCAACAAGTTGAAGAAGAAGTTACTTTTCCGATTGAAAACGCGATTCAGCAATTGCCTTATGTTGATTACGTTACGTCTATTTCATCTAACGGTAAATCACAAATTTCAGTAGAAATGAAAAGTAATTATCGTAAAGAGCAGCTTCGCCAAATTTGGGATGAAATGCGTCGTAAAATTAACGACCTTTCTCCATCGTTACCCAGTGGTGTTTACCCAAGCACTATTTTGGACGACTTTGCCGATGTTTACGGTGTTATGTATTCGGTAACCGGCGATGGTTATTCGTATGATGAGCTTAAAGATTACGTCGATTTTTTAAAGCGTGAACTGGTATTGGTTAAAGGCGTTAGTAAAGTAACCGTTGCGGGGCAACAACAAGCGCAAGTAATGGTTGAAGTTTCTACGCGTAAACTTGCTCAATTAGGTATTGCGCCAAGCCATATATTCCAGTTATTGCAATCGCAAAATACGGTATCTAACGCGGGTAAAATTCGCGTGGGCGATGAATCAATTCGCTTGCATCCTACTGGCGAATTTAAAGATGTAAAAGAGCTCGAAACCTTATTAATTTCAAAATCAGGTGCCAATGAGCTTATTTACTTAGGCGATGTA
Organism: Pseudoalteromonas sp. NZS37; assembly: GCF_015864265.1. NCBI lineage: Bacteria > Pseudomonadati > Pseudomonadota > Gammaproteobacteria > Alteromonadales > Pseudoalteromonadaceae > Pseudoalteromonas > Pseudoalteromonas sp. NZS37. Next base: position 474,513 of record NZ_JADYXL010000003.1, on the reverse strand, counting down.
GCAAAGGTTTACAGAGAGTACGCAGAAGTACCAAATAACATTATTCGTTATAACTCTCAGCAAGCTTTACTTATTGGCGTGTCGTTTATGTCGGGTGTTAACGTGGTTGATGTGGGTAAAAACATAGACAAGCATTTAGCATCACTTGAATATCAACGCCCTCATGGTATTCACATAAATTCGGTATACAACCAACCACAAGAGGTTCAAAAATCGGTTGATGGTTTTATTATCAGCTTACTTGAAGCCATTGCGATTGTTATTGTTGTACTGCTGTTATTTATGGGTTTAAAAAGCGGCATTTTAATTGGTGGTATTTTACTGCTTACTGTACTGGGTACGTTTATATTTATGAAGTTGTTTGCTATCGACTTGCAACGTATATCGCTTGGGGCACTTATTATTGCTCTTGGTATGCTGGTTGATAACGCAATAGTCGTCACTGAAGGCATACTGATAAACCTTAAACGTGGCCAAACAAAACTCAAAGCGGCTGTTAATATTGTTGAGCAAACAAAATGGCCTTTACTAGGTGCAACAGTAATTGCAGTCACTGCCTTTGCGCCAATTGGTTTAAGCTCTGATGCCAGTGGTGAATTTGCCGGTAGCTTGTTTTGGGTGTTGTTTATTTCGCTTTTATTAAGCTGGATAACAGCCATTACGCTAACGCCATTTTTTGCCAATTTAATGTTTAAAGAAAACGAATTTAAAAACGAAGAAGGCCAAGAAGATGAAGACCCGTACAAAGGCTTTATTTTTAATGGTTACAAAGCGATTTTAGATTTAGCGCTGCACTTTAGAAAAACCACGCTTATATTAATGGTTGTTTTACTGTGTACTGCGGTTGTTGGTTTTGGCTCTGTAAAACAGTCGTTTTTTCCTGCCTCTAATACACCTATGTTTTATGTAGATTACTGGCAAGAGCAAGGCTCTGATATTCGCTCAACCCTAGAGGGCGTTAAAAAGCTCGAAGAGTTTTTACAAAAAGAAGACCTTGTTGAAGAAGTAACAAGTACTACAGGCCAAGGTGCACCGCGCTTTATGCTTACCTACGCGCCTGAAAAATCATATCCCGCGTATGGGCAATTAATTATTCGTGTTGCCGACAGAGAAGCCGTAGCAACTGTAATGCAAACAGTGCGTGATTACTCAAGCAATCATGCACTCTCTGCACAGCTTAAAATTAAACCGATGGAAATTGGCCCTTCTACTGATGCAAAAATAGAAGCGCGTTTTTCGGGCCCTGATCCTGTTGTTTTAAGACAACTCGCCGCTAAAGCCGAAGAGCTGATTGGTGAAGACGAAGGCGCGTATAATATTCGTGATGACTGGCGCGCACGTACCAAAATGATTCGCCCGCAGTTTAACGAGCAAAAAGCACGTCGATTAGGTATTAGTAAATCAGACTTAGATAATGTGTTGCTAACGAGCTTATCGGGTAAACAAGTGGGCGTATATCGCGATGGTACACAGTTACTACCTATTATTGCTCGCTCTCCCGCTAACGAGCGCTTAAACGTAGAAAGCGTACACGACCTTCAAATATACAGCCCAGTATTGGGTGTATTTGTACCAGTGACTCAGGTTGTAGACGAATTTGATGTGCAGTGGGAAGACAGCCTAATAATGCGCCGCGATCGCAAACGTACTATTACAGTAATGGCCGATAATAATGTATTAGGGGATGAAACACCTGCAAAACTATTTGCCCGTATTCGCGGTCCGATAGAGAACATGGAACTACCGCGTGGTTACCAACTAGAATGGGGCGGCGAGTTTGAGTCATCAAGCAAAGCTCAAAAAGCAATATTTGGCTCATTACCGCTGGGTTATTTAGCGATGTTTGCAGTCACGGTATTACTTTTTAACTCACTTAAACAGCCACTTGTTATTTGGGCAACTGTGCCGTTGGCTATTATTGGTGTAAGTGCCGGCTTGTTAGCGATGAATGCGCCGTTTAGCTTTATGGGGCTACTTGGTTTGTTAAGCTTAAGCGGTATGCTAATTAAAAACGGTATTGTATTAGTTGATCAAATAAATCTTGAATTAAGGGAAGGTAAATCGCCCTATGAAGCCGTGTTTGACTCTGGTGTGAGCCGTGTACGACCGGTTGCAATGGCAGCTATAACCACTATTTTGGGTATGATCCCGCTGTTATTTGACGTATTTTTTCAGTCAATGGCGGTAACAATAATGTTTGGTTTGGGCTTTGCTACCATACTAACCCTCATTGTAGTGCCAGTACTTTACACGGTTATATTTAGAATTGATTACGAGCCACGTAAGTAGTTAAACATATAATCGGTTAACATTAAAAATGCCACTGGCTCAAGGTCAGTGGCATTTTTATTTAATACCGATGAAAAAAGAAAGGCTACATATTTAGTTGTTAAGAAACTAACCGCAACACTTCTTATATTTTTTGCCGCTACCACATACACAAGGTGCGTTACGCTCTGGTACTTTATCAAATACTTGTGGTGTTGACTTACTAAGCGCAAAGTCTAGTTCGCGAATATCTTCTGGTACGTCTGCTTTAACTTCAATTGAAGCAAACAGCGAATGCTCTTCTAGTATTGCTTCTATTTCTGATTGTCGTTCAGCTGAGTTTACAATTAGCGTTAACGGGTGCAACTCTGTGCCTACCTTTGCAGTACGATTTGGCGCAAATCCATTACTGTTATTTTTACCCATTATGTCGGGCTTACCCATAAAGAAAAATTTTGACATGTTACTTCTATAACCTTTCTACATTATTAAGACGGCGCATCTTAACAGCTTACCCAAAATATAACTAAGGTGTACTTGCTAATGCACAATATAAATCAGGCTTTAGCGTATATACGCCTAATATAGCGACATAATAAGGCCATTTAATGGATTTAGGCAAAATTTAAATTCGAAATATAGTAAAATTATAATGACTCAACTTAGTGGCGTTTTAGTATCTAACTCAATATTATGGAAAAGCATTGGAAAACTTTAAAATTGCAGTACTAATAGCAGGCAGTCTTTTTATAATTTTTGGTTATTTACGCTTTATAACTGACGATAATGGTAACGTGAACTTAAACAACTACCGTTTTACAGGGGGCATATTACTGGTTATTTCCGGTATGGTTGATGGCACACACGACCTTGTTAAGCGCCTGCGCTCTAAAAAAGCATTATCGGCGATTACAATTTATTTAGGTATACTCTTATTTTACATTGGCTTTAGCATTCAATAGCTAAACATTAAGCGCTAATTTGGGCTTTATACAAGCAGCATTTTATAAGTGAATCCCCTGTGACCTTTAAACAACTATTCAACAGCGCCTTATTACTTTTAGTAACAGCACCTCCGCTGGTTTTACTTGCATGGGATGAACAAGCCGATCCCGCTTTTATCCCCAACGGTATATATAACACCTTAACATTTACGTTATTTCCAATAATGACGATCGTGTTATCGGTTGCTTTATTTAGGCACCTATATAAAAAATACAATAATAACTTTGAATTTAAACATACGGTTAAAGATTATATTGTTGAGCACGGGAAATTCCGTTCAGTATTTATACCAATCGGTTTACCTATTTTAATTTACTTATGGTTGTGGACGTCAGTATGTATTTCAGTAAAGTTACTGGCTAATAAATACGGCGATAATATATGGCAGCAAGAATATCAGTTACTCGAAGTAGGTACTTGCCCAGCGGATTATGAATACAGTTGCGCAAAACTGACTGTACTGGATTTAAAAAGCTATAAAAAGCACACTTTTAGATGGTATTTAGATAAAGGTAGATTGGTGAGTTTGCAAAATAACAACGTAAACTTAGTGGGCGTTAAAAGCCCACTTGGTAATATAGTACAAGAAATACAGTGGTAGTAGAATACCACTTAGCTGCACATTATTTTTTTAGACTGAGAATACGGTCCGAGCTTGGTTTTGAGTCTGATTTAGCATTAGACGACTTGTTCTCTTTAATGCTTTTTGGCTTACCCACATACGTTGTAGAACGCTTTTGGTAAGGAGTATTACTGCGCTCATTTTTGCGCTCTGTGTTAGCGTTGCTGCGCTCAGAGTTACGATTTGTATTTCGCTCAGTACTACGCTCATTATTTCGATCACCATTATTAAAGCGTCGTGGGTTTTCGCCCTGAAAATCGCGTTTTTTAGGTGCTAAAGGTACATTATTTTCTGATTGCTTATTAGTATCAAGCGAATGCTCTTGGGTTTTACCAGAATCAGAAATTGAATCGTTTATTTGCGCCATTTCAATATCTGATAGATGACGCCATTGCCCTACTTTTAAACCTTTAAGTGTTACGTTCATTATGCGCGTACGTTTTAAGGTTACAACTTCGTAGCCTAAGTATTCACACATGCGGCGTATTTGACGGTTTAAACCTTGAGTAAGTACTATTTTAAATTCTTTGGGGCCACTTTGCGTTACTTTACATTCTTTAGTAACGGTATCTAAAATAGGCACACCATTCGCCATTTTTGTAACAAACTGACGATTAAGCGGTTTATCTACCGTAACAACGTATTCTTTTTCGTGATTATTGCCCGCACGTAAAATTTTATTAACGATATCGCCTTCGTTAGTTAAAAATATAAGCCCTTCAGACGGTCTATCTAAGCGCCCTATTGGGAATATACGCGTAGGATAATTTACCGCGCGAATAATATTACTTTGAATTTTACTTTCGGTAGTACACGTTATACCAACGGGTTTATTGTAGGCAATGTAAACGCGCTTTGGCGTGGCTTTAAGAGGCTTACCATCAATTAATACAACATCGGTAGCGGCTACTTTTACGCCCATTTCTGGTGAGTAGCCATTAACGCTGACACGACCTTGCTCAATATATTTATCGGCTTCGCGGCGTGAACAAAATCCTGTTTCACTAATAAATTTATTTAAACGTTTTAATTCGGTCATGGCACTTATAGCGTAGTAATTTTTAAGGCGAGTAGTGTAAACCACCCACACTATTTTTTCGCCCCTAATTTACTATTTATAGGCGTTTAAGCACTAATTTTTACTTTAGTTAATTTACGCCATACACATTCAAGCGGACCTTGATTAAAATAGCGGCTGTATAAAAAGGTAAATATGAGCTGCAGCGCAACTAATGCCGTTGCAACTAACCAATAGTCAATACGATCAAAACTGAGCACCCAGTGGGTAAATAGCACTTTATATAACAACAGTTGTATGAGTGTTTGGCTAATATATAAAGTAAATGCTAAGCGCCCTGCTTGTTGAATAAGCTTGCCTACGTGTGCGCTGTTATTGCAAAATTTAACAATTAAATGAATATACAGCGTAGCCATACCTAGGGCCGCAAACATATTTACAAATTCTTGCACCCCATATCCTAAACTGCCATTAAGCTGTGATGCATAAAGCCTGATTCCACAAAAAATAAGGGTCATTACACCGCAAACTATTAATTGCTGAGTAGTTAAGCCTTTACTAAAAACGCCTTGTTTATATAAATAAATGCCAATGAGCATAAGGCCCACGCACATCCACATTGTCATTATTGGCACCATAACAAGCATCAATGTGTTCATAGCGAGGTTACTAATAAAGTAATCAATATAGTGTGGGTTATATAAATCTATAAACTGTGCTGTATCGCGGTAAATTATTTCATCGGGTACGCTAGATACAATAAGCACTGTAGCTACACCCGATAACAAAATAAACTCAAGTCCTCTTTTTAAAAGAACAGTGCTATCACTCTCTAAATATTTAATAACAAACCAGCCAGATACACCGTAAACAAATAAAATATCACCTGCCCAAAGTAAAAAACCATGCGCTAAACCAAAGAGGATTAACCAATAGAGCCTGCTTTTTAACTGCAATTCAGACTTATAACGTTGCCACTGAATGTAAAGTCCGGCACCAAAAAGCAAACTAAACAGCGTTCTAAAACGCCCGTCTACAAACAAGCTGCTAAAGGTATGAATAATTGAGTCGCTAACAGGAGGATTAGTTAAAGAGGTATACCCGTATTCAAAAAGGCCGAAGGCGTAAGCATTCATGTAAACTAGGCCAAGTACGGCAACGCCGCGAATAAAGTCCATATTATAATTGCGCATTAAAGCTATTATCCGTTAAATATTATTCTTATAACTGTCAGCCCAATCGACTGACTGCTGGTAAAGTGGAGGAAGTATAGCACTGTCTATATTTAGCAAAAGTACAGCTTGTTCAAGTGCCCACCAGCTTCCTGTTTCGTATGCTTTAACAACGTTTAAAATATAATAAAGTGTGTTTTTATCCCCTAATAATGCCGTTTTTATTTCATCAGGGAAAGGTAGCTTTTCAACAAGCAAGCTCATTGGTTGATCAAGGATTGCATCTAGCAGTGAAAATAACCCAGTTAAAAATGCTTCGCCTGACTGGCTTTTATTAACCTTTTTTGCTAACAACTCACAAAAACGAGCACGTACAACACACACTTGCATTAGCTCTGCAGGCTTTTTACCCGCTGTATGAGCAGTAACAATAAGGCTCACAAACTTTTTAAGGCGTTCATGGCCTAAATACACAAGCGCTTGCTTTAATGACGATATTTGGCTTTGTATAGGAAAAACACCACTGTTAATTAAACGCAACAATTTATATGCAAGTGCAGCATCAAGCTCAAATAGTCCAGATATAGTTTTTATATCTGGACTTGTTTTCATTATTTCGGCGTAAATAGCGACGACTAAACCATAGTTATAGTCAATGTCATTTTGTTTGATCATGGTGGGTTTTGCAAAAAAATAGCCTTGAAAATAATCAAACCCCATATCAAAGGCGAGCTTATAGTCTTCTTGTGTTTCTATTTTTTCGGCTAGTATTTTTATTTGTTTATGCGCTTGTAACTTATTAATTATGGGCTGTATTTCGCTAAGAGGTGTAATCGCAATATCAAATTTAATGAGCTTCACAAGCTTTAAAAAACGATCCCACTGTGGTTTATATACAAAGTCATCGAGTGCGAGTTTGTAGTTACTATGAAATAAACCTCGGCACAGTTCATAGTTATCGTCGGTGGGTTCTATGGTTTCGAGTAACTCAATCACAACGTCTTGGCATGGTAGGAAAGCACATAAATCGAGCTTTAATGATTCTGGTCCTATATTAATAAGCGCTTTTTTGCCTGATGTAATATGGCGTGTACCTAAATTTAATTGATTTTCCATAATAAGCCTTGCTGTTGCTTGGCCTTCTGCAATATCTGGAAAATAATTTTTTGGACTATCACGAAAAAGTAGCTCATAGGCTACTACTTTTTTACTTCGATTGAATATTGCTTGCCTTGCAACAAATACAGACACATTACCTACTTCTTAGTTTTTATATAATACTAAGTAATTAAACCCTAAGCAGGTACATTTGTCACTAAACTTTAAAGTACAGCAACGATTTACCGGTATAAGGTTGTTATATAATCAGTTGCCACTTGTGGCCACGAAAAACGCATTTTCTCTGCGCTGTGCTTAATTTTATGCCACTTTTTAGGATTTTGCTTTTTAATTAAGAGAGTTTCGTCTAAACAGCTAATTAAATTACTCGTTTGCGTTGCTAACGTATCTCCATTAAAGCTAAAACCATTTTCGTGGTGTTTAACTGTATCTTTTAATCCGCCAACACTGTGAACTAAACACGGTTGCCCCGCACGCATTGCTAGCATTTGGCTAATACCACAAGGCTCAAACGAGCTTGGCATTAAAAATAAGTCACCTAGCTGATACATTAAATCGCCAACACCTTGACCATAGCCCTTCAAAAATAAAAGATTAGAATTACGCGCCATTGCTTTGGTAAATATGCTTTCGAGTTCTTTGTCACCCGAACCTAGAATAATAAGTCTGCCGTTATGTTCATTAATGACTTGGCACACTTTATCAATAGCTAAAGCCTCATTAACCTGCTGGCACAATAACAACACTTTTTGCTCTGTAAGTCGGCCAACGCTTGTGACTAATGGGCCATTATTAACCGTTGCTTTAAATTGCTGTAGTCGTTGGTGGGCAATATAGTAGCCGCTTTGTAACTGCTCGCTATTTGCCATCCAAGTAAATAAAGTATTCTCTGCTTGGCTATAAAAATCAGCGAGAGTTGCTCCTTCAAGTGCATTGCTTGGATATTCGCAGCCATTTAAAATACCGACAAGCTTACCTTGGCTTGCTGCATTTTGCAGATCTTGCTCAAGCCCTTCGCCACCAAAAAAACCATGCTCGTAATTACTAGGTTCAAGAACCTCTTGGCTGTAGGTTGGTGATACAACATGTATTTTATCGCACAGATTTATTGCACTGCGCATAGGATTAAAGCAATGAGGGTAACGCGGGTCGCATAGTTGCTGGCCATTATAACTAAGTGACGGAAACCATGCCTCTAAGCTTGAGTCGTCGTGTTTAAAAGGTCTTATACCTTGCAGTGCAATATTATGCACTGTGTAGGCAATGGGTAAGGTATTAAGTGAGCTATAACGTGGCTCAAACTTAAGTAAAACTGCAACGCAGGCGCTGTGCCAATCATGTAAATGTAGCGCTGTAGGGCGCTTTAATACACCTTGTAATAATGCTTCGCAGACAGCTGCATTAAATAAAGCAAATTTTGTCGCGTCGGTAGCAAAAGGCCTCCCCGGTGCATCGTTACAATATACACTGCCTGATTCACTAAATAGCGGGTGGCTAATAACAATTTGGCTTACATTATTTTGGGCTTGTTGTACTTTAAAAATGGTTAATACATGGGGTTGAGCATTAAATGCAACGGTTACTTCACCTATATAAATACGCTCAAGCGGCTCAAACCCGTAGTCAGGAATAACAACGTCAACCGTTATACCTTGTTTTGCGAGTGCCCTTGGCGCATCGCGTACTACATCTGCCACACCGCCTACTTTTGCGCCTGGTAACGCGTCATTTTCTGCTGCAACCATTAATACATGCATTAATTTACTACTTCCTTTAACCTGTGTGGGCTTGCTCATAAATGAGCAAGCTTTGTTGTCGTGCTTAATATTTAACGTGTTTTACGCTAGCTTTTTATTCTCACGCGCTTGGCGCTCTAACTTTTTTGCAAGCTCAGTGAGCATATCACGAGTAACAAGAACGATGCCTTTCTTAGATACTCTAAAGCCGTTTTCTTCATCTGTTTTTTTGTCAAAACCGATTTCGAGACCTGCCGGTATTTCACAGCTCCTATCTATAATCGCACGCTTAATTTTACAACCTCGATTTATAACCGCACCGGGTAAAATTACCGACTGCTCAATGGTACAAAATGAGCGAACGTGGACATTAGAAAACAAGAGTGACTTTCTAACCGCAGAGCCCGAAATAATACACCCACCCGACACAGTTGAGTCTAATGCCATACCGCGCCTATCTTCGTCATCAAAAATAAACTTAGCAGGTGGTAGTTGCTCTTGATATGTCCATATTGGCCACGTTGGGTCGTATAAATCAAGTTGTGGTTCTGGCATTACCAATTCCATATTAGCCTCCCAGAACGAATCTAGCGTACCTACATCGCGCCAATAAGGCTGCCCTTCTTGGTTTGGATCTCTAAATGGGAAAGCAAATACATTATGCTCTTCTATAATTGCTGGAATAATATCGTGACCAAAATCTCGGCCAGAGCCTTCATTCTCAGAATCTTTTTTAAGTTGCTCAAACAAAAATTCAGTATTAAAAATGTAATTACCCATTGATGCTAAACATGTACCTGGCTTGCCGGGTACGGAGCTCGGCATTGCTGGTTTTTCATCAAAACGACACACTCTGTTTTCTTCATCAACGGTCATTACACCAAACGTATCTGCGGCTTCCTCTACGGGCACTTCAATACAACACACTGTCATATCTGCGCCCTTTTGCACATGTTCAGCTAATAAAGCGCCATAGTCCATGCGATACACATGATCTCCAGACAAAATCATCACATATTTAGGAAGCTCGTGGCGAATAATATCTATGTTTTGAAAAACAGCATCTGCGGTTCCACAGTACCAATCATCACCTTGGCGCTGAGATGCAGGTAGTATTTCAACCGACTCACCAAGCTCTTTTTTAAAGTGGCCCCACGCGCGGTTTACATGGCGAATTAATGAATGTGATTTATATTGTGTAGCAATACCAACACGTCTCACACCCGAGTTAATGCAGTTTGATAGTGGAAAATCGATAATTCGATGCTTACCACCAAAGTAAACTGCTGGCTTTGCTCGCCAATCGGTTAACTCATGCAGGCGAGAACCGCGACCACCTGCCAGTATTAACGCGTAAGTTTCTCTGGTTAGGCTACTTATGTAGCGATTTGCATAATTAGGCATAATACTCTCTCCATTTAGTCTAGGCTGTTAGTGGCATGGCTTTTAGTTGTCGTTAAGTCTGTTTCACTAATATTGAGGGGTTCTAAATGCCAAATATCTTCACTGTATTGGCTTATGGTTCTGTCACTTGAAAACATACCACTGGCTGCCGTATTTAAAATACTCATTTGTGTCCAGTAGGTTTGATCTGCGTAAGCTTTATCAACTTCTTTTTGAGCTGCTACATAACTTTCAAAATCGTGTGCAACAAGCCATGGATCGTGTGGGCTCTTAATTGCATTTGTAATATCGTCAAATAAGCATGGTTCAAACAAGTTAAAATGGCCGCTTTCGAGTAGTTGCATTACATTATTTAAATCGCTATTTTGCGCGATTAAATGCTCAGGATTGTAACGTGACTTAATATCATCAATTTGATGAGCTTGTGCCCCAAACAAAAAGAAGTTGTCTGCACCAACGGCGTCTCTAATTTCAATGTTTGCACCATCCAGCGTGCCGATCGTCAATGCACCATTCATCATAAACTTCATGTTGCCAGTACCAGACGCTTCTTTGCCTGCGGTAGATACTTGCTCTGACAAATCGGTTGCAGGACAAATAACTTCCATAGCGGTTACGTTGTAATTAGGTAAAAAGGCGACGCGTAAATACGGGGCTGCTAACGGATCTTTATTTATAACTTCTGCCACGTTATTAATAAGCTTAATAATTTTTTTAGCCATGTAATAACCCGGTGCAGCTTTACCACCTAATAAAACACAGCGAGGAACAAGCCCTTGGGTATCACCACGGCGAATACGGTCATATAAATGAATCACATGAAGTATGTTTAATAGCTGACGTTTGTATTCGTGGATACGTTTTACTTGTACGTCAAACATCATCGATACGTCAAAATCAACATCGCAGCGCGCTTTAACTAAATCAACTAAACGCTGTTTGTTTTCGCGTTTAGCATTTTGCCATTGCCCATGAAATGCTTTGTCATCGTAAAAACGACGTAGATCGCTAATTGTTGAAAAGTTTTTAACCCAGTCATGACCAATTTTTTCGCTGATTAATTTACTTAAAACGGGATTACAATGTGCAAGCCAACGTCTTGGTGTAACACCATTTGTTTTGTTATTAAACTTATCTGGCCACAGTGCGTAAAACTCTTTAAATAAACCCGCTTTTAACAGTTCGGTATGCAGTGCTGCTACGCCATTTACCGAGTAACTACCTACAATGGCTAAGTAAGCCATACGAATTTGCGGCTCATCGCCCTCTTCAATCAACGACAATGCACGCTGTTTATTAACATCACCCGGCCATTGCTGTGCAACTTGTGCTAAAAAGCGTGCGTTTATCTCGTAAACTATTTCTAAAATGCGTGGTAATAATTTTGAAAACAACGAAACAGACCACTTTTCAAGCGCTTCAGGAAGTAGCGTATGGTTTGTGTAGGCCATTGTTTTAGTAGTGATTTGCCAAGCATCGTTCCAATCAAGTTCGTAATCATCAATTAAAATACGCATCAGCTCTGCAACAGCAATACTTGGGTGTGTATCGTTTAACTGAAAAACATGAAAATCAGCAAAGTCGCTAAAGTTCTCGCCATGTTGGGAAACCCACTGATCAACTACGTCTTGAATACTCGCAGATGATAAAAAGTATTGTTGGCGCAATCTAAGCTCTTTACCATTTTCGCTGCTGTCGTTTGGATACAGCACCATGGTAATTTGTTCAGCTAGGTTTTTTTGTGCGACGGCTTCTGAGTAACTGCCTGCATTAAATTCGGTCAAATTAAATTCATCTGTCGCTTCTGATTTCCATAAGCGTAGCGTATTTACAATATTGTTTTTATAACCTGGAACAGGTACATCGTAAGGTACAGCTAATACATCTTGTGAACTCATCCATTGACGATGCTCTCGGCCGAATTTATCCGTGTAACTTTGCACGTAGCCGCCAAATTTCACACGTTTTGCATGCTCTGGCGCGCTTAGCTCCCATGGGTGCCCTTCGCGCAGCCAGTTATCTGGTTGCTCAATTTGGTTACCATCTTTAATTGATTGGTTAAACATGCCGTATTCGTAACGAAGGCCATAACCAATGACAGGTAACGCTAGACTTGCACAGCTATCTAAAAAACAAGCAGCTAGGCGGCCTAAACCACCGTTACCTAAACCTGCGTCGTGCTCAGCATCTTCAAGCGTTTCTACTGTTGTGCAGTATTCTTGTAATGCAGCAGCAACTTGGTCGTCTAAATCTAGGTTTAGTATTGCATTACCCAGCGCACGTCCCATTAAAAATTCAAGAGAAAGGTAAGCCGTTTTGCGGCGTTTCTCTTGCTTAATTTGTTGATTCGTTTCTCTGCAGCGGGCAACAAGTCTGTCGCGAATAGTCAGCGCTAAAGCATGGTATAAATACAGTCTTGATTCGCCGACCTTATCGCGACCTAGGGTATAATAAAAATGCCGTGTTAAGTCATCTTTAAGCGTACTTTCATCTATAACAGGACCTTCTTGCCAGCCCTTTACTACACACACTTGTTCACTTTGTTTAGCCATGACTTACATCCTCTAAATTAGCACTAAAAACCCAACTACTTTGTGCTGAAATTTCAACCATCGCATCTTCATTACTACTCACAGATGCATTATTTACACTTGATAAAACCATTTGCCACGGCGCATTAATAGGCGAAGGCGGCATTTGGCAAAAAACTGTTTTTTTACTGGCATTAAATACCATCAGTAATGCATGATTGTTTTGCTTATCAAGTAAGCTATACATTAAAAACTGTCTGGTATCTTCATGCCAATGAGCGTCGGTCATGGTTTTACCTTGTTCAGTAAACCACTTAACGGTAAAACGCTCGTCTATATCATCTAAAAATACACTGTGTTTGAACGCACTGTGCGCGCGTCTAATTTTTAAAGCATCGTCAATAAATCGTGTTAACGAATGATTAAGCTGAGAATCTTTCCAGGCAAGCCAGCTAGTGCGATTATTTTGGCAATAAGCATTGTTATTACCCCCTTGAGAGTGCGCCATTTCGCTGCCAGCGGCAATCATGGGAACACCTTTTGAGAATATCAAAGTAAGCAAAAAGTTCTTTTGTTGTTGCAAACGCAGTACGTTTATTTTTGAGTCACTGGTAAAGCCTTCTACTCCACAGTTGAACGAGTGATTTGCACTGTGCCCATCTCTGTTTTGCTCACCATTGGCTTCGTTATGCTTTTCTTCATAACTCACTAAATCGGCAAGCGTGAAACCATCATGACTCGTTATAAAGTTAATGCTATTAAGTGGTCCACGTTGGCTGTGCTCAAAAATATCAAACGATCCATGCAAACGTTTTGCAACGTTGGCAATTATGCCCGTTTCACTTTGCCAAAAACGTCTAATTACATCGCGGTATTGATCGTTCCATTCTCGCCATGGCGGCGGAAACGCCCCAAGTTGATAGCCGCCAGGACCTATATCCCAAGGTTCACTTATTAGCTTAACCTTATTAAGCACAGGGTCTTGGGCTACTGCTTGTAAAAAAGTATGTGCAGAGCTAAAGCCTGCTTTTGAGCGCCCTAAAATGGTCGCTAAATCAAACCTAAATCCATCAACTCCCATTACCTCAACCCAATAACGAAGGCTATCAAGTACAAGTTGCAGTGTTTTAGGGTGATCAATATTTATGGTATTCCCACAGCCGGTATCGTTTATATATACATTAGGCTGACCCTCTACTGTGCGGTAATACGCTAAGTTATCAAAGCCTCTTAGCGATAATATAGGGCCATCGGCCCCCGCCTCTGCGGTATGGTTATAAACAACATCTAAAATAACTTCTATGTCGGCAGCATGAAGCTCGCGCACCATTTGCTTAAACTCGTTTATATCGTCGTTTACTAAATAGTCTTTATGAGGGGTAAAAAAGTTAAGCGTGTTATAACCCCAATAGTTTTGCAGCCCTTTTCCTGTTAAAAATTGCTCACTAATAAAAGAATGAACAGGTAAAAGCTCAACTGCTGTAACGCCAAAGCTTTGTAAGTGCTCAATAAAGCTTGGGTGACTTAACCCTAAAAACTTTCCTTGTAGAGATTTAGGTATTTTAGGATGACGACACGTTGTGCCTTTAACATGGCACTCGTAAATAACCGTGTTTGACCAACGGTGGTTTGGCTTTTTATGCGCATACAACGTAGGGGGTGCTACTTTTGACTTAGGTATATCAATCGCATTATTTACGGTGCTTTTAGTGCCAATTGGCATTTGCCCATAATGGCGTTCGCTCCATGTAAACTCACCAAACAAGTCTTTTGCGTATGGGTCTATCAGTAGTTTATTTTCGTTAAATAGTTGACCATTTTTAGGGTTATATTCACCCTCAACTCTAAAGCCATAAAGTGCGCCGGCGCTTAATGGCGAAATATGAATACTCCAAATACCCCCTTCGTTAATATTCATCGCCATTTTTAGAATTTCTGAATGGCCACTTTTATCAAACAAACACACATAGGCTTGGCTTGCACCTGGCGCATAAAGCGCGAAGTTAACCCCATTATTAATAACACTAGAACCTAGCGGTTCTACATTACCGGGGGCTACATCAAATTGGTTACTCATCATCAACCTTTTGTAAGTAAATAGTTGTTAAGCCACCAATGGCAATTGAAATACTGTGTTTAAAGCCATGATTTGATTCATTTATTGCCTGAACTATCTGCGATGAATCTTTAGTTACTTCAACGCCAGAGCCAAAAAACTGAGTATCGTCTGTATTTAAAATAACTTTATAACGCCCTTTACTCGGTACGCCAATAACGTAGTTTTCATATGACGCGGGGGTAAAATTAGCAATAACAACCACAAAGTCTTTTGCGTTTTTAGCATAGCGAACAAAACTTAAAATACTCTGCTGATTATTATTGTTATCTATCCAGGTAAAACCAGCCGCGCTCGAATCTAACTCATACAACGCGGGTTGGTTTTTATAAACGGTATTGAGCGCTTTTACGGTGTGCTTTATACCGTTATGGCTTTGGTGCTCAAGTAAATGCCAATCGATAGAATGATCGTGTCCCCACTCTTTTCGCTGTGCAATTTCACCGCCCATAAACAAGAGTTTTTTACCCGGGTGTGCCCACATAAATGCGTAGTAAGCGCGTAAATTTGCAAATTTCTGCCAATCATCGCCTGGCATTTTTTCAATTAACGATCCTTTACCGTGTACTACTTCATCGTGGCTTAATGGCAATATATAGTTTTCACTAAAAGCGTATACCATCGAAAAAGTCATTTCGTGATGATGATGCTGACGGTATAAAGGGTCATGCTGCATGTAATGCAAACTATCGTTCATCCAACCCATATTCCACTTATAGCCAAAGCCTAAGCCGTTGTGATCAACACTTTGGGTGACGCCCGGCCACGCTGTTGACTCCTCAGCCACCATCATAATGCCTGGGTTGTTTTTATAGCTGCGCATATTGACTTGCTTTAGGCACTCAATCGCACCTAAGTTTTCGCGCCCGCCGTAACAATTAGCAATCCACTCGCCTTCTTTTCGGCTGTAATCTAAATACAACATAGAAGCTACGGCATCTACACGCAGACCATCTAAACCAAATTGATGTAACCAATACATAGCATTTGAAATCAAAAAGCTTTTAACTTCAGGGCGGTCGTAGTTATAAATGTAGGTATTCCAATCAGGATGAAAACCTTGGCGCTTATCGGCATGTTCATATAAATGGGTGCCATCGAATCGATGTAAGCCATGCGGATCGCTGGGAAAATGCCCAGGCACCCAATCAAGTAAAATACCTAAATTAGCTTTGTGGCATTGCTCTACAAAGTATTTAAAGCTGTTGTAATCGCCAAAACGGCTGGTAGGTGCAAATAAACCAACAGGCTGATACCCCCACGAACCATCAAACGGGTATTCACTTATTGGCATAAGTTGAAGGTGGGTAAAATTCATTTCAAGGGCGTAGCTAACCAGTTTGTCAGCAAGCTCTGTGTAACTTAAATAGCGGTTGTTTTCAGCGCGTTGCCATGAGCCTAAATGCACTTCATAAATACTAATTGGCGCATCAATATGATTACGCTTTTGTCGGTTTTGAAGTGCCTGAGCGCCGAGCGTTATAGGTTCTGGTTTATACTGCAGTACACTTGCAGTACCCGGGGCTTGTTGCATTTTAAATGCATAGGGGTCGGCTTTTTCGAGTACTTCTCCACTTTGAGCGGTAATTGCAAATTTGTAGCACATGTCGGCTTTAAGGCCTGGTACGAATAGCTCCCATACACCACTTGCAGGATGAAAACGCATAAAGTGGCGATTAGCTTGCCAAAAATTAAACTCACCAATAATAGAGACACTTGCAGCATTAGGCGCCCATACACAAAAGCGCACACCCTCTACATTTTGTTGAGTGCTAAAATGTGCACCAAAATGAGAGTACGCATGTTCAAGGCTGCCTTCGTTAAATAAATACATTGCCTCTGCATCAAGTGTGCTTTCAAAGCTGTATTCATCATAAAAGGTAGTGCTGCTATTTGTGTACTGAGCAATGCATTGATAAGGCGCAGTGGGCAGCGCATCAACTTTGACTATAAATAAGTCACTTTGTTGGTAGCGCTGCGCCTTAATACTTTTATTGTTTAATGTAACACTCACACTTATTGCACAAGGTAAGTAAAAACGAATTTCAACCTCAGCATCCGTTTTATGTGCCCCTAAAAAGCTAAATGGGTCTTTAAATCGTCCGGTATTTAATGCATGTACTTGTGCATCGTAACTATTTTCATGTACTGAGCTGTCCTGTAATGAATTAGCAAGCTCTGAGCTGTCCTGCGCTGAAGATTTTTTATTAATTGTACTGCTCATTTAACCTTTCCTTATTGAATCGATTGCAGCTAAAAGTGAGCCATTTTTAGTAAAAATTTCTTCACTGGTATGCGTTAATACACGTCGCCAATTAGGATATTCTTTATCTGTCCCGGGGATATTAACCGGATACTTCTGCTCATCTAAGTCATCTATTTGTATTGCAAATAAACGCGATTGAGAGCCTGCTAAACACAATGCAAGTGCGTTATATACTTCGACTGAATTACTATGTAATAGAAGCTCGGTTGTATTGGTATGGCGATTAATAAATCGTAGTATCCTATGTTGCTCTTCTATTCGTTGTTGCTTTAATTGCTCGTATTCATTGCAAGTAATAAGCTTGTATTGTTGCTTAATATTTAAATCAGCATGCTGCCACCAACCTGTAAAAGGCGGTACATCATGATTGGCTATCATTAACAAACACTGTGTTGCTAGCTCATCAGTCGATAAAAACTCACCACTGTGTTGTTTTTCAAAATAAAATAAGCTGTTAGAAAAAATACCGCTAGATGCCAAAGCCTGCCTTACCTCTGGCGGCACAACGCCTAAATCTTCTCCAATAACAATACTCTGATTAATATGTGATTCAATTTTTAAAATGGCGAGTAAGTGCTCAAACGGGTAGTAAACATAACAGCCATCTTGTTCACTATTGCTTTCAAAGCACCACCATAGGCGCCTAATAGCCATTACGTGGTCAATTCTAAGTCCACCTACATTTTGCATGTTTGCGCGAATGAGCGAGCGATAGAATTGGTAGTGATTATTACTAAGACTTTGAGGATTTAGTGCTGGAAGCCCCCAGTTTTGGCCAGCTTCGGCCCATGGATCTGGTGGAGCACCTACACTTGCACCTTGGCTAAACAGTGGCTTTTGATTTTTAAACTCGGCCCCATCACCCGCACAACCAACAGCTAAATCATTGATTAAGCCAATAGCCATACCTCGCTCTGCACAACTTTGTTGACACAGTGCCAATTGCGTATGCGCTTGCCACTGCAGGTAATAATCAAATGTTAAGTTATCTGATTCGAGGGTATTTAACGTAGTTGAATGAGTATTACAAAAATCAGTAAACGCTTGGCGACGCTCATCACTTGCCGTTAATTCAAACTGATTATAAAGCGCTTCAAATAACGCATACTTTATATGGCTTACATTTTCATAATCTATAAATTGATCATTACTTTTTATAAGTGTAATTACATCGTCTCGTTGCATGAGGTCATGCAGAACTGTGTTATTTTGTGCGTCTTCGCTTAATACTATAGAAATATAAAGAGGGTTTAATAAAGCCCGACTACTAGGGCTATAAGGGCTTGCACGCTCTGGCATATCAGCAAATAACAAATGCAGTGGATTAAGTAATATGTAATCCATATTTTGCGAGCTGCATAATTTTGTAAGCGTTAGTAAATCGTCAAAGTCGCCAATACCTAAATGCGCTTTATTTTTTAATGTGTAAAGCTGAATAGATAACCCTGTGCGCTTTGTGTCTTCAACTTGATAGACTTGCTCAGGCACGCACCAAATTTGTGTAATAGCGTGTTGCTCACCTACCTGAACATTAGCGTCATGATAGCCAATTGGCATAGTTTCTATGGGTAGTGCCAGCTCAATATAGCGAACGCCATGTAAGTAATATTCACCTGTAACTGCCAAATTATAAAGGTTCTCAACCGCTATATTAATCCCAAGAGAAGGGACATTAATGTTGGCGGCTAAATACTGCTGACGTTCGTCTATACGAAGCTTTAAAGCGCATTTTTTTTGGTCAACCAAACTCACACTGGGTACTAAATCCAGCCAAAGCGATGCATCTAAATCATAAGTTAGTTGAGTTATTTCGGCTTCGTTATTTGTATCAACACCGCAACATTGCAAAGCACGTTTACGCGTGTCTTCGCTAAAAAACACCTGTTCACCTGTATACTTAGTGAATTCAAAGCCAATACCATGCAGGTAAAACAACTGCGAAAGAGCATCCATTGAATCGCCTTAATTAATGCGTTGAGTATTTACTATGCTGTTTTCTGTGCCAAATGTATTGCCAATATAACCATCAGCTTGGTGGTCGTTATCCCAAATGTCTCCATTTATTAAATAACGAAAGTGAAATTGTTGATCGATAGGTAAGCGTTGTTTAAATTTAAACACACCTTGTTTTTTATTAAGCTTCATTGGCACAGGTTGCCAATCATTAAATTCGCCTAATAAGCAAACTTCTTCAGCCTCTGGGTGAGAAAATTCAAAGGTTACTTCAGCTTCATCTTTTGTTTTAAAAAAACGTTTATTCAACATAGCAGGCTCCAACTAAACCAAAAAGGGTACTTAATCTTTGCCACAGGCCATACAACTAAACAAAAAGGCGATGTGGATTCCATTCAAAATCATTAAACACGTTGTAAGTTAACCAAAACTTTATTTACGCATTATTACAGTGCAACAATTCATTTTTTCTGCACTTAAAAAGTGCGGTTAGTATATAAACAATCTTTTTTAAAAAGCTCAGTAGTACAGAGCAATATTTGAACCAACTAAGCGTACATCACATATTATTTATTTAATCGAATTTAAAGTTAAATAATCCAAAAGTATTGCCTAAATTTATAAAATTCTTTTGTTCTGTACTTTCATCAGCGATAATACACAGCATCTTAATACTCTGAAATATCATAATTTTCATGTTGAAAAAAAGCATTTTAATAACTATAGCCATCATCTTTTTAATAATAGCCACACTTGTTGGTTCTTCAATCTATACCCTTTATAGTAAAAAAGAAATCTCAGTTGATCCTAAATTAAAAGAAATCTCAGGTATTGAATTTGATAAACAAAAACGTCTATGGGCTATTAACGACGGAGGCAATGAACCCAAGCTTTACCGCCTTAACAAAGATGGTTCTATTGCCAAAGAAATTTTGGTTGAAAACGCTAAAAATATTGATTGGGAAGACATGACCCAAAACAAATTTGGGCACTTTTTTTTAGGGGATTTTGGTAATAACAAAAACGATCGTAGATGGCTCACTATTTATAAAATAGAAAACCCAATAGATATAAAAACAAACACAACCCAAGCCGAAATAATTAAGTTTACCTACCCTGAAATGGATGGCAGTCCAATAAAACCCAACGACCGAAATTTTGATTTAGAAGCATTTGTAGCACTAGGTCGTCACTTATATTTATTTACTAAAAACCGCACTGAACCTTTCGATGGTATTACTAAAGTGTATAAAGTGGGCGATCATGCAGCAAATTTTGATGCTGAGCTAATTGACTCTTTTAAAACGTGTACCACGCTTGAAAAACTATGCTGGATAACCTCTGCGGCGCTCAGCCCCGATCGTAAAAAATTAGTCTTACTTGATTCAACCAGTCTTTGGTTATTTGAAAACTTTGAAGGTGATAAGTTTTTCTCTGGTGATGTATCAAAAATAGACTTAGGGATAGTTACTCAAAAAGAAGCTGTCACCTTTTTTGATGACAATACGATTGTATTTACAGATGAAGAGTTTAAAGGCATAGGCGGTAATGCTTATTTTATAAAGCTTGATAAAGCCAAAAAAGAAGTTATAAGAAAAAAACCTATTTCAAAAAAAACACTTCCATAGCATCTAGTTAGCTAACCTAAAGCATTAAAGCTTAGCTAACTTATGTGAAAGGTAATGAGTTAATTACTCTTTTCGTTTGACGAATGAAGTGCTTTTTCTACATCAACACCTAAAATCAACACTCCAATATGACTATTATTATCATCTAAAACAGGAAAACTTAGCTGAACTTGAAAATGATGTGTTGATGCATCATATGTGACGCTATCAAAGTTAAAATCTTTTGACTGTTTAAATGTTTTAGTAAATTTATTTTCATCTCCTTGCCAGTAGTCACTGGTTAGCTTACTAATAGCGATGTTTTTTCCTTGGTTATCAGTCAATATTAGCTCAGTAACAACACCTTTGAATTGAGATTGCCATTTTTTAAATACTTTAGATAACGGTAAATTAAGCATAGCTAATCCATCTGGGTGCTTTACTTGTTTACTTTCTTTTATCCATAGCTGGTCTAGTCTTTTAATTTCAGATTCACTTAAGGGAGACCCATTACTTATTTGAACTTGTTCTACTAAACTAGGTAAGTTTAGTAAGATTTTAGCGCTACTGGACAATCTATCAAGTATTTGCTTTTCTTCACTTTGTGATAGTGAAAATGGAGCCTGCGCGCAAGTATTTATATTTTCATCAAACTGCTGCATAAATTTAGGGAAGCGTTTAATAAGTGAATGCGAAGCAAATAATCCCAAAGGTACATACCTAAAAAATTCTCTTTGATACTCATCTTTATTAATCCCTAGCTTAGAGGCTGCTAATTCAAAATCGTCTAAATCAAGTAGAATTCTATCAATCCGCTTATGGTGCATAACATTTACTATTTCTTCTAATGAATTTACTTCTACCTCAGCAATAATATTCTGAGTTTTAAACCAATTAGCCTGATAACTCCCTCTTACTGCACCATAACGCATTTTATTTTTTGGTTTATTAATGCTCTCTGGATGAGTAAACCAGTACCAGCTTTCTAAAAAGATGGGGGATGATATGCGCCCATAGGCCTTCATTTCAGGCATTAAATGAGTTGTGAAATAACCATCTAAGCGGTCTAACTTTACTTCTCGACGTGCACGTAACCATGGCAAGGTTTGTAGCTGAAAAGGGGCTCCCATTTCAAATAAAATACACTCAACTTGGTTGACTGCATTATCAGGTGCAGTGGTGGGTAAGTTTGTTCCAAACTGAAGAGGCTCAGTTAAACCCAATAAGAGGGTAAAAAAATATGCAGGCATAATCCATTACTAAATATTGTACAAATTAAAATGAGTATAGTCATCCATATTAAAAAAGCATAAATTCTCCTTACAAAATTTTGTATCTTATCAATGGCTTCAATATTTAAATCTATGTTCTACTGCTATTAGCTTATAAAAAGTACACTTAAATATTTAAATTAATGCATTTATATCTAGGGTCTGTTGATCTTTGAGGATTAAAATCCGTTCAAACTAGGCGCTATTTAATCGCGGCGCGAGATTTGTAACCTAGTGGGCTCAATAACTGCTCCTGCGTTGTTCTAATGGCTTACATCCATGTAAGAATAAGTAAAAACCGAGCAAAGCTTCCGCGTCTTGCTCACGCCCCTTACCTACATCCATGCAGGCAACAAAGAGTAAATAGCGCCTAGGAAGGACCCTTTGAGCAGCGCCTGTTTGGCATTAATGCTACGTTATCGCCCATTTATGGGGAGTAACCACACTGCATAGGCTCTGCCTTGCCTGAATACTAAACAGGCTACTGAAATTCAACCTTGAAAGATCAACAAACCCTAGCCTTTCTATTACTTACCTAAAGTATACCGAGTGTTCACTTAACGACTAAAACAAAAACTCACTGACTCTAGCGCTTAAATTTAGTTTCTAAAATAACAGAAGATGTTGTGCGCTCTACTCCATCCAGATTTCCTATATCGTCTAGTAAATGGCTAAGCTGCTCTAAATTTTGAGCCTGTACTACAGCAATTAAATCAAACTCACCACTTATGGCATAGAGCTGCGAAATTGCATCAATTTGCTTAAGCTCGATATTTGTTTTAGTTGTTAATTTTTGTCTTACTTTTATAGACACATGAGCTGATACCATTTTACTGAGGTAGTCGTCACCATAATCAACGCTATAGCCTTTAATTACACCCGTTTCTTCTAGTTTGAGCATACGGCTTTGTACCGTTGAACGAGATAAGTCAAGCATACGAGCAAGGTCAGAAATACTCGCTCTAGCATTTGTTTTTAGTACAGAAAGTAGCTTTTCATCTTGTGGAGTTATCATAATGGTTATTTTCTTCGTTATTTTGACTTTTATTTTAATCATTTTTCACAAAATAGCACTGCAATTTTAACAGCTAACCTTCGATAATGACCTCTACAAGAAATAATAACGTGTTTGCTGAAGAATAAAGGCTATATTCTTCTTTGAGTTAGCAACTAATCTTTTATCTAAGCCCATTAAATTTAGGTGTAAAAATGCAAGTAACAAGAGACTTATTTAACGACGTAATGGTACCAAACTATAATCCATCAGCAATCATTCCAGTTCGTGGTGAAGGTTCACGCGTTTGGGATCAAAATGATAACGAGTTTATCGATTTTGCTGGTGGTATTGCCGTTAACTGTTTGGGTCACTGTCATCCTGCATTAGTTAAAGCATTAAAAGAGCAAGGCGAAAAAATTTGGCATTTATCGAATGTTATGACTAATGAGCCAGCACTTCGTTTAGCTCAAAAAATGGTTGAAGCAACATTCGCTGATAAAGTTTACTTTGCAAACTCAGGCGCAGAAGCAAACGAAGCAGCGCTTAAGCTAGCGCGTCGTTATGCACTGGACGTATATGGCGCTGAAAAAACGCAAATAATTGCATTTAATAAAGGTTTCCATGGTCGCACATTCTTTACAGTAACTGTGGGCGGGCAAGCTGCATATTCTGATGGCTTTGGTCCTAAACCTGCTGACATAGTACATTGTGATTTTAACGATATAGCGGCATTTGAAGCGCTGATCAGCGATAAAACATGTGCTGTTATGATGGAACCATTACAAGGTGAAGGCGGTATTATTTCACCAACAGATGAATTTGCTAAAAAAGTACGTGAACTTTGTACTAAACATAACGCGTTACTTATTTTTGATGAAGTACAAACGGGTGTTGGTCGCACAGGCGATTTATACGCTTATGAAGGTTTAGGGGTTGTTCCTGACATTTTAACAACGGCAAAAGCATTGGGTGGTGGTTTTCCAATTGGCGCTATGATCACTCGTACACCAATTGCTGAGCATTTAAAAATTGGTACTCACGGTTCTACTTATGGCGGAAACGCACTTGCTTGTGCTGTTGCTGAAGCGGCATTTGATACAGTAAATACACCAGACGTACTAAACGGTGTTAAAGAGCGCGAGCAATTATTCCGTGACGGATTAAACGCAATTAACGAAAAATACAACGTATTTAGCGAAGTACGTGGTAAAGGCTTATTAATTGGCGCAGTACTAAATGACAAATTTGAAGGACGTGCACGCGACTTTTTAGTAGCAAGTGCTAATAATGGTTTAATGAACCTTGTAGCTGGCATGAATGTAATTCGCTTTACACCGTCTTTAGTTATCCCGTTTGAAGATATTAAAGAAGGCTTAGCGCGCTTTGAAAAAGCCGTTAGCGATGTAGTAAACGGTTAATATAGTTTAAATTAGCACGCCTACAGGCGTGCTATTGGAGCAAGCAATAAATGCAAGTATTACGTCCTATTACTGCCAATGATTTTGACGCGCTTAAACAAATAGCGATTGAATCCGGTCATGGGTTTACCTCTTTACCTGTGGACGATGCACAGCTTAAAGAAAAAATTGAACGTGCTGAAAAAAGCTTTGCCAAAAACATTAACCAGCCACTTGATGAAAGCTATTTATTTGTTTTAGAGGACAGTGAAACAGGTGACGTTATTGGCACAACCGCTATAGAAGCTGCGGTAGGTTTATCGGTGCCTTTATATCATTATCATTTAGGTAAAACAGTACACCACTCGCCTACTTTAAATGTATATAACACCGTTGATATTTTGAGCATGTGTAACGACTACACAGGTTGCTCTGAAATATGCACATTATTTTTGCGCGAAAATAGCCGTAAAGGTTTAACGGGTCGATTTTTATCGCGTTCACGCTTTTTATTTATGGCTCAGCATAGCGAGCGTTTTGCCGATACTGTTATCGCAGAAATGCGCGGTGTTAGCGACGAAGACGGCCATTCTCCTTTTTGGCAATGGCTGCAAGAGCACTTTTTTAGTATTGAATTTCCAGAAGCAGATCACTTAGTTGGCTTAGGCGATAAGGTATTTATTAGCGAGTTAATGCCTAAATACCCTATTTATGTGAACTTGCTTAGCAAGAAAGCCCAAGCAGTTATTGGGCATGTGCATGAAAAAACGAAACCTGCGCTAAAATTATTAGAAAAAGAAGGTTTTGAGCACAGAGGCTACGTTGACTTATTTGACGCAGGCCCAACGGTTGAAGCAAAGCTTGGTAATATTCGCAGCATTCGCGACTCTCAAGTTTGCCCTATTACTATTGGTGAGCTTGATCACATATCACAAAATAGCTCTGATACGCTGGCTGTATGTAATCAAGGCGTAAGTGGCTTTAGAGCAACATTTACCAAAGACGCACATTACAATCATGCAAAACATACTCTCGTCATTAGCCAAGATGTGGCTAAAGCACTTAATTTAAGTCAAGGAGATGCAGCGCGATTTTTCCGCCTGTAAATTATTTATGAATACACACCTAATTAATAACCAGTGGCATGTGGGCCTTGGTCCAGCATTTGGGTCAATCAATCCAAGTAATGGCGATGTGGTATGGCAAGGTAATGGCGCAAACGCTGATCAAGTAGATTCAGCTATAAAAGCAGCCAGAGCAGCACAGGTACAATGGGCAGATAAGCCGCTTGAAGAGCGTATAGCCATTCTTGAAAACTTCGCAGCTCAATTAAAAGAACACAGTGAAGAATTTGCGACCATAATTGCACGCGAAACAGGTAAGCCATTATGGGAAACCCGCACCGAAGTGGGCGCAATGACAGGCAAAGTAGCTATATCTGTAAAAGCGTACCATGAGCGTACCGGTACAACCGAAAACCCAATGCCCGGTGCTAAAGCGTTTATTAGACACAAACCGCATGGCGTTGTGGCTATTTTTGGCCCGTATAACTTTCCGGGGCATTTACCAAACGGGCATATTGTTCCTGCAATTTTAGCAGGCAACACCGTAGTATTTAAGCCATCAGAACTAACACCGCACGTTGCAGAATTCACCCTCTCACTTTGGCTAAAAGCGGGTTTACCAGCAGGTGTTATTAACCTTGTCCAAGGTGAAATTGAAACAGGCAAAGCGCTTGCTTCTCATAAAGATATAGATGGATTGTTTTTTACCGGTAGCTCAAACACAGGTCACTTACTACATAAGCAATTTGCAGGACACCCTGGCAAAATTTTAGCACTTGAAATGGGCGGTAATAATCCTCTTATTGTAAAAGATGTGAGTGATGTAAGCGCTGCTGTGCACGATATTATTCAATCAGGCTTTATTACCTCAGGTCAGCGCTGTACGTGTGCACGCCGCTTATTTATTGAAAAATCGCTCAATGGCGATGCTATTTTAGAAAAGCTAATAAGCGCGACTAAAAACATAGTTGTAGACGACAGTTTTGCTACAGAGCAGCCTTTTATGGGTGCAATGATAAGCGAAAAAGCAGCACTGGGTATGGTCGCTGCGCAAAGTGAATTAGTGTCAAAAGGCGCGCAAATCCTTGTTGAACTTAAGCAATTAAAATCAGGCACCGGTTTTGTAAGTCCAGGTATTGTTGATGTAACAAACATTACCGACATGCCAGATGAAGAACATTTTGGACCGCTTATTAAAGTGTATCGTTACAACGACTTTGACAGCGCAATCATTGAAGCTAACAACACAAGCTTTGGTTTATCTGCAGGTTTACTTAGCGACAGTGAAGATGATTACACTCACTTTTTAAAGCGCATCCGTGCAGGTATTGTTAACTGGAACCGCCCTATTACGGGTGCCTCAAGTGCAGCTCCATTTGGCGGTATTGGCGCCAGTGGTAATCACAGAGCAAGTGCCTATTACGCCGCTGATTATTGTGCATACCCTGTAGCATCTGTTGAGTCAGACAAAGTGAGCTTACCGCAAACCCTAGCGCCAGGCTTGGTAATTGAATAAGCAATAAAACCAAAATTTTAGATTTAAGGATTTAACATGCATACTGATGTAAACACATTATTTGAGAGCCTTTGGAAAAACTACTTAAACGTAACACCATCGGCAGACAAAATTCATGACCTTTTAGGGTCAACGCAAAAAGATGACATTATTAACGATCATATTGCGCTGCGTACGTTTAATATTGGCAAAGTGGGTCTTGAAAAGCTCGCTGCTCACTTTTTAGCTATTGGTTACAAAGAATGTGGTGAGTACCACTTTGAAGCTAAAAAACTCTATGCAAAGCACTACGAGCATAGCGATCCTAATCAGCCAAAAGTGTTTATCTCTGAGCTATTAGTTGAAAAATGCTCGCCAGAGTTACAAGCTATCGTAACCGACATGGTTGATAAAATTGATGAAAGTGCTGTTACTGCTGATAACTTTTTGTATTCAGGCACGCATTGGCAAGTAAGCACTGATACTTATAAACAACTGCTAGCTGAAAGCGAATATGCAGCATGGATGTCGGCGTGGGGTTACCGTGCTAACCACTTTACTGTAAATATTAATACGCTTGCTAAGTTTAATAACATTCATGATGTTAACCAAGCCCTAAAAGACGCCGGCTTTTCGCTTAATACGTCAGGCGGTGAAGTTAAAGGCTCACCAGAGGTGTTACTAGAGCAATCGTCAACACTTGCTGATGAATACTCTGTTACCTTTAGTGACGGTGATATGAGCATCCCTAGCTGTTTTTATGAGTTTGCTATTCGTTACCCTAAAGCCGACGGTGAGCTTTATACTGGTTTTGTTGCAGCCTCAGCTGACAAAATATTTGAAAGCACCAATGCTCGATAGCAAAACCTAAAGTACTTTATTTAAAAAGCCCGTTATGGGCTTTTTTTATGTCGGTAGGTTATGTTGATTAATTATAAAAATAACGGTTTATAATCGTTTTCTAACTTTTCAAACGATAAATCGCCAATAAAGCGGCCAAAGCTCAACCAAGTTGCCAAACCGCGTAAGTCTTTAAAGTGTGGTGGCACAAATTGCGGGCTCTCAATTACACCTAAATCATGAAGCTGCGATATTAATCTAAAATCATCTATCGATATTTTACCTACCAGTAATAAAGGGAGTCTATCGATTCGACCAAGCTGTATCGCCACGCGTATTAAGTTATAAACCAGTACAAAGCCTTTAATGTAGGCAATATCTTTTGTAAAAGGCAGGCCTGTTGGCGTACTGCCTCTAAATACACGCTGCGCGAGTGTGTAGCTGTCATCTTTTGATAAACCTTGCGCTACATAGTCACGGTAAATATCTACAAATTCAGCGCCATCTATTACCTTTGTAACCGCTTGAATACGGTTAACTAATTTAGATAAACGCCTTGGTGTCGATTTTAAAGTAATAATTTCGGTTAATACTGCTAAGCCTTCTTGGGTAATAGTTGAGCTAGGCGTGCCTTTACTCAAACATGTTAAATACGGCTGTGCTAAACCATTTTGAGTGGTACCTACGTGTATCCACCCTTCGTGAACTTCTAAAATATCAAGTTCACGCTGAGAAAACTTAACATCTTGATTAAGCTTTATATTATTAGCACCTGCGGCTGCATCACTGACAATACCATCGCTAAGCATTACCTCTACGTTTATGCCTGCCATACTGGCATTTACTTGCTCAGACAAAATACGCACAGCATCAACAGCATCAATATTTTTAGGGTCGTCAGGCAGTATGTCGGCTATAAGTAAATTTTGCAGCGGTTTATCTAGCATATTAGCTAGCTCAGAAAGTGAGGGCTCACCAGCATGGAATAAATCTTTAGGGTGTCCAAATAACTCCACTGATAAGTCATGAAACTCTGGCGTTCCACGATACTCAAGCATACTTAATACCGTTTTATACTCGGTGCACATTTTTCCCATATATTGAGCAATCGGATTTAACTGTCCCAATTGGTTAATAATGTTACGGTGCAAAGTAGAAAATGCTTGGCGCAGCTCGCTAGGTACAAAACCAAGGTCGCGCTGTTGATAATATGCACGATCGATGAGTGGGTTTTTTTGACATTTCTGTCTAAAAAACTCCTCTTTAGTTTGTTTATCCCAATTAATAGCATCGAGTATCCTAATTGGAGTTTGCAATGCAATTAATTGATCCGATAACTCACGAGTTTTTAGTAGTAACGCCTTGTCTATCATGCTCTAAGCTCAACAATAAATGAGCTTTGAGCATAATTTAAAAAAGCGAAATTACAAAGCAATATCACACTTTTTTAGCTATTGTTTTTAAGATGATCGACCCTCATATCTGTATCGTATGAGTTACTAAACGAAGGGCATAAAACATGAAAAACGAAATCGACAATAAACAGATTTTAGCCGTATATGAACGTATAATTCAAAAAGGTGAAATGACTGATGAAGGCAAGCATTATCAAGGTGTTACTGCTTATTCAGACGTAGATGGCTACACAGTATACCTACAAGGTAGCGGCGTTGAACTGCGCTTTGGTTTTCATAATACTTACCACCTTGACTACGAACATGAAAAGCATAAAGACGACTTTTTGAAAAAATTATATAACATTGCAAACGAGAGCTAATGCACCCACGAAAACGCAGACACCGCCCTACCAGTAAGCTCAATACTACTTTTATAAACCAAGTAGTAGAAGAGCTTAGAGCTGATCCAAGCAAAGTCTCAATTATTCAAGAAAATTTAGAACAGTACCGTGCTCAAACTCATTTAAAGCGTGGTTTTTTACTGGCTATAGAGCGCTTTGATTGGGTTTTTGAAGCAAGCAAAGATATAGACTTTATTTGCCAACAAATTTTAGCTGATGACTATATTGGCAATAGACTAAGACGTTACCCCCTACTTTTTAAAGGCGTTATTAATAATGCCTGACCTTTCAAAACCAAGCGCTTTAAAACGATAAAACCACAAAGTTTACTCTCTATATAAATTTATTAGAGCACTAAGCAATTGCAGGTTTAGTGCGCTTTTGTATTAAATTAATACTATTAGTACTCTAACTATTACTGCACTAATGATTATTGATCATTTTATTCATTTATTGCTGTAAACAAATCATTACTATTATTTAATTTCAAAATAAAATTCACAAGCCTTTGTTTTAAATAAAATAAAACAAAGTAAAACCTTATCTCCTTTATCGCATTAGTTGCGCTTTTATTAATGATTAATCTACATTTTGGCATCTAGATATTTACTTCAGCCTTGAATTGTTAGAGCTATTACCTTAAGCTTATGTTTATTGAACGTTCAATTAATAAAAATTATGCCTAAAGTCGGAATGGAACCTGTCAGACGTCAGCAGCTAATTGACGCGACTATAGAGTCAGTTGCAACTAATGGACTACAAGGCACAACTATAAACAGCATTAGTAAAAATGCCGGTTTATCGTCTGGCATTATTAGTCATTATTTTGGTGGTAAGCAGGGGTTAATTGAAGCCACTGTTAGATACTTACTAACAAGCTTAAAACAAGGCTTGATAAGTAAAGTAAATAACCAAACGAATGCCATTGAACGTTTAATGATTATTATCGAAGCCAACTTTGCGCTTGTACAACAGCGTAATGATACAACCCGAACGTGGTTAAGTTTTTGGGCGCAATCGATGCATGATGAAGAATTACACAGACTACAAAACGTAAACAGTAAACGCTTGCAAAGTAATTTAGCATTTTCTTTTAAGCAATTAATGCCTATTGAGCAAGCAAAGCAAGCTGCAGAACTTAGCGCCGCAATGATCGATGGCCTATGGTTAAGAGCAGTACTGAGTAAATCAGACAATAATCAGTTTAAACACAGTGAAAAGTTAGCAAAAAGCTACGTACTTTCACTTATCAAGCAATATGGAGCCTAGCGTGACTACACCTGTCTATCAAAATTTTATTAACGGCCATTTTCTTGCAAACCAGAACGGCAAAACATTTGATGTAACAAACCCAGCAACGGGCGAGGTTATTTACGCAGTAGAAATTGCCGACGAATTTATTCAAAACGCAGCCATTGCCAGTGCAAAGCAAGGTTTTGCTCAGTGGTCAGCAATGACACCCATTGAACGTAGCCGCATTTTATTAAAAGCAGTGGCTATTTTACGCGAGCGCAACGATGAGCTGGCACTTGTAGAAGTACTTGACACCGGTAAACCAATGCAAGAAGCAAATTGTGTTGATATTGAAACCGGCGCTGATGTAATTGAATACTTTGCAGGCCTTGCGCCAGCACAAGTAGGCCAACAACAAATGGTTGGTGATGACTTTTACTACACACGTAAAGAGCCATTAGGTATTTGTGCGGGTATTGGTGCATGGAACTACCCACTACAAATTGCGTGTTGGAAGTCGGGCCCTGCCCTTGCAGCTGGTAATGCATTTATATTCAAACCATCTGAAGAAACACCACTTGGCGCACTTAAACTTGCAGAAGTCTTTGTTGAAGCTGGCGTACCTGCAGGTGTGTTTAATGTTGTTCAAGGCGCGGGCGATGTAGGCCAGTGGCTAACGCAGCATAGCGATATTGATAAAGTATCATTTACGGGTGAAGTAGGCACAGGTAAAAAAGTAGTAGCAAGTGCTGCCGGTACTTTAAAAGATGTCACGATGGAACTTGGTGGTAAATCTCCACTATTAGTATTTGATGATGCCAACATTGAGCAAGCGGTTAGCGCTGCTATGTTAGGTAACTTTTATACGCAAGGCGAAATTTGTACTAACTGTACACGTATTTACGTTCATAAAAATGTATATCAGCAGTTTATTGATGAGCTTAAAGCGCGCACTGAGAAAAACATTATTGCTGGCGACCCACAAGATTTAAATACTAACTTTGGCGCACTTATTTCTAAAAAGCACCAAGAACTAGTAATGAGCTACGTTAATAAAGGCATCGAAGAAGGTGCAACGCTATTAACCGGTGGTACAACGCTTTCACCTAAATCTGCACCTAATGGCTATTTTGTAGCACCGACTGTGTTTATTGATTGTAATGACGATATGACTATCGTTAAAGAAGAAATATTTGGCCCTGTAATGAGCGTGCTTGTTTTTGACGACGAAGACGATGTTATTGCACGCGCTAACGGGACTCACCTAGGCTTAGCCGCAGGCGTATTTACTAGCGATATTAAACGTGCGCACCGCGTTATTCATAAGTTACAAGCCGGTATTTGTTGGATTAATGCATACGGTAACTCACCTGCTGAAATGCCAGTTGGCGGTTATAAGCAATCGGGTATTGGCCGTGAAAATGGTATACAAACGCTTGATCAATACACGCAAACTAAGTCTATTTATGTTGGTATGGCCGACATAGAAAGCCCATTTTAAGGCGCCCTACTATGAGTAATCATTACGACTATATTATTGTTGGCGCGGGTTCGGCCGGTTGTGTTTTAGCAAACCGTTTATCTGAAGATTCAAGTAACCGCGTGTTACTACTTGAAACTGGCGGTAGCGATAAAAGTATTTTTATAAAAATGCCAACCGCGTTATCTATTCCTATGAATAGTGACAAATACGCATGGCAGTTTCATACGCAGCCTGAGCCTCATTTAGATAACCGTGAAATGCATTGTCCTCGAGGCAAAGTATTAGGCGGCTCATCATCTATTAATGGCATGGTATATGTACGTGGCCACGCAAAAGATTTTGACGAATGGCAGCAACACGGTGCAAACGGCTGGGATTACCAATCGTGTTTACCGTATTTTCAAAAAGCAGAAAGCTTTTACCTTGGTGAAAATACTTACCGTGGTGGCAAAGGCCCGCTTGGCGTTAATAACGGCAACGAAATGAAAAACCCGCTTTACCGCACCTTTATCAAAGCAGGTGTACAAGCCGGTTATGCTTCTACAGATGATTATAATGCGTCGCAGCAAGAGGGTTTTGGCCCAATGCACATGACCGTAAAAGACGGCGTGCGCAGCTCTGCTTCTCGTGAGTATTTAGACCCTGTTAAATCGCGTAGTAATTTAACAATTATTACCGGTGCACTAGCACAACGCGTGATTTTAGATGGCAAAAAAGCCACTGGCATTGAATACAAAGTAAATGGCGACGTTAAAACTGCACATGCTGCAAAAGACGTTGTACTAAGTGCAGGGCCAATTGGCTCTCCACATATTTTACAACTCTCTGGTATTGGTGATACTCAAGTGCTTGAAAAAGCAGGCGTTGAAGTACAGCATCATCTACCAGGTGTTGGTCAAAACTTACAAGATCATCTTGAGTTTTACTTTCAATACAAGTGTAAGCAACCTATCACGCTTAACGGCAAACTAGGCATTGTTTCAAAAGGATTGATTGGCGCGCGCTGGTTATTAACGCGTTCAGGTTTAGGTGCAACGAATCATTTTGAATCGTGTGCGTTTATTCGCTCAAAACCAGGTGTTGAATGGCCAGATATTCAGTATCACTTTTTACCAGCGGCTATGCGTTACGATGGTAGAAGTGCATTTGCAGGTCATGGTTTTCAGGTACATGTTGGTCATAACAAACCAAAAAGTCGCGGTAGTGTCACTATTGCTTCTGCGAATCCTGAGCAACCACCAACCATTTTATTTAATTACCTTGAACACCAAGACGATATTGAAGGTTTTAGAGCGTGCGTTCGCTTAACACGCGACATAATCGAACAAAGTGCCTTTGATGAATACCGCGATGAAGAAATTCAACCTGGTAAACATATTCAAACAGATGAAGAAATAGATGCCTTTGTACGCCAAGCCGTAGAAAGTGCCTACCACCCTTCTTGCTCATGCAAAATGGGTGAAGATGATATGGCCGTTGTTAACTCAAATACGCAAGTACATGGTATTGAAGGACTACGTGTTGTTGACTCATCTATATTCCCAACTGTTCCTAACGGAAACTTGAATGCGCCTACTATTATGGTTGCCGAAAAAGCAGCTGACATAATTTTAGGTAAAGACCCATTACAGAAATCGGATGTGAATGTTGCCATAACAAAAAACTGGCAAGAAACACAACGTAGTACGGAGATCTAACTTTAGCCACATGCTTAGGTTTAGTCTCGTCGGGCTAAACCAATGCGTGCCTTGCAGTGGCACACGATGTAAATAGGTTACGTTGTGTTAATGCGAGAATAAAACAATAAAATACGGAGTGCTTATGAATTATTTTTATTCATTACTGGAGGGTAACAATGACTATTTGGCTTAATGCAGGGATCATTTTTACCTTACTTGCCATTATCACTATTTTAATTAAATGGGGTAATGTTCGCGTAGTAGGTGTAACACCAGTTCGAACCTTTACGTTTATAGCAATACTATTTACTTCTGGCCTGGATGTTGGCCTTATCATGTTTCCTTTAACTGAGTTTGCAGGTTATGCAGACATAAAAGCAAGCCCAGAATACGCGTTTGCAAATCCACTGGCTATTGAGTTTGGCTACTGGGGATTTTTGATCTGGGGATTTTACTTTCTTACGTGCTTTTATTTCTGTGTAATAGAACCTAAAGTGAAATTTTTCGAAATTCCTTGGGTTAAATTTATCAATAACGTTGTAATTATTGGTACATGTGCATTTACCGCTTATTTGCTGCTTACAAACCTACCGTGGTATTTACCCGAACTAGGTGATGGAACAAGTATAGTTTCTGAGTTTTACTTGATTGTGTTTGCGGCTATCTGTTTTGCTGTGTACTCAAGTACTGATATTAAATATGTACGTATTTTAAGTATTTCTACTACCTGGTTATTTTTAGCTTTAATCGCCTTTATGTGGGCTGGCGCATTTGTGATTGGTGATAGTCAAATGTCAGCATTTACAGATAACTTAGGCTCTATTGGTACTTACTTTGCGAACATTAATGAATTTGTTTTACCGCTTAATGATTACCATGAGTTCTACTTATTCTGGTGGTTTGCGTGGAGCATAATGATTGGTCAATTTACATCACGCTTTGTTGGTGGACTTAAAACATACCAAGTATTAGGTGCTATGTTGATTTTCCCTTCTATTCCTATTGCGATTTGGTTTAGCGTACTTTATCACTACCATGAAGCGGGTATTCCAACTCAAGGCATTAAAAACTTTGCAATGGTATTTGTAGGTATTGTATTTGTAATTAACTCACTCGATTCGTTAGTGCGTTTATATACAGATAACCTAAACTTTACCGTAAAGCGTTTTGGCAAAATGAAATACATGATCGGAAATGTTGTCGCTTTATCGTTACTTACACTATTGTTTAAATTAGAATTTTTACAAATTCAGTGGGTAGGCGCATTGGTTATTGGATTGTTCTTTATCTGTGCTGGTTTTATCGGATACAGCAAGTTTAAAACAGTTACAAACATAGACAGCTCACCAAAAGCAAACGAAATTGATTACACAAAAATAGACACAGTACACTAGGGATTAATAATGAATAACAAACTAAAACAACTTGTAGTAGCACTACCATTTGCAGTTTTATCAACAACCGCAGCTGCTGATTGGTCAACAACAATCACTGCAGCATCTGACTACACTTTTAATGGTGTAACACAAACAGATAGCGATCCTGCAATTCAAGGCAGCTTAGACTATGCCTTTGATAGCGGTGTTTACGCCGGTGTATGGGCTTCAAATGTAGATTTTGGTGACGACACTGATTTTGAACTTGATGCTTACGTAGGTAAATATGTACAACTTGATGAGCAATTTAGCGTTGACTACGGTATTGCTTATTACACTTATCAAGGTAATAACAGCGATGGTAACTACGCTGAAGCTTACACTAAGTTTGGTTATGCAAGTGAATACGGCCAGACTGAGCTTAACTTTTGGTACAGCTGGGACTACTTTGGTTACGATACAGGCCACGTTATTTCGATGATCGCTCACACTTATGAGCTAGCTCCTAATCATGCACTACGTGCAAGCTTTGATATTTCAAACTCACTTGATGGTGATAAGTTTGAATGGGATCAAGCTAAGGGAGACAAATCGTATTATCACTACCGTCTAGCATACCAAACAAGCTACGAAGGTTTTGGTATTGAAGTGGCTGCTGAAAACACAAGCTTAGATTACGATTATGCTGATGAGCGTATTGTACTTGCTGTTTCACGCACATTTGATCTTTAATACAATAATTACTGATTAAACAAAAAATGCCACTCTACTTAGAGTGGCATTTTTATTTGTAAACTAACTAACTAACTAACTAACTAACTAACTAACTAACTAACTAACTAACTAACTAACTAACTAACTAACTAACTAACTAACAATATCCCACGCACTTGTACCCGATGCTGAAAGGTTACTGGTGTTATTGCGTAATACTTTATTACCTACATTAACTGATGACTCAGGTCGACTTACTAAATAACCCTGAACAGAACTCACACCCATTTTTTTAACAAGTTCAAACTGCCCTATTTCTTCAACGCCTTCAGCTACAATTTTAAGGCCAAGCTTTTGTCCAAGCTCACTAATTGTATTTAATATATCATTATATTTTTGGCTTTTATTAGCTTGAGCTATAAACGAGCGATCAATTTTAATAACATCTATTGGTAAATCCGCTAATGTACTTAAAGAACTAAAACCTGTACCAAAGTCATCAATAGCAATAGTGATACCTTCTTCTCTTAGCCTACTTAGCTCTTTAATAATTCTTGGACTGGCTTTAATGAATGTTGATTCTGTAATTTCAAGCATTAAAGACGTCGCCGGTAAACCGGTTTTTTTGAGCTTCTTCATTATCCAATCATAAATGTCACGGTGCTTTAATTGAATGCCCGAAACATTTACTGATATTTTTACTTTACGCATACCTGCATTGTGCCATGCAGCCATTTGCCTACACGATTCAAGCATAATCCAATCGCCAAGTTCTAATATTAAATTAGACTCCTCTGCTATTGGAATAAATTCTGAAGGGGGGATCATGCCCTCAACTGGGTGGTCCCATCGGGTAAGTGCTTCGAAATAATCAATCATACAATCTTCAACATGCACAATTGGCTGAAAAGATAAGTAAAAATCTTTACACGCAACCGCTAAACGCAGCTCTTCAAGTAAATAATGGTAACGGCGCATTTTGTTACCCATTTCTGGCGAGTAAACTTTAAATATTCCCTTACCATCACTTTTAGCTCTATACATAGCTACATCGGCTAATTGTAAAAGCGCTTGAGGCGTTGATGCACTTTCTGGGTAAGCCGCAATACCAATACTGGCACTAATTTTTACTATTTTATTGCCAAGCACAAAGTCTTTTTCAAGCTCACTTAGCACATGCTTAGCAATTTCAACGACTCTGTCGCTATCATCAAGTAATTCTATAAAAATGGAGAACTCATCCCCTCCTAACCTTGATAAGTTTTGCTCTAATTGGTTAGCACTATTTATGTTACTTAATTTATGGTGGCGTAATACATTCGCAAGTCGGCTAGCAACTTGAACTAATATTTCATCACCAAAACTGTGACCAAACGAGTCGTTTACTTGTTTAAAACCATCAAGGTCTATAAACAGGAGCGCACACTTGAGATCTTCTTGATTAGCATGATTAATTTGTCTGTCGATATGTTCAATATATGCATGACGGTCAATTAATAACGTCAGTTTATCTTGGCATATACTGGTTTGAGTTTGTTTTACATAATTAGCCACATGCGTATTTAAACTATTTATTGATTGGCTTAAGCTGCTTACACCCAAAGGGTTCTCTGCCGGTTTTACTTGCAAATTAAATGCAGTGAGTAAGCTATTGGCTTGAAGATTAAGCTCCGCTATTTGATTTTTATAATGACGCTTTCTACGCTCTCTGCGTAAGTACAGGCCAGAACCAAATATTAAGATACATAAAAGTAAAAAATTAATAGGTGATGCAAGTGTCATTATAATTAACTTACTTGAATCAGCAGCTACAAACTGGGTGTCAGTGGTTTTAATAAGCAAAAAATCAGCTGTGGGCTGCTCAATTATATAGTGGCCATTTAAGATCGGATTATACCAAGGAGCCATATCAAGAGTGGTATTCGTTATTTCGAAATTTCGTATATCAATACTGGTACTAAATAAATTTATACGATTAATCTGATTCGTTAACTCTATGTTTATGCAAAAACAAAATAGAATTATGATTAGGAAAATAAAACCGAGCGGCTTAAGTTTACTCATAAAAAAAATCCATCTACTTTGCTTCTCCTATCAAACCTATTACCAAAAACGGATTATATCGCTTGCATTTAGTACTACGCAAGCATTGATATAATCCTAAGCCATTAGAATAACAAAAAATTGTAACAATAACGGATTAACTAATTATATTTGATATATAGTATAGGTGGGATTAACAAAAATAAACAAAAAGGTTCTAATTGTTTAAAATTTAATACATACCGTCAATAAGCTCTATAATTTTTTCTTCAGCGTCTATAAACTTATCCAATCCACCACCGGTGCGATAAGATGCTTGTGCTATTTTTTCATTCGTTTCAACGTCTTTAATCCAAATATTTGCGTATGCCATATAGAGCGCTATATCCCAACGCCAATTTGCTACGTAGTAAGCCACTGCATTACATCCTGTCGTATCCGCACCTGGTAATTCGGTCTGGTAGTCTTGGTGTTTCAATACATAATTGGCTGGAATTACCCGAGTTTCAACATCATGCTTTGCAAAACCTTTTTTCATTGCATCTATAACACCAGCTTTAACAGCCTTATGTTCAGCAATACATACTGTTTTAGGTATGTTTGTTTCAAATCGAGTAATGTCTTGCTTTGCAGCACAACCGGCCAAGGTGGCAACCATTGCTGCTGCAACTGTTATTTTTAACGTATTCATATTTATTCCTTTTTTATTTTTAATATTTAAAGCTGCCATGCATAGCTAACTTTTGTAAAAAATGTACGCTGATCTCGCTCAATATTTTTAAGAGAATCGTCTTGGTAACCTCTATCTGAGTAACCCAAATAAAACAGTGTTTGCGCATTAATTTTATATGAGTAAACAAGCTGGCTGCCATAGTCTTTATTGATTTGACTAACTTGGTAAAAGTAGGCGTTTTCGTCTCTATCAATGTCTTCAAATTGTAAAATTAATTTAAGAATTGAACGCATGCTAAATTTATAATGAAGTCTAAAATCGACCAAGTTAGCAGTAAAAACCCGCTTCCCTTGCGGGTTATCTAATTGACTGTAGTTATGCTTTACATCGAGCTGCCAGTGGTCGTTAATATCCCATATAACTTGTGTTTGAGCGTTAAACACATCACCAAGCTGTTCATTTGTATAGTCAATACGGCTTGCATATTCGGTATATAAGGTGAGCTTTAAATCTTTAGTCGGTTTAAACCCTGTGTAAATATAACCAATATTTTGATTGTAAAAATTGCCATTAAAGTTTTCATAACGGTGCACTAAACCAATTTCAAAAATAGATTGTTTTTGGCCTTTAAAGCTTAAAAAGCCTTCGTATTCTTCTTCAAGTAAGTCGCCGTTTTGCGCCCACGTTTTATCCCAGTCAGCTTCGTATGACCATGAGGTAAGTAAATCAGATTCATCTCTGTACCATGTTTGTCCGCCACCAAAGCCTACTTTTTCATAATCAACTTTAGCTTGATAACCTAAATCGGTGCGGTAGTCCTGCCCAATATTTTCATAAGATGCAAATAATTTGTAATCACGTTTATCGCGGGTAAGTTCCAGGGCATATGCTTCATCT
Source organism: Pseudoalteromonas sp. NZS37 (assembly GCF_015864265.1). Classification (NCBI taxonomy): domain Bacteria; kingdom Pseudomonadati; phylum Pseudomonadota; class Gammaproteobacteria; order Alteromonadales; family Pseudoalteromonadaceae; genus Pseudoalteromonas; species Pseudoalteromonas sp. NZS37. Next base: position 434,736 of record NZ_JADYXL010000003.1, on the reverse strand, counting down.
GACTGAGTTTCAGATAAGTTATAATTTTGAATTAAAAATTCAGAGTTACGTGTATCAGCAGATGATACTTGATACAAAAGAGTATCCGATTGATTAAACCAGTAGCTACCATCCACTGATAATACAGTGTTGTGATAGTCATCACTTTCTCTGTGCGTGCTTGAAAGGCCAATAGTACCCTGCTGACCTAGGTCATATTGATAACGCCCTGCGGCCGCATTCGTTTTTTCGTTTAAGCTTGCAAAGCCAGAGCCCTGATTCGTTGGCAGTAAAATATTACTATTGTCGTCATCAGCGAGCATTAACGCATAACTATGATCACCCGTTTTACCCGTTAATTTTGCACCTAAAGTAGGCTCTGCAATTGTACGTGTATATAAAAGCTCAAATAAGCTGCTTTTAAAGTAAGAAGCTCCATCTAAAAAGAAAGGACGTTTTTCAGCATAATAAATAGAAAAGGTTGTATTTACATCGAGCTCTAAAGAGTCTGTTTCTACTTGCGAAAAATCTGGGTTGATAGTCGCATTTAAAACAGCGTCCTTGGTTAAACCCCAGCGCAAATCTAAGCCCACTTCGGTATCTATATCACCATTATCCCAGTTACCCGGTAATTCAGATTTATTATCGTTACGAAGTGCTGTCAATGTAGGGGTTAATTGAATATTTTTACTCGATTCAATATCGCTAAAACCCACTAACTTATCAAACTGACAAAGGCTACATTTTATATTTCTATCAAATCCCATATTTGATAGCTGATATAAAACATCACGTTGGTAGTTTCTCATGACTGAAAAACCCCACGTTAGCTCTTTTTTATTTTCAGGAAAGCGCAGTGCCTTAAAAGGAATACGCATTTCAACAATGTAACCTTTCTCGTTAATTTGTCCCGCGCTATCCCAAATAGCATTCCATGAGGTATCTGAGCTCCATCCATCAGTATCGGTCATTCTTATATCGCCTTGTGCACCAAGGGGATTCACATGAAATTCATAACCACTGCGTTCATCATTAAATGTATCAATAACAAGAATGACTACGTCGTCTTCCCATAGCGTATCGCGGTCACGAAGTGATGCACGAATTTGTTCAGGGTTTGGATCCTCTGCAATGAAGGCAACATATAAGTTTGTGCCATCTTCGTAAATAAAGGCATCAGTTTTTACAGGAGGTGTGCCTTTTTCGTTAGGCTCATCTTGGTAGAGTAGAGGTATACGTGTCGCATTTTGCCAGTGCGCTTCATCCATAACACCATCAATAGTGATATTTGAATCAATACGAGATAAGGATACTTGCTGTTTACTAGCCGCTACATCAAGGCTTGAGAGTAATAAAACGAAACTTAAAAATAGGAAGGTAAATTTTTTTATTATAGTTATAAAGTACTGCATAAACATCCATTTAGACTGTAATTACTCATAGGGAGTAACTTAAGCTGGGGATTGTAATTTATCCAGGTACATTTGTTAATACTTTGAAATAAAAAATTAACTATTTAATGATAAAGGAGTAACTAATTGTTACGTATTATGTTTCGAGTAGTTTAAGTTTATCGTCTATGCCATTCCATATATCAGCGTCCTCTGGTGCAGGTTTAACCTCTGTAATGCGCGGCCAGACCAGTGCAAGTTCAGCATTCAATTCAGTAAACTCTTTTTGAGATTCTGGTAATTCATCTTCTTGATATATAGCATCAGCTGAACACTCAGGGACACATAAACCACAATCGATACAATCAATCGGGCTAATTGCTAAAAAATTAGGGCCTTCAAAAAATGCATCTGCTGGGCACACTGATACGCAATCGGTGTACTTACATTTTATACAATTTTCGGTGACTACAAACGCCATACTATTTTAATACCTAAGATTTTAAACAACAGTTGTGGATCATACCCATCCACTCCAAAAATACAATAAATAAGTGCCATATCACCCTATTTTAACGTAAAATACGCGCCTTATGTTTGCACACCCGTTGTGCCCTGCATCCCCTTATTGTGAGCGGTAATAATACCCCGCTATGACACCTAAAAGAGATATAAATGATACGTTTAACCGAAATAAAGCTGCCACTTGATCATGACGAAGATGCAATTGGTCAAGCAATTGTAAATAAACTAAAAATCCAACCAGAACAATTGCACAGTTTTAATGTGTTTAAGCGTGGTTATGATGCACGTAAAAAATCAGCTATTTTACTGATTTATACACTCGATATAGAAGTTGATAACGAAGCCGAGCTACTCGCGGCATTTGAAAAAGACCAACATGTAAAAGTAGCGCCAGACACAAACTATAAATTTGTAGCCCAAGCCAGCGAAAATATAACAGAGCGCCCTGTTGTGATTGGTTTTGGCCCTTGTGGTTTATTTGCAGGCTTATTACTTGCTCAAATGGGCTTTAATCCCATTATATTAGAGCGCGGTAAAGAGGTACGTGAACGTACAAAAGACACGTTTGGCTTTTGGCGTAAACGCACACTTAATACCGAATCAAATGTACAATTTGGTGAAGGTGGCGCAGGTACATTCTCAGACGGTAAGTTATATAGCCAAGTAAAGGATCCAAAACATTACGGTCGTAAAGTCATTACTGAATTTGTAGAAGCAGGCGCACCCGATGAAATTTTATACGTAAGTAAGCCACACATTGGTACGTTTAAACTTGTCACCATGATTGAAAAAATGCGCGCTCGTATAATAGAACTAGGCGGCGAAATTCGCTTTAGCACACGTGTTGACGATATTCATTTAGACGACGGGCAAGTAACAGGTTTAACGCTTTCAAATGGCGAGCAACTAAACACTCGCCATGTTGTATTAGCCGTTGGTCACAGCGCACGTGACACGTTTGATATGATCCACAAAAAAGGGATTTATGTTGAAGCAAAGCCATTCTCAGTCGGTTTTAGAATCGAACATAAACAATCAATGATCGATGAATGTCGTTTTGGTACAAATGCAGGAAACCCAATTTTAGGCTCTGCCGATTATAAACTTGTTCATCATTGCGACAATGGCCGCACAGTTTACAGCTTTTGTATGTGCCCAGGCGGCACAGTAGTCGCTGCAACCTCTGAAAAGGGCCGCGTTGTTACCAACGGTATGAGCCAATATTCACGAAGTGAGCGCAACGCTAACAGCGCTATTGTGGTAGGCATATCACCAGAGCAAGATTTCCCAGGTAATCCACTTGCTGGAATAGACTTACAACGTAAACTTGAAGAGCAAGCGTATGAGCTTGGTGGTAGCAACTACGATGCACCAGCCCAGTTAATTGGCGACTTTTTGAAAGGTAAATCATCAGAAAACTTAGGTGAAGTACAACCCTCTTACACACCCGGTATTAAGTTAACTGACTTGAGTAAAGTGTTACCACAATTTGCTATTGATGCCCTTCGCGAAGCGATACCAGCGTTTAATAAACAAATTCGTGGCTTTTCAACTAACGACGGTTTACTAACCGGCGTTGAAACACGTACTTCGTCGCCTATTAGTATTAAGCGTGATAAAACATTCCAAAGTATTAACACCAAAGGGCTTTACCCTGCAGGTGAAGGCGCAGGCTACGCTGGCGGTATTTTATCAGCGGGTATTGATGGTATTAAAGCGGCTGAAGCGGTCGCACTGTCTATGTTAGAAAACGCTTAAACCTCTTTTTTAAGCTGTTTATCGAAAAGCCTCACTTTGTGAGGCTTTTTTGTGCTAAATGTATAGAAAATAATAACACCTTAAGCACCTCAATAATGATCAAAACATTTACCTTTTCGTTGCTTAGTGTATTGGCAATTTTTAACGCTAAAGCACAAGAACTAAAAACCATCGATGAAATTCACAGTGCATATAAAAATAATTCTATTAATGCACAGCAACTCACCCAAAATTATATAGACCGAATTAATAAACTTAATTCACACTATAATGCGGTTATTAGTTTAGAGCCTACAGCGATTGCTCAAGCTAAAACGTTAGATGAACTTGCCGTCAAAGGAACTTGGGCTGGGCCATTACATGGAATACCTGTACTTCTTAAAGATAATATAGAAACTAAAGGCACACTTCCCACAACGGCTGGCTCTTTAGCACTTAAAAATAACGTTACTGATAATGATGCTTTTGTTGTTAAACAACTGCGTAATGCGGGCGCTATAATTTTAGGCAAAGCTAATTTAAGTGAATGGGCAAATTTTCGTTCATCCTATTCATCTTCGGGCTGGAGTGCTGTAGGCGGACAAACACATAATGCGCACGATGTAACACGTAACCCATGTGGTTCTAGCGCAGGTTCTGCTGTTGCGGTAGCACTTAACTTTGCGCCTATAGCATTAGGGACTGAAACAGACGGTTCAATTACGTGCCCTGCCTCAGTAAATGGAGTTTATGCAATAAAACCGAGTATGGGCCAAGTATCACGCTCAGGCGTTGTGCCTCTTTCAAGTAGCCAAGATTCAGTAGGGCCGATGGCGCATTCACTTAAAGATTCGCTGCTGGTTTTATCTGTTTTGCAAGGTGAAGACTCCCTTGATGCGACAACTACAGGGTTTGAATTAAAAACAGGTAATATAAAACTAAAATCATCACTTATTATTGGTGCACTGCCTAGCGACAAATTTACAGTTGAAACGCAGCGCCTTTATGCCAAGCAGTTACAAGCATTAAAACAGGCTGGACACACTGTTATTAATGTAGATATTACTGATAACTTAGATACGCTATTTGTTGATGAATACTATATTTTACTTTATGACTTCAAAGCCGAAATTAATCATTACCTCGCAAACACTCCAACACAAGTGGCTGTTAAAAGCCTAAAAGCACTTATTAATTTTAATATTCAAAATAAAAAAACAGAAATGCCCCACTTTGAGCAAGACATCCTAGTTCAATCACAGGCTATTGATTTAACTAACAAACAAAAATACCAGGAGACTAAAGAACGCTATCGCACTTTAGCAACGACAGCCATTGTTAATGTATACAAAAACAACAAGCTTGATATTGTTATAGCGCCTACAGTATCCCCCGCCTGGAAAACTGACTTAGTTAATGGTGATAATTTTAATGGCAGTAGTAGTTCGTTATCTGCTATTGCTGGCACAACGCACATAACCCTACCGGTCGGAAAAGTAAGTGGTTTACCGGTTGGTTTGTCCATAATAGCAAATAAAGAGGACGAGCAAGCGGCTTATTTATACGCAAATATTATTGATGAGGTGTTATCACCAGGCACAAAAAAACCTGAGTAAACTCAGGTTTTTTTAAACTAAACGGCGTTAACTATGACTTTTTAAGTGACAGTTTTTCGCCTTTTAAGCTTTTACGAACGCTTGAAATACGTGAGCGATTTACTGCTCTCGCTTCACCAGTTGCTTGTCCTGATAACTTGTTAGAACGTGTACGGCGTAAATGCGCTGGTTTTTTACCAATTTTATCAATTAGTACTTCACGGTTACTTACTTCATAACCTTCTAAATATACACGTTTGATTTTTTGGCCGATTAGCGTTTCAATTTCAAACAAAGTGTTTTCTTCTTCACGGCTAACAAATGAGATTGCTTGACCTTGGCGACCAGCACGACCTGTACGGCCAATACGGTGAACGTAATCTTCTGCAAGCCAAGGTAAATCAATATTAATTACACGAGGTAAGCCATCAATATCAATACCACGAGCAGCGACTTCTGTAGCCACTAATACGCGTACCTTGCCTTCTTTAAATTCACGTAAAGCACGACGACGGTTACCTTGAGATTTATCACCGTGGCAAACGCCTGCCGGAATACCATCAAGGTTAAGCTCTTTAACAAGCTCATCAGCTGTTTCTTTCATGTTTACGAAGACAAGCACTTGTTGCCAGTTTTTCTTACCAATCAATTCAGAAAGTAGCTCTTGCTTACGACGTTCTTCAACTGGGTAAACAACATGCTCAACGGTGCTTGCTGTACTGTTAGTTTGATCAACACGCACTATTTCAGCTTGTTTCAATACTTTAGATGCAAATTGTTTAATTGCTGCAGGGAATGTAGCAGAGAAAAGTAAAATCTGGCGCTCTTCTGCACAGCTTTTAATAACGTTTTGCATATCTTCAATAAAGCCCATATCAAGCATACGGTCAGCTTCATCAAGAACAAGGTGCTTAACACTTGCAAGGCTTAAGTTACCTAAACGAATATGATCAAATAAACGACCTGGCGTTGCAACAACAATATCTACACCTTCTTTTAAAGCATTTGCTTGGCCGGCAGTGCTAACACCACCAAATAAGCTAACGACTTTAAGTGATGTATGCTTTGCAAAATCTCTAAAATTATTTGCAATTTGTTCTGCAAGTTCACGCGTTGGAGCAAGTACTAATGCATGAGGTGCATTAGTTGTGCTGAGTTCAGACTCAACCAATTTTTGGATGATAGGTAAAGCAAACGCGGCAGTTTTGCCGGTACCAGTTTGTGCACTGGCTAAAACGTCTTTACCTTTACGAACAGCAGGAATTGCTGCGCGCTGAATGGGCGTAAGGGTGTGATAGTTAAGTTCGTCCAACGCCTGGATGATTTCAGGAGCGAAACTAAAAGATTTAAAATTCATGCTGTATAACCTACGGCCACATTATCAAGGGTCGCAAATTATACAGTAAAAACGAGCTAACAGTTAGTCATAACTTATCTTTTAACGTGTTTAATCTACTTTATAGCGTTTAAATATTAAAGAGGTGTTAATACCACCAAACGCAAAGTTATTACTCATCACGTAATCGGTATTAATCTCACGCCCTTGATGCCTTATGTAATCAAGCTGAGCACATTCGTCATCAACGTTATCTAAATTAATTGTTGGTGCAAACCAGTTATCAGCCATCATATTAATGCTTGCCCATGCTTCTATTGCACCACAAGCACCTAATGTATGCCCCAAATAACTTTTTAACGAGCTAATAGGTTTGCTGCCCAATGCTTTAAACGTTGCGTGAGACTCGGCAATATCACCTTTATCTGTTGATGTACCATGAGCATTAACGTAACCAATTTTTCCTGGTTCTAAATTGGCATCTTGCAGTGCCATTTCTATCGCTAGTTGCATTGTTTTTGATGCTGGTTGAGTAACATGCTGTCCATCAGAATTACAACCAAAACCAACCACCTCAGCTAATATTGTTGCTCCGCGCGCTTTTGCATGTTCGTATTCTTCTAAAATAAGTGTACCCGCGCCTTCGCCTATCACTAAGCCATCGCGATTTTTATCAAAAGGTCTTGGTGTTTGTTTTGGTGTTTCATTTTTTGTAGATGTTGCATAAAGCGTATCAAATACGGCGGCTTCAGTAATACATAACTCTTCAGCTCCACCAGCCACCATTATTTTTTGTCGGCCAAACTTAATCGCTTCATAGGCGAAGCCTATTCCTTGAGATCCCGATGTACAAGCAGAGCTTGTTGTTATAACACGCCCTTTTAAACCAAAAAAAACACCAACATTTACAGGGGCAGTATGCGCCATCATTTTAATGTAACTCGTGGCTGTTACACCTGACATCGACCCCGTTTCCATCATATTTGCAAAGGCGAGTAGTGGCTCAGTAGAGCCCGTAGATGAGCCATACGCTATGCCCGTAGAGCCATCTGTTAGACTGTCGTGCTCGAGTAGTTTGGCTTGTTCAAGTGCGCATTCAGTAGCACGAGTTGACATAAGTGACACTCGCCCCATTGAACGGATTTGTTTACGTTTGTAATGACTTGGTCGCTCAAAGTGTTTAACTGGCGCGGCTAAACGAGTATTGAGGTCGTCAGCTATATCCCACTCTGGCATAGTAACAACCGCATTTTCGCCTTTAATTAAGGCTTGTTTGAATTCAGACCAATCATCACCCAATGCAGTGACCACCGACATCCCTGTTACAACAACGCGTTTAATCAAACCATGCCACCATTAACCGAAATCACTTGGCGTGTTATGTAAGCTGCATCATCAGACATTAAAAAAGCGACTGTTCCCGCAACTTCTTTAACGCTCCCCATGCGTTTAAGGGGTATCATTTTCATCATTTCATCAATAGGTAATTCATCAGTCATCGCGGTTTCTATTAAACCAGGTGCCACACAATTAACTGTGATTTTGCGTTTTGCCAATTCTAATGCAAGTGCTTTAGTGGCCCCAATAATACCGGCTTTTGCTGCACTATAATTTACTTGTCCTCGGTTACCTGCAATACCTGACACCGATGACATTGTAATTATTCGCCCACCTTTACGGCTTTGTACCATAGGCATTACAGTTGGGTGTACTACATTATAAAACCCATCAAGGCCTGTACGTATTACACAATCCCAGTCTTCCCCTTGCATAGCAGGAAATGCCATATCGTTAGTAATACCTGCATTACACACCACGCCATAATAAGCGCCATGCTGAGCTATATCTTCTATTATTTGTGCTTTGGCCTGCTCTCTGTCGCATACATCAAATTGTAATAAACTGGTGGCTCTACCTAATGCATTAATTTCATCGCATGTTGCTTGAGCTTGCTCAACACCCGCTCTGCAATGTACGGCAATATCAAACCCTTGCTCAGCAAGTTTTAACGCAATAGCTTTACCAATACCACGGCTTGAACCCGTAACTAAAATTCTTTTTGTCATTGATTTTCTCTTATAAATTCCAACGGGTTTTCAGGCTGAAATACATTAATTTTTGCTTGGCAAAGTAGAGTTTCACACACGAGTATTTGGCATTCAAATACACTTAAACCTGACTCTTCTTGATATAGCTTTTTCACTTCAATAGTCAGCTTACTGCCGTTTTTAAAACACGGTTGATAAGTTTGATATTTTCGCGTGCCAATTAAAAAACCAATTTTTACAGGTTTATTTTCATCATTCGCTAACGCACCAGCGTAAGCGGCAATAGACTGCGCCATGTACTCAACACCAATATAGCTAGGTACGCCGTTAATTGCAGGACTAAAAAAAGGGCTTTGCTCAGAGATAGTAACGCCGCATTGAGCTTCATCTTCGCTGTGTGTTAAAAGGCTATCTATTAAAATCATAGGCGCATCATGCGGGACTACTTGCTCTATAGGGTAATTAGTCAACGTTAACTCCCAATATTAAGCTGGCATTATTACCGCCAAACGCAAATGAATTAGATAAGCAGTATTTAAGAGCGGGCTTAAACGCTTGTTTTATTATTTTTATATCAGCCAAATCACTGCCTTCTTTAATCGCGTTATACGGCAGCATATGTTGGCCGCTGTCTTTTAATAATAACCAACATATACCGGCTTCAATGGCGCCTGCAGCACCAAGAGTATGCCCTGTTAAATGCTTACTTGAGCTAAGCGGGGTATTGTTGCCAAACACGCGATTAATTGCAAGTGCTTCCATTTCGTCATTTTTTACAGTAGCCGTACCGTGAGCGTTAATATAATCAATATCACCACAGGATAATTTTGCGCTTTTTAGTGCTTTTTCCATTGAGGCTTGGGCGCCCATCCCATTAGGATCGGGGGCTGACATATGATGCGCATCTGAGCTTTCGCCACTGCCTAGTAACGTAACGCCGTTATTTGTTATTGGCTTATTTTTAGTCATTACAAATAAAGCGGCCCCTTCACCAATATTAATGCCGTCTCTGGTGCTAGAAAAAGGCTGGCATAAACCCGAGCTTAAAGAAGCGAGCGAGTCAAAGCCATTAATTGTTAATTGGCACAAACTATCCGCACCACCACAAATTACCACATCGGCTAAATCAGCATTTAGCAAAGCTCGAGCGCTAATTAACGCTTTGCTACTCGACGTGCACGCAGTAGAAATACTGTAACAAGGCCCTAGAGCCCCTATTTTATGTGCAATGTAATGAGCGGGTGTTGCTAACTCTTGATCACTGTAACTAAAGTCATCAGGCCAGAGTTTTGTACTTTCATAGCTTTTACGTGCTCTTTCGCCATCATGAATACCTGATGTACTAGTACCCATTACAATTGCGATACGCGACTTATCAATATGCGAAAGTTTATCTAAGGTTGGCTTAATCTGCTCTAAAGCTAGATCAATAAATGTATTGATACGTTTATTATTTGATAAAGCAATAGACTGAACTTGCCCGACATACAGCGGGGTTTGCTCAGCACTTAAACTTTTATTTAAAGTTAATAAAGGAGTTGCAGGGTTATATTTATTTAAGCTTGTTGTGGTTGCATCTTGGCCTATGCCCATCGCACTCACAATGCCTAAATCATTCAGCCAATATGTCACTGTTCTACCTTTTTAAATGTTATTTGATACTGATGTAAAATATTGTTCAACGTTGTCGACTCATCACTATAGTCAATGGTAATAAATGTACCCTCATCGTTAAATACTTCCCGATTAGAGCCAACCTGCTCTATTAAAGCACCCTCTAACTGCTTTTGTAAAAATGCTACTGGCCAATGTACTAATGCAATATCCGCCAAGATATAATGAGGGTCTATCCCTTCTACCGCCAGCATATTTCGTGTTTTTACCGGGCCATTTAAAGGTTTTTCAAGCTCCATAATTGGAAAGCCTTGTACTGTCATTAACAATAACTTAATTGCACCTTTGTCATTTATAGCTAATTGGGCAAATACAGTATGTGTTTTTTGCTGATTCGTAATATACAAAACATGCTGCCAAGACTTATCAAACATTTGTGCTGGCACGCTATTAATATTTAATTGAATATTAGGTGATAGATACACTCTATTTTTAGATGCTGTAAAACTCGTACATGCGCTCAATACAGCAAATATGAATACACTACACACCGCATACTTAATTAATTTTGACATAACTGAGCCAACACATTTAAACGGCGTTCACTTTGTGCAACAAATGGGTTATTTGTATCCCATGCGTAGCCCGCTAAAATAGCACTAATCATTTCTCGTACCTGAGTATTTTGCTCAGAGTAAAATATTACATCCTGAAAACGCGTATCGTACCATCCTGTTACAAATGTTCTAAAACAACCGACTCCAGCTTGTAATGGCTGTGCATAGTGAGCGTCAAAATCGACGACTTCGTTTTTTAAATAGCTATCAACAAGTGGGGCAATTAAATTTGCAGATTTGAGTGCAATTGTTACACCTGATGAAAATACCGGGTCTAAAAATTCCCCCGCATTACCCAATAAAGCAAAGTGCTTACCATATAACTTACTCACATTTGCCGAGTAGCCTTTTATATTTTTTGCTGGAGTTAATAACTCACGCTGTGCTAACAGTGTTTTTAAATAAGGGTCTTGCTCTATAAATTGATTTAGTAAATCGCTAGATTCATCATCATTAAAACGCTCTGACTGCGCCACAACCCCAATACTCGCAGTACCATCACTAAAGGGAATAAGCCAATACCACACGTCTGAATATTGTGGGTGTACGGTAATCAAAATTTTATTTCGATCGAAGCTTGTATCACTAATATTGTCTTTAAAGTGACTAAAATAAGCGCTTCGAACAGGAAAGTTAGAAGGAAGCTCTAAATCTAACAGTTTTGGTAATACACGCCCAAAGCCACTTGCGTCCAATACAAATCGGGCATTAACGCGATAAGCTTGCTGCTGCTCATTGTGTACCACTAATGATGCACCATTTGGCTCATCACAGTAGTCAACCACCGTGTGCTTATATCTGATTTCTACGCCTTGTCCTTGTGCTTTGTCTGCTAATAATTTGTCAAAGTCGGCTCTTTTCACTTGATACGTAGTGCCTGGGCCTTTAGTAAATTTTTCAGTGAAATTTATAGTTGTATTTTGCCCTGCCCGATGAAAAGCAGCGCCATCTTTAAACTGAAAACCTAAAGCCGCTGCATTGTTATGTAGTGTATCGATTAAGCCCGCGTCTTCTAAGTACGCCATACATTGCGGCAGTAAGCTTTCACCAATTGAAAAACGTGGAAACGCCTGCTGTTCAAGTACCAGTACCCGCCATCCCTTTTGAACTAAAAGACTACTAGCCAATGCACCAGAAGGCCCAGCGCCAATAACAACAACATCGTACTGCTCAAGGTTATTCAAATTATTGTTCCTTTTGAGGCTTTAAAACACTCAGCGGTGATAAAAAGTAAATAGCTAAAATCCCTACCATTACACTCAGCCCAAAGCTAAAAATAGCCGGTGTATCAGATGCACTCAACATGCCAAATACCCACATTGATGACGCAGCCGATAAGCTAATCGCTAACACATTTTTGGGCTCTAACTTATTTATTTGATAAAAAACGAGGTAATCAATTGCTAAGGCAATAACAAGTAACGCACCGAGTAAATTAAATAACGACAAGCTACCTTGAATCGCATTACATACCCAAAGCATGTTCAACACCACAACAGATAAAATGGTCACCTGCAGCAGCGCTATCTTAATCGTAAATCGCCAACTAAAAAGCAGCCAACTAATAAAACCCGCAAGCACCAGGCTTAATAGTAAATATTCACGGTAATCACTTAATAAAGCACTAATTTGTTTAGGTTTATTATAAAGGTAAATTCCATTGTTTTTTTCAACCTCATTAATTAGTTGATCAGATGAAATACCCGAAATAGACACCCACGTTATCGATTGTTCTGACTCAACAACCATTTGAGAAAGCAGTAATGGTTTAAATGTACTCGTGGCGAGTGTTTCATAAGTTAATAACGGTGCCTTTGTACTTACTAACGCTTGCCCTGTAACGCGCTCTGCAATATCCAAAGTCCCTTTGTTTTTAGCCTGTTCAAACAAGGCTTGGTTATCGCTCTGCTTTTGTAAACTAGGCAACCAATGGCTAATGCTATTATGTTTAAAATTAGGGTTTAGTTGGGTTAAGCGTTTTAAAAATTGTTCTTGTTTTTGTAAAAGCGCTTCGTCGCTATCTGCAAACATAAAAACAATTTGGGTGTCCCATTGCCCAAGTAATAACAAATGCTTTTTTTCGTTTAGCATTAAATGTTCGGAGCTTGCATTTAATAGCTTTACATCATCATTAAAGCTAATAGGTTTTATTAAAAATAACGCACTTATAAGGACTAATAACGTAATGAGTATTGGTTTCTTTAAACTATTGCAGTATAAAAAAACCTTAATGAGCTTTTGACTCATCAATAAACTCGAAGGCGATAACCTGAGTGTAGATTGCCACAATGGCAAAACTAAAACTGTAAATAGCCAAGCACTCACTAAACCCGCAATAACAAACACGCCAACTTGAGATAATAACGTTAGTGGCGCACCTAGTAAGCAGCAATAACCCAACGTAGTCGTAATAAGAGACAGTAAAAGCGCAGATTGAGTCCCTTTGCTGTAGCCTTTTTCATGCTCTTTTTTGGCTAAGTCAGTCATACCATGAAATGCATAATCAATGGCAATACCAATCAAGGTAACTGCAAAAACAAGCGTTAATAAATGAATAGTCTTAAACAGCAACACCATAGCGATAGCGCCGCCAATAAGTGCACTCAGTACGGTAAAGCTTGCTAATAAAATACTGTTTAAACGCCTAAACACCCAAAATACCATAGCAATAAGGGCTAATAAGCTAATGCCACCAAACAGGCTCATCTCGTATTTAGCTTGTTTAGCATTTTCAGCCGTATGAAATAGCACACCAGAGTAAGTAATGCTTAAATCAGGGTAGGTTTTATTAAGTATATTGATCTGTTTAATTATCGAGCCAGCTAAATCAATTGATTTATTAACCCCTAAATTTTCAGGCGCTAAGTTTGCCAAAATGACACGGTATTCAACGCCTTTTAAACGTCGAGTTAAACGACCTTGTTCAAGCGTAAACAATTGGCTTTGTTTTAAGTTATCTTCTATAAATGCCGCTAAGCTCAAACTTGTATCTTTGCTTAAGGTAGCACTTACAAATGGGTTGCCTAACTGATTTAATTGCTCAAGGTAATAATGTTCAAACGTTGTTTTTTTGCTTAATGTTTGCTTGTAAGTATCACTTAATAACGCATGTTTGAAAGGTGAGAATGTTTGCGCTAAATCGTTAACGGACGGAAAGTTAAATGTGCTTTTAATTGCATTATCGTCAAGCCATTTTTGGAAATCATCAAATGCTTTATTTTTATTATTTCCTGCAAACGAGAACATAATACGGTTAGCATTTTGCTGAAAAAAAACATCTTCCGCATGTGCAATTTGGGAGTGCGACTTTGGCAATAAGCTAAACATATCGGCGCTAAACGTTGGTTTAGACAGCCAAAAAGCTGCAGCAAAAAGTAAAATTAAACTGCTAAACCACCCTACAATAACGGTAATTCGTTTTGTCACTGCACTATTCCCTTAATTAACCACTGCATTATTTAAAAACATAATTTTATTTGGAATAAGTAAACTCAATTTTTGTGTTATTTCCTGAGTGCTCATTTAGTGTAATACTGCTCACTTGCTTAGCAGTTTCACATAAAATAAAATCACTAAATAATTGCTTTAGCATAGCTTCTTTTGGTATTAACTGTGTGCAACTGTCTTGCATTTTAGCAATGTCAAAACGTGTTTCCAGCGCACTCATATTTACGCTAAGTAAGTCACTCAGTAATCCTACAAACTGCTCGCTACCGGGTTGTGGTATTAACTCACCATTGGCATTTTGTGCAAGCACTTTGCCGTTTTCTATTATGAGCATACTCTCAACAGGCATTTTCACTTGCCAAATTAGCTTTTCATCAATTAACGAAAAAACACCCGACGAAATAAAAGGCTTAGCAAATCCATTAAATTGCTTATATTGCTTAAACTCACCTTTAATAGCTGCTGCATTTACTACAGAGCAAAACAGCAAAAAGCTAATGGCTATGCTCAATGTAAAACATTTTAAAAAATTCATTTAATCGCCTATAAAATAAAAATTTAATTCAAAACCGCTTTTAACTTATTAAATAAAATAGCGGGTGATTCAAATTGCATTTCTTTGGAGCTAACCTCAACCGCAACTTGCGTGGTTGAGGCTTTAGTAAGGCGCTTATTAGTTAGCGAGTCAGTGATTACGTAATCAATCCGTAGTCGGTTCTCGTATTCTTTTAAGTAAGCCGCTACTTTAATTTTTTGAGTAAATACTGCTGAGGCAACATACTTTATTTGCATATCAACAATTGGCCACGCGTAGCCCGATTCATGCATTTGCGGGTAATCATAATCAAATAAACGCAGTAACTCGCAGCGCGCTACTTCTAAATAACGTGGGTAATTTCCATGCCATACAACATTCATTGGGTCGCAGTCATGAAATGGAATTTCAATTTCTACCACATGCGTTAATAATGCACCTTTACTATTCATACAACGCCCAACGTTTAGTTTGAATATACCCTATTGTTTGCCTTAGCACGGCTTCCATTGGTCTATCCTCAGTGAGGTTTTCAAAGTAATCAGTTATATCGGTATACATGTTTTGCATATCTTGCGTTAAAGTCGAAAACTCAAGATCGCCTTGTTTTATACGCAATCTAACACCTTGAATACTTGCTAATAACGTACTTGCTAACACTTGTTCTGTTAGCTGTAAAATACGTAAACAATCGCGAGACGCAATAGTTCCCATACTCACTTTATCTTGATTATGACACTCCGTAGAGCGAGAAAAAACGCTGGCCGGCATGGTTAGCTTTAATGCCTCTGCTGTGTAAGCACTACAGCCAATTTGAACCGCTTTAAAACCATGATTAATATAACGGCGCTCTGGTGCACTATCAGACAAATTTGAAGGTAGCCCATTGTTGTACTTAGTATCAACCAAAGAAGCGATTTGTCTGTCGGCTAAATCAGCAAGGTTTGCAACGGCTGTTTTCATGCTATCCATTGCCATTGCAATATGGCCTCCGTAAAAATGCCCGCCGTGTAATACATGCTCACCTTGGCCGTCAATTATTGGGTTATCGTTTGCTGAGTTAAGCTCGTTTTCTATCATGTGCCTAAAAAACGGAAGACTGTCTTGCAGCACACCAATAACATGGGGTGCACAACGGATTGAATACCTATCTTGAAGTCTGTCTGCATTACGAGGGTGATCGTGATGGTTTAAATCGTCTCTTATCCAACGTGCAATTTGTTGCTGCCCAGGATGTGGCTTAACTGAAAATAATATCTCATCAAAATGATGGCTATTTCCTTTAAGCGCTAAGCTTGATAATGCAGTAATACGGCTCGCCAGTTTAGCTAAGTAATTAGCCCTATCAAACGCTAAACACGCTAATGCAGTCATTACCGCTGTGCCATTCATAACGGCAAGACCTTCTTTTGGCCTTAGTGTTAGTGGTTCTAAGCCAACTTCTTTCATAACTTCTGCACTGTTACGTACTTGGTCTTTGTAAAACACATCACGCTCGCCTACCATCGCACCTGCAACGTAAGATAACGGTGTTAAATCGCCACTGGCACCTACTGACCCTTCTTGCGGGATCACAGGCACTATATCGTTATTTAAGTAATCTTTAAGTAGGTGCAGCATTTCCCAGCTAATACCAGAGTAGCCCTGTGAAAGTGATGTTAAGCGGGTCGCTAAAATTGCACGCCCTTGAACTTTATTAAATACATCCCCGAGTCCACAACCGTGAAAGCGAGTTAAATGCAGAGGTAATTCATTAACTAAACCAAGGGGTACAGCCACCGTTACAGAATCACCGTAACCAGTAGTAACGCCGTAAATCACGCCATCTTCTTTTAAAAGTGTGTCTAAAAAACGCAAAGCGCTATTAATTTTAACGCTAAAAGTTTCACAGCTATTTAATTGCACTTGTGTTTCATTAAAGGCAACTCGAACAATATCTTCAATTGATAATCGCTGATTGCCAAAAAGCTGTATATTTTGTTCAGTCACACTTGTTCTCCATTGATTGATCGCGTACTACCTGCTGATCACTTTTCCAAAAATCGTAAAAATTAAACCACTGATAAGGATATAAAGCTGCGTAATAACTCAAACGCTGTGCATAGTCAGTAATAATAAGTGTTAGCGCCTGCTGTCGCTCTCGTCGAGGCATTTTTAATGATTGGCTGTAATGTTCAAATATCACTTGATACTTTTTGCTTTTTTTATCTTTTAAACAAAACAAAAAGTAAATAGGGCAATCAAGCAGCGCGGCTAATATAAAAGGCCCCTGTGAAAATGGGGCATTTTTGCCTAAAAACGGTACCTGTACCGACCGAGAAGCCGTTGTTGTGCTTGTTCTGTCACCAACAATAACGATTATTTCTCCCTGCTCTACTTTTTCTTTTAGTAAAATAGCTAAGTCAGGCCCCATATCAGTCACTTGTATTAAATTAACCGACACATCTGGGTTAATCTTTTTAAGCATTTTATTAAATTCAACAGCGTGATGGGTAAACACCAGTACATTTATTTTTTTACTGCTGCGGTGCTGGCTAAGTGCCCTGCACACCTCTAAATTACCCAAGTGGGAACCTATAAAAATAGCCCCTTGATTTTGCTCATCTAGCTCAGCAAATAAATGCTCATTAGTGTATTTAATATCACGTTGAGTTATTCGCCCAAGCCAAGCATCAATTTTATCTAATGCGCTATCTGCAAAACTGCAAAAGTGCGTTAATTGCATTTTAAACGTAACAGGTTGTTTGCAGCCTTGGTAAACATTAACTTGCTCTAAAAACACTTTAGATGCTACACGCGCTACTTTTCCTGTTAAAAAAAGATAAAAAACCACAGGAAACAAAACAATCCACAGCCCTTTTCTACCCAGTAATTTATGAGCAAATAACAGTATTTGAATACCTAAAAAATTACCGCGTTCTTGCATTTTAGACCAGTGTTTAGCGGCCATAACGCCTCTTTAATTTATGCCAAATTAACACAGGAGAGCGAATCAACATTCCAAAAAACAAGCGGGTGTGTAACCACGAAATACGCACGTTATCGTGTAATGGTTGAAAATGAGAAAGCCCATTTTCGGGGTAAATTACTTGGCTAGGTAAAAATACAAAAGGCACATTGCGCCAATATAAACGCACTAAAATTTCGGGGTCAAAATCCATGCGTTTTCCAAGCGACACCTCATCAATTAGCTTTGTACTTTGCTCAAGCGGATACACTCTAAAGCCACACATCGAATCTACAATTGTAAAACTTAACGTTTCAATCCATACCCAAACATGCGTTAAATAACGTGCTAAATAACGGTGTTTAGGCACTGAATCGTCATATATTGGGCAACAGCTTATAAGCGCTTTAGGCTGAGCGTTTGAAAGCGCTATTAGTTTTTTAATATCAGATAAGTCATGCTGACCATCAGCATCAACCTGTATCGCATGCGAAAAACCTAGCTTATGTGCCTGCTTTAAGCCTGTTTGTACCGCGCCGCCTTTGCCTTGATTATCGTCGTGGGCAACTACACTCAACTGCGCGTGTTTTGCATCGAGCTTACTGAACACATTTTTAGCTTCGGCGTTGCTTGCGTCATCAACCATAATAATAGGAAGATTAAATGACGATAATTGGCTCAGTACATCATCAATAACCGTAATGTGATTATAATTTGGGATAACAATACAAAAATTATTCATTTATTAGGCTATCAAAAACAACACGGCCAGATGCATGCTGTCCTTTGTTTGAATTATACGAAAAGGTATATTTATTCTCTGCCTTTTGCTCAAGCAATAATTCGATTGTTATACCTGGGGTAATCACTACCTGAAACTTTAATACTTCAACATTTTTAACAGATTGCTGAACATTATAATATTTACAAATTGCAGCCACAGCCCAGTCTAATTGCACAACACCTGCGAGTATTGGGCCATCCGTAAAATGTCCTTTGAAATAATCTAAATCATGAGGAACTAATAAGCTTAATTTATACTTTTGCTCTGCTTTTTCACAAGACAGTAAATCAGGCTGTGTTTTAGTCAACTTTTGCAAAAAGACTCTCCAATGCTTTTAAATTTAACTTTGCCTGTGAGTTGTATGGTAATTGCTCTACAAAACGCCACTTTTTAGGGATACAAATTCGCTCAAAGCGCGCTAATGCATGCGCTTTTAATAAATTATTTGTAGCTAACTTACCGTCACCATTAAAAAACATCTGCCCTTTATGCGTAAGCACAACAATAGCGCCTACAATTAATCGCTCACCAGGCAAGGCGATTACTTTAGCTTCACTTACCCACTCACTAGTACACAAATGTTGTTCTAGCTCATCTAAACTTAATCGCTTTTCTTCTAATTTTATAATTCGGTCGAATCGGCCTAATAATCTAAATTGACCATTTTTAAGTACTTCGCCTCTATCATCTAAAGGGTAATTTTTGTCGCGAACGAGCGGTGAGTTTAAAATTAAACGCTGATCGTCCAAAGCCCGTACTTTAATACCCGAAAATGGCTGCCAAAGGCTAACCTTTTCAAGTGAAGTAACTTGTCGATATGCAATACCACCGGTTTCGGTACTACCAAAAACTTGTGTAACTGGTTTATTTAATTGCGTAAACAACGATACAGCATCTTCGTTTAATAGCGGTCCACCTGATGAAAAAATCCATTGTAAATGAGACTTATCATCCACTAAAACATTATCAATACATAACCGTTTTAACTGCGCTGGGCTTGAAACAAACACTACTTTTTTAAATAACTTGAGCTTTGTAGCTATATGTTCTGGGTAATGCAATAGCTCTGTATTTACAACCTTTCCTGCACGTAATGGCCACAATAATCTAAACAATAAGCCGTATATATGCTGATGCGAAACACTCGCTATAAAAATAGGATTATCAATCAGTGCGTAGCTATTAATTAATGTACTTAATTCTTTATTTATTACCTGCCACGTTTTTACAATTGGCTTTGCTTTACCCGACGAGCCCGACGTGTAAAAAACAATTGTGCCTTCTTGAGGCCATTTAATTGTTTCAATAGATACAAAGTGGGGTTGATTGACTAAGGTTCCTATATCTAAAAAATCAGCCTCTAAATCGGCTACTAATTCAGACTCACCAATAAAAAAAGGTGTTTGTTTAAGCAAGGAGTTTAACGTTGCAGGTTGCCCATTAGGCGGCAAAATCACTGTATTTCCGTGTAGTGCCAAAGCAAATAAGTACACGGCAAATTTGTAGGTGTCTGTGGTGTATAAAACAACCGATGATTTAGCATTTAACGTTGATAGCTTTGCTAAAACTTCGTTTATATCACTAACAAACTGACGCTCCGAAATATCATTATCAGTATGATTAAAACATGTTCTTATCGCATTACTTTGAAAAGCATTAAACACCGGCGTTCCTTTTTACTTTTTGTCTGACTAGCCACTCTATAGCAAACAATGTGCCCATAGCTAAGTAAGCAATAAAACCATTATAAAAAGCCCAGGTTTCTAGGCTACTAAAAATACTGGTGTACAGGGCAATACCACCGTTTAATACAAAAAAAACACACCACACTAGCGTTACTTTTTTTGTATAAATCACACCGTTTTCATCAAGTGAGGGCTCAGTAATGCGCGCAAAGGTTTCAATAATAGAAGGCCCTTTATACAAAGAATACGCAAACACAACTAACATAACTAAATTAATGATTACGGGATACAAACGCAGCCCTAAGTCGCTATCCATTACCTTGGAAATCAAAATAGTAATGGCTGCTAAAAATGTAGCGGGCTTTAACCACGGCATTTTATCAAATAAGGCTTTGCTTAACCAAAGTCTAAGCCCGAGTAAAAATAGCAGTAATACTGTAATAATCTGACTATTAAAACGCGTAAGGCCTACGTACACAATAATAGGGTAGCAAGCCAAGCAAATCATAATTAACGTTGTTAAAACTGCTTTTAACATAGTATTAGTTAACTAACTTTTCTATTTCGGTGACTATGTCTTGCACTGTGCGCACAAGCTTAAAGGCATCAGGCTCAATTTTTTTACCTGTGATTTCTCTTAATTTCACAACTAAGTCAACTGCATCAATACTGTCTAAATCAAGATCTTGGTACAGGTTAGCCTCTAAGCTAATATCTTCTGGGTCTATTTCAAATTCGTTTTCTAAAATGCCGTGTAATACATCATAAATTTCAGCAGCGGTTTTCATCTTTCTTCCTACTTTTATATATTAAGAACGTGCTTGTTCAATAAATTTTGCTAAAGAATTAACTGAGGCAAAGTGCGCTTTAGTTTGATCAGAGTTTGCATCTATTTTCACATCAAATTGCTTCTTTATCGCAAGACCAAGCTCTAATGCATCTATGCTGTCTAGTCCTAGGCCATCTACAAATAAAGCGTCATCATCTTGTATGTCAGCAGTGGTCATGTCTTCAAGGTCAAGGCTTGAGATAATCAGTTGTTTTATTTGTTCTTTTAATTCGCTCATATATTTTTTAGCTCTTGTGTAAAATAATGTTGTAAATCTTTAGTCAATTGGCGTGATTGCATCGCAGGCATATCGCTGTCGTATGTTGCACAATTAAACTGCTGGCTCGCAAGCCCCATTGTAAAATGCGCCTGATATGGCGCGACCTTATACCAAGGTGTGCCTTTGGTTAAAGTGTTTGGCTTCATTTTAATTAAAAAAGTAGTAATGGGCGCATGACATCTAATTGCAATATTTGCAGCGCCTCGTTTAAACTTTAATGTTTTGTGAGGCTCTGTCCGTGTCCCTTCAGGAAATACAATTAAGTTATTACCCTTTTGCAAACTGCGCTCGCATTCTCGTAATAGCTCCTGCGGATCGTCATTACTTATATAGCCGGTGCTTTTAATAACGCCGCGCATAAAAGGATTTTTAAATAAATGCGCCTTTACTACGCAATCTGCATTTTTTACTACCGAAATTAAAACAACAACATCAATTAAAGAAGGATGGTTTGCTAATATCAGTTGCCCTTTTAAGCCTTCAATTTTTGCTTTATCGTTGACATGAAATCGAATAACGCCCGTTACATGCATTAAACTAACAAACCATTTGAAGCTGTAATGTACTGTCTTTCGAGCCTTAATCTTTTGTTTAACTGAGTCACTTTGAAATAGGCGCTGAGCAGGAAAAACAATAAAGGCTAATACTAAACCACCAACCCCAAAAACTGAAAAGCAAAATGCAGTAGCAATAATCCGCCAAATCAACCCACATAACCTTTGTACATTTTTAAGCATGGTATGTAAGCTGCCAATCGTGCTCAAGCGTGTTATGAACAAGTAATATATTGCTTCGCTCATACAAAGCTTTAGCGCATTGAATACTCATTGGTAAGTCGCTTTTTTCCATGCCCGTATTAAATACTTTGTTTAAACTAAAATGGGGTTCGCCTTTTTGCGGCGCTCTTATTATTAAACCAATAGAGTGTGCTATTTGCTGTTCATCGGCGTACTGAGCGTAAATATCGGGGAGAGTCTCGTCGGTATGAACTATTAACATGTGTTGCTGATCGTTATCAGCAAGTCTTACAAAGCCATCTACGAGTGCATAAATAAAGCTTTCGGCTCCTGCAGCTATAGCATTTGTAGCACTTGTATTACCCTGTATTATCCCAAAAAGTCCCGATGCGGCATTATGCACACTTAACCCAAAACCAGTGGGCGACAGTGGCTGATCATTTACTACATCAATAAGTAAGTTAGACGTTTTGTGAAAATCACCGTGGCGAGAAGAAAAAACACTCGGTAAATTAACATAGTTACCTTGAGTGCTTACTTGATGAGCACTAAAGAGTGCCATTTTAATAAAGGAAGTCATTCGGCGTCGCTGCATAGCAGGCACCCAACTAAGATTTAATACGGAGGAATCAAACCAATTACTCTCTTTTATTTGTCGCTGTTCGGGCTTTATCCATATAGCGAGTTCTTCAACAACAAATTTCACAGCTCTGCATATTTTATAATATATAAGGGAAGGAATTTTACCGATTTTAGCAATAGAAGTAAATAATCATTAACAAAAAGCACTGAACTAACACTTTGTTCAGTGCTTGCTCATATTGCTAAGAAAGAAGAGCTATATCATTCTGCTTTAAACACTTAGCTATACCGCCAACAACATCGTTATTATTTAACTCATTAATTAACACTTCGCCTTGAGCTTGCTGCTCATCACTAAGCGGTAAATACGGTAATCTAAATACAGGGTTTACTGCACCTGTCATCATCAACGCGGTATTAATAGCAATCGGGTTTGGTTCACAGAACAACCAGTTCATTAATGGTTGTAACGACGCATTTAGCTCGTTACTTGGCGTATCCATTAACTGACGAAATAACCCAGGTATTAAGTTAGAAGTAACCGAAATAACACCGTGCGCTTTATGTGTGTGGCGCGCATCATGACTTTCGTCATCGTTACCCGACCAACATGCAATACCTTGTTGTTCATAATGGGCAATACGTTCATTACCGCCACACTCTTTTACACCAATAAAATATTCATGCTTAGCGAGTGGCTCAATAATATCAGGTGTTAGGTCTTGACCTGTTCGCCCTGCTACGTTGTAAATAAAGGCAGGTCCAATATCAAGTACGCGCTTAAAGTGCTCTTTAACACCCGCAATAGACGTACGTCCGTAATATGGATTAATTTGCAGTGCTGCATCCATACCGCTGGCAAAGCCATATTTAGTTGCTTTAATCGCTTCACGGGTGTTGTTACTACCGGTATTACCAACAATAACCAGTTTGTCACCATACTTGTTTGCACTGTGCGCTATAAGCATTAAATGCTCTTCCCAGTTCATTAACTGGCCTTCGCCTGTTGTGCCACCAACTACAATGCCGTCAACGCCTGCTGCAATTTGTATTTCTACGAGTTCATCGTACTTTGCTAGGTCTATTTCACCGTTTGCTAAGTATGGCGTTTTAATAGCTGTAATAAGGCTTGCTTGTTTAATTTGGTCTAGGGTGCGCATAAAAAATCATTATTTATAAAACTTGCGCTATTTGTAACATAATTGCCGGTACTTTTGGAGGTGTAAGCCTACATTTAATTATAAAATTTCTTGTGTTATTAAGTTTGGTAATACAAAATGAATAACTGTATATATGAACAGTATTTTATTTTTAACGATACCAGAGGCTTTATGCGTTTATCTGACTACTTAGCAACTCATTTTTATAACACCGATGAACTGTGCCAAGCATTAAATATAGATGCAGATACACTTTTAGCTTGGCAAGAGCGAAGTGTTTTCCCAAAACCAAGTTACTGTATTAAAAGTCAACTTAGCTGCAGCTCATATTCAGGTTTGTATGAATGCGAAGAGTATGACGACTATTACCCGCGCGGCTGTGTTAATTGGGGGCAAGGTCTTTTAAAACAAAAAATAGAATCATCAAGCCATGCTTTTAATTATTTTGCGCAGCAATATACTGCAAGCCTAACTAAACTCGCTCAGCAAGGATTTACGTTTAGCGAAGAGCTATTTGGCTGCGAAATAGACGAGCACTTACAGCAAGTTTGGCAACAGTTTTTATGCAGTAAATATGGCGTACTTACTCAAAATGGATTAATAGACGAAATAGTCTCGGTAGATATTGGCAGACTATTAGTTGACGACATTACCGAACTGCGCAGTAAAGCGAGTTTAAACCAAGAAGAAAGAACGCTACTGCACCCCGCCATGAAGCTTTTAAACAAAGCATTAGGGCATGGCGCCGATCATGAAAAACAACACACATTACGCACCCGCTATATAGATGCACTTATTTTAAAATACGACTTATCTATTAAATAGTTTTGCATTATTTTAGGATTATTTGACGAAAAACAAGATCTGTTAACTTAATTGTTACGAAAAATGTAATTTAAAGGCACTGACTCAATGACAATCAAAACAAAAATAAGTGTAATTTCTGCTGCAATCACTATTCTGTCTTTTAATACGCTAGCTAAAGCTAACCACGAAATAGCAAATGACGACATAATAAAAATGCAGCGTGCAGCACTTGCTAAAAACACTGCGAATAAAGGCTTTGGCCCACAATCTCCACGTAATATTGATAATTATAAAGGCGAAAACACCGTAGTTTTCTCTCATGCCCCAACTTCATCAAACATGAACTTATGTAATATACACTTTCATAAAAATGCTGAACATGCCGGTGGTGAGTTTAGTAAATATGCCGGAAATGGTAATGGAAAAGGCTTTAAAAGTGGCTACTTATATTCAGGCTCTTTAACTAAAAGTGAAAGTAAACCAGCAAAAATTGAAATTTGTCCAAGCGATCACGGCGCGCTTTTAGTTGGCGATACCATTGAGGTTCATAACGTTCATACGTCAGCAATTGTAAAACCAGGCCCTACCTTGGGTAGCTGTTTAAGTGATTCGATTAAAAATCCGCAACTACGTGTTGAAGCTCAAGTATATGTATTAGTAAACGATGCTAACGCACTTGATTTTGCTCAAATAAGCACCGTGTCATCTGTTAATGGTTACTATCAAGCTATTGCTACACCTACAAATACGGGTAAACCGGTTGTTTATAGCGGTTCAACTACTGGTCCTAGTTACAACGAGACAGGCTCTCCTTTTCAAGTAACATGGTCAGTTAAACCAAAAGTAGCAAAGGTTGATATAAACAGTGTTGGCAAATGGTGTGAAAGTAACACCTTTAATGAAGATCATGCTCACGGCGTACGAAATCTCGTAATAAATCCTGCATTACTCTCTAAAATCAATAATTAAAATTTAGCCAAATAAAAAATAACCCGCTAATTAGTGGGTTGTTTTATTATGACCGTTAAAATGAGTATTACGCTTAATGGGATAAAAATGTCACATTAAATGTATTTAAATCTTCATATGTAATACATGTTTGCTCATTGGTATTAAGCTCAACAACACCACAGTAAGAACCAGTTATAAACACTTGCCCTGCTTTTAAGTTAATTCCCTTTGCTGATAAGTAATTAACTGCCCAATAAAGTGGAAGCTGCGCAAGTTCTGCAGGATGCACACCTGCTAGGTTTAACTCCAGCTCAGTTTGCTTAACGTTAATATTTACAGTACTTGCGTTATACGCTTTGGCTTTATCTATTTGTGGGCCTAAATACACGCCTTGATTAGATAGGCCATCGGCCAGCTTTTCAATGTGCGTGCTTGGAGTGTCTTCATCAAACCTTTTTTGGATAAGCTCAAGTGCCAAGTGGGCGCTGGCAAATGCAGTATCCACGTCTTCATTTTTATAGGTCTTATTACTTGGTAAATCGCTTTGCAAAATAAATGCAATTTCTGGTTCAACAAGCGCTTTATTGTTTGTTGTATACAGTGGGCAATTTTCAGCTTGTTTTATAGGTGCATGTAAAAGAGGCGCTAATATAATTGAGCCATTATCTAAAGGCAGCATACACTTCCAGCCATATACCGTTTGATCATTTAAGTAAATCATCAACTTTTGTACTTCTATTGCATCGTCAGTCGAGTCTAGTACTAACTCTTTAGGAAAGTTTGAACGTGCTGGGTTTTCATCTCTTTGTGCTAATAGATGAGTAGCAATTAGTTTTAGCTGTATTGAGTTGTTCACATAAATCTCTTTAAAATACGTTACTGGTTAAGCAGTAAATAGGAAGGATTACATTATTAATGTATTAGCTTAAGCATTAGAACATCATGTTAAATGCCTATAATTAAAATTGTATTTAAAACAAAGCGTGGTAATTATTTAAGTATCAATAGATTTAAGCGATCGTAAAAATAGTCCTAAGCCGCCAAACGCTAAAATTATAATAACAATCAAATCAAACGACGTCATAGTTCGCATACTAAATCGAACACTCGATATAACGCCAAATATGAGTGCGGTTAACGAACCTAGAGATAGCACCCAGCCTAAAATATTTTTAGAATTGTAAAAAATCAGACCCACACCAAAAATAAATGGGATCATAACCATGCCGCCTGTAACGCCAAAGCCACCTAAAGCATTAACACTATAAATGCGAGAACTTAGTCCAAAATTAGAGGTCACCGAAATTGCGTTTAGCAGCATATAAAAGCCACCGCACATCATAATCAAACCAATAAAAAAATGCCCAATACCACCAGAGCTTCCACCCGCACCTTTCATTATTAATTATTCCTTTTATATTTTTAACTTAATCGTTTTAAATGGTAATTACTCGACTATTAACATTGACCGCAATCTACATAATCAATCAGTGCACACGCGAAAACACTTATCGCGTAATTACATGCCAAATAACATAAAACCAAGATAAAAAACCATGCAAAATTGCCCATAACACAGACTCGTTAGCACTCCATGAAATAGCAATTGCTAGGGCTGTACCAAAAGAGACTCCATATTTTACTATTTCATTTCTTGAGTTTCTCATTAATTACATTCCTAATTTTTAACTTATTAGCTGCTTGATTTGCTTACTAAAACTGAAAGCTCTTTACCATCAATACTGATACTTGCTTCTTTGCCTAGTTCAACAACTAAAGAGGGTGCCATATGTTTTTCACCTAGTTTCAGGTCAGTTGCTAAACTAACAGTAGAATCATCAATTGGCGTTACTGTAAGAGCAAAACTATACGAATTATCAACTGAAATTGATGCCTCTTCATTTGAATTTACAACTAAATTAGTTGAGCCAATTAGGTTTTTATTATCATAAAATTTGGCATTCACTACAAAACTATCATTAGCTTGTGCAAATGAAGCAAAGCCTAACAACGCTATTATTGCGATTAATTTTTTCATTATTATTTCCATATAAATTGATACAGCTAAAGGCTATTAAAGCTTTATTAGCTGTGATTTTTCAGCTAGCAATTTACCAACTAATGATTAAAAAACTTATGTTTTAGCTCTGATGAAGTAACCAACGCCCAGCGAACTAATATAGAACAACACTCCAAATACACTAATATCAATGAGTAGCTTTAGAATGTCAAAAGTATCTGTAAACACAAGATACTCAAAAGTAAATAAGTGAAATATAACTTTTGATCCGAAATACGCAGTTAATAAAGGGATTACAAAAATAAGAATAGATTGATTTGATTTATTAATTTCCATACCCATGTCTCCATTATTAGTTTAATTAACTCAGCTGTAAAATAGGTAAGTACTGAAGGACGAAAATTGCCAGCGGCTAGCCTCCCTTCTCGCCTTAATTACTTATACGGTGCTACCTTGAATTCTCTGCTTTGTAATTCATGGTAGTTATTTATCTTTGCAACTGCATTTTTGACTTGATCAGAAGTTGCACTTTTACAGAAGTATAGAACATATCCTCCCGTAATATCTTTATTAGAACTGAATGCATATTCAAGACCGAACTTTTCACACAATACGTCTTCAATATAATCCTTGTGATCGTAATCAATTAATTCAATTGATGCACCCCATTCAACGTGTTCTCTAACTTCAATTTTTGACAAGATATATCTGAATTCATCAAACATGTCACGTATACCTTACGTCTTATAATAGAAAGTGGTTAGTTAAAATATGCAGAAGTAAGGAGCCTATTAACAACTACCAGGCTTATAGTTAAATTACTACCTAAGATTTACCCTACTCTAATTCCCATCGTCATAGGTGGATAAACATGTCTGATAACAAAATTTTTTTCATTATCAAAAGTTAGTGTAAATTGATTTACTACGCCTTCACCTAAATGATCACTTTCAACAATGTCGCATATTCGGCTCGGCAGTTTTGAAATATTAAAAGGGTACAATAATTCAATTCTTTCTACAGGTTCTATACTCAAGCCTAAACTTGGGTAATAACCAATAGCGTCAACTTCACACGGTTTAATTAAATAAGTTTTGCCATCTTCAAATTCTAAGGTTATTTCATAGCAAATCAAAAAACCTTCATTACTCTTATCTTGCCATGCTAGGTGAACTTTTTCGTGAATATGACTTAATGAAACAGCTATAAGAACTTTTCCTTTCAAACTATTCAAGTCGAACATATATGCTTAATGCCTTAAATTACATCTTTCTATATTTACACCAGAGAATTTTAATGTAAACAACAAATTAAATAGGCTATTTATTAGAGTGGGTTGTGATATCAAAACGACTTTTAATAAAGTTATGAACCTCTTTTGATTTCGACGCACTACGAATGCGAATTAACAAAAAAGAGTCCTAATAGGTTTCATTGATATTGGCGAAGTTGAGTATTTAGGCAGGTTGGGCTGTAAGAATGAAAGGTGATGTAGGTTAACAGCACCTATTTGAGTATTTACTTTATGATATGTAATTTAGCTAAGTATTTTAATACGTACCATAATAGGCACTATAAAAAGAATTTAACCAATTGATTTATATACATCAATACTACTATTGGTTAAAAGCCCAGTAACTTGCGTACCAAATGCTTTAAAGTGTGGCTCGTTTTTATGCGCTTCAAAGTGCTCGTCAGACGCCCACTGTTCGCTAACAACGTAGTCGGTATGTTCATCATCACTTTTTACCGATAGTTCATAACGTAAGCACCCTACTTCTTGGCGCGATGACTTTTGTAAGTTTTCAAGTGCTGTAAGCATCACATCTGCATCAATATTTTTGCACGACAGTGCAGCTATAACCGTTAACATGTGTATTCCTTCTTAAAAGTTAAGGTGTAGATAATCTACACCTTAAAATATTTAGTTTAACTTTGCGTTTGAGGTAAGTTTACTGATCCCACTGCGGCGCAAATTCTGGTGTTGCTTGGCGGTCGCCACAATCTAGGCCATCAATGCGGGCTATGTCTTCATCATCTAATTTAACGTGGTCGTTAAAGTTATCTTCTAAGTTTTTACGCTTAGTTGATGATGGAATTGTCGTCATACCGCTGGCGTTAACCCATGCTAAAACAACTTGTGCTGGACTTGCATCGTGCTTTTTAGCAATATCGATAATGGTTTGATCTTTAAGTACTTTGCCTACTACAAATGGCATGTACGCTGTTACATGAATGTCGTGCTGAGCACAAAATGCGCGTAATTTAGTATTAGTTAAATATGGGTGCACCTCAACCTGATTGGTAAATATTTCACGCGAGTCAAGCGTTTGCATTGCTTCATTTAAGTTTGCAATGGTGAAGTTTGATACACCAATGTGCTTAGTTAAACCAAGCTGCTTCGCTTTTAGTAATTCAGTGAGGTATTCACTCATTGGCTCGTCGTTAGCAGGCGATGGCCAATGAATTAGCAGTAAGTCGACCGAATCAACTTGTAGCTTTTCAAGTGACTTTTTAACGCTTGGGATAAAGTCGCCTTTATTTAATTTGTTATTCCACACTTTGGTGGTTAAGAATATTTCACTGCGCGGAATATTACTATCTTTTATAGCTTGGCCTACTTGCTCTTCGTTGCCATAAATTTGTGCAGTATCAATATGGCGAAACCCAACTTCGAGTGCCATTTTTACTGAGTTATAGGCCGTGTCGCCCTCTAAGCGGAATGTTCCCATACCGAGTTCTGGCATTTCTATTACACGTTTTGTCATGGTTTATCCTTATAAAATAATCGGTTTGAAATACAAACTTTTAAAAGTTTTACGAAATACACCTTTTACTTCTTATTACGACTGTCACTTAAAAATCTATGACCTCATAACAGGTATGAGGTCATTAATTTTAGTTTCAAGGTTAGGGTCTGTTAATCTTTAGAGATTACATTTGCAGCAGTGTATTTGGTATTTAGGCAAGGCAGAGCCTATGCAGTGTGGTTGTTCCACATTAATAGGCGATAACGCAGCATAAATGCCAAATACGCGCTGCCTGTAGGTTCTTCCTAGGGTGGATTTACTCTTTGTCCCTCGATTTTTACTTAGCCCACTAGGTTACAAACCTCGCTCCGTGATTAAATCCTCCCTAGATTGAACAAATTTAATCCTAAAAGGTCAACAGACCCTGCTAAGGCTTTATGCTTGCTGAATTTCACGTTTATCAAGCATACCGCTGTAGCGTGTAACACCAAGTGCTAAAACAGAGATAACGGCGCCTATCCATGCTGTATCTTGCAGGGTCATGTTCTCTACTACGCTACCACCAATAATTGAGCCAAGTGCAATACCAATATTAAATGCGGCTATGTTTAAACCTGATGCAACATCTACCGCATTTGGCGTGTGCTTTTGTGCTTGCTTTACTACATAAAGTTGCAAGCCTGGCACATTACCAAAAGCAAATGCGCCCCAGACTAAAATAGTAAGTACAGCAGCAATTTTTGATTCCATCGTAAAAGTAAATATCAGTAAAATAATACTCAAAGCGCTGAATATAATGCTCAGTGCGCTAATTGGGCCGCGTTTGTCGGCCAACTTTCCACCCCAAATATTACCTATCGCTACCGATACACCGTAAACAAGCATTATTAAAGCAATAGCCGAAGGCGCAAAACCTGTTTGTTGCTCTAAAATAGGTGCTAAATAAGTAAACGCTGTAAACGTGCCGCCGTATCCCAATATCGTCATTAAATACACGAGTAATAAACGCGGTTTTACAATTACTTGTAGTTGTTCTTTAAACGTGGCTGGTATTGATTGTTTTAAGTTTTTTGGCACTAAAATAGAGCTGCCGATTAATGCAATTAAACCTAATACCGACACAACTAAAAACGTTGCACGCCAACCAAAGTGTTGTCCAATCCATGTACCTAGTGGCACACCAGTTACTAGTGCTACAGTAAGCCCGGTAAACATAATTGCAATTGCACTGGCTTCTTTGTCTTTGCTTACTAGACTTGTGGCAATCATCGATCCGATTGAAAAAAACACACCATGGGCAAGCCCCGTTAAAATGCGCGCAAGTATTAATGTTTCGTAACTTGGCGCTTGCCAAGCGAGTAAGTTACCCAATACAAACAAGCCCATTAAGCTTATTAAGACCACTTTACGATTCCAACGACCCGTTAAAGCTGTTAGCACCGGTGCACCAATAGCAACGCCAACCGCATATAAACTTACAAGCAAACCCGCTGAAGGTAGGCTTACGCCTAAGTCGTTTGCAATGGTGGGTACTAATCCCACTATTACAAACTCAGTTGTTCCTATTGCAAATGCGCTTAAGGTAAGCGCCCACAAAGCCAATGGCATAGTTATATCCTCATTAATATTTGAAGAATGTAGTTTGGCTAAAATATCGTTTGCAAAAAATAGCATTAGTGACAAAATACTTTTGTTAATAATGCAAAGATGGTGTTGGTATATTATGGCGGTTCATTCAAAAACTGAAGATTTAGAAACGTTTATAACGGTAGTAGATTGCGGAAGCTTTTCGGGGGCAGCTAATTTGCTCGATCAACAAGTGGCTAAAGTGTCGCGAGCTGTATCACGCCTTGAAAATACACTGCAATGCACTTTACTAAACAGAACAACACGCCGATTAGAACTTACCGAAGAGGGCCATACTTTTATAAAATATGCGCGCGAAGGATTAAATACGCTTTATACCGGTGAAGAAGCCATAAAGCTTTTAAAACAAGCGCCAAGTGGCAAGCTGCGAATAGATGCGGCAAGCCCTTTTGTATTGCACCAACTTACGCCTTTAATTGACGAATTTGCCAAGCATTACCCCCACATAACGCTTGATATAACCTCACACGACAGCATTATTGATTTACTTGAACATAAAACCGATTTAGCCATACGCATTGGTGATTTAAAAGACTCAAACTTACATGCTCGTAAACTCGGCAGTAGTCAGTTACGTATTGTAGCCAGCCCAGAATATATAAAAAACAACGCAGCAATTATACAAATAGATGACTTACAAAATCATAAGTTAATTGGTTTTAGTGACTCCCCAAAATTAAACACTTGGCCGTTAGTAAAGCCCGCTTTATTTACGTTTTCGCTTAGCGCAAGCAGCGGCGAAACAGTGCGCCAACTATGTATTGCAAACCAAGGCGTTGCGCTACTTTCTCACTTTATGATTGGCAATGACCTAAAAACAGGTAAATTAGTTGAAGTGTTACCCAGTGCAGTTAGCTCTCCTAATAACCGAGAGGTTGTACAAGCCGTGTATTATAAAAACAGTGCGGTATCGTCTCGAATTGTGGCTTTTTTAGATTTTATAAAGCCACGACTAAGCTTATAACTATATTAAAAAGCAAGTTAAATTATGCTTGGTTATTAAAAAGCAAACCTGAATTTTTATTATCTGAAGATGATGAAAACATTGAATCCATTAAAGTAGATACATTTTTTCGCACTGTTAATTGTATCGACGATAGCTCACTATCGAGTTGCTTTTTAAGTTCGCTTAGCTCTTCTATCGCTCCCCCTGTGGGCGTATCAGAACTATTGGTCATTTCTCTTATTTTACTCTGTAAATCTTTAATTGACTCGATCGCTTTATTCATTTGAACTGCTGAATTGTCACTCGAATCTTCTGTTTCGCTGCTAATAATAGACTTTGCGTCTTCAGTAGCTGCAGTAGAGCTCGTAGTTTTTTCGGCGTCTTTATTTAGAGAAGAGTCTGCTTTAGCCTCTGGACTTTTACTAGGATCATCCGTTTTTACAGTGTTTTTATTTAAATTACTTAGGCTTGAATAGCCATTGTCATTGTATAACTGCGAAGAAAGAGTTCCAAAATTCATTTTTGCCTCATGTGTCTAAAAATTGACGACTTTATTTTTATAATTAGAAGCAATTATCATTCCAAATATGGTAACAAATTGACCATCCGTATTTTAAACGGGAACAGGACTTATAAGTCGCCACGGGGTATTATTTTTCTTAATTTAAAATGCGAGGAAAGCTATACTTTTAAAATACGCCTGCGAAAGGCTAAATATTTTATGCACAGATGAAAACGCCATAAAGCTTTAAAACAAGCGCCAAATGGCAAGCAGCTAATAGATTCGGCAAACCCTTTTGTATTGCATCAACTTACGCCTTTAATTGGTGAATTCGCTAAGTAATACCCTCACATAACGCTTGATATAACCTCACACGGCAGTACTATTAATTTACTCGAGCATAAAACAGACTTAGCCATACGTATTGGTGATTTATAAGATTCGAACTTACATGCTCGTAAACTTGGCCGTTAGTAAAACTCATTTTATTTACGTTTTCGCTTAGCGCAAGCAGCGGCGAAACAGTGCGGTATCATCGCGAATTGTGGCTTTTTTAGATTTCATAAAGCTTAGGCTTAGTTTATAAGTTCTGCGTATTAATATTGATATGCTTATTAAATGGTTTAACCGATTTTTTGACGCTTTTTAATAATCAAAAAGTATAAATAATAAAAGTAGTAATTAAAGGTATTAATTAAAATGGATTCTTTAACGCAGGTAGCATTAGGTAGTGCTGTAGGTTATGCAGTATTAGGCAATAAAATAGGTCGAAAAGCCGTTTTATGGGGAGCAATTTTAGGCACGCTCCCTGATTTAGATGTATTTTTGCCATATGGCGGATCTGTAGAAGCATTTACTTATCACCGTGGCTTTAGCCATTCGTTATTAATACATTTATTAATTAGCCCGCTCATTGTATGGCTAATATTAAAAGTACACGCGGGAATGCAAATTTATAAAGTGCGCTGGTTTTGGCTAGTATTTTTAAGTTTATCTACACATGCCCTATTAGACAGCCTAACGGTATACGGTACACAACTACTCTGGCCTTTTACTGAGTACCCCTTTGCGGTTTCTAGTGTGTTTATTATTGACCCCGCTTACACGCTTCCTTTATTAATTGGCGTAATATGTACGCTAATACCCAAAATAAAAGCAGCAACGGCTTATCGTATAAATGCAGCGGCTTTAGTTTTAAGTAGTCTATATTTATTTTGCGTTTTAATTTTAAAAGTAAATATTGATGACAAAGTAAAAACGGCTCTCAACAACAGACAAATACCAGTAAATGCGTATGTTAGTACGCCTGCTCCGCTAACCACTTTGCTGTGGCGTATTGTTGTGATGTCTGACGGACAATACTACGAAGGTTATGCATCAGTATTTGACGCACCCAGCGATGTTACATTAACGGCTTATCAAACAACGCCTTCACTGTTAAATAATATTAGCGATGAATGGGCTATAAAACGCTTGCAGTGGTTTACTAAAGGGTTTTATTCGGTGCGCCAACAGCAAAGCAATATTGTACTTTCTGATTTACGTATGGGCATGGAGTGCAACTATGTGTTTAATTTTGTAGTGGGTCAAAAAAATGATTCAGAAGTGAGCATTGGTAACTTTGAAAAAATAAGTCAAAGACCAAACTTAAACAATCTTCATAAAATATGGAACAGGGTTTGGCAACCAAATGTGTCTTTAGCATCACCCGCGGCAAAAAATGACTGCAATAGCGAATAACGGCATATTATAAGATTCGTACTAGCATGAGGAAGTTAAGTGAAGTTCAAGCAGCAATTAAACTAAATAGTTCACTAAAGTGATTGCTGCTTTTTTTGCTGATACATTGCAACATCAGCATCTTGAATCATATCCTCAACTGATTTACCTGTATCGTGTTTAAAGTGTGTTACTCCTACACTGTAGTCAATTTTGTATGGCTTATTTAAGGTATTATTAGCATGCGCTATTGCATCCGCAAACCTTTGTAAAACAAACTCTGCTTTTGTCTCGTCTGAGTCGCTTAACATCGCAACAAATTCATCTCCGCCAAGTCGACCTATGACTTCACAATCACGAAATGAACTAAGCATAATTTGTGCAAATTTATTTAATACAAAATCGCCTTCGTGGTGTCCATAAATATCATTAATTTGTTTAAACTTATTGAGATCAAACAATATAAACGACATTGATACTTTATTTCGCCTACATACATTTAGCGTATGTTCGGCAAGGTTTAAAAAGCCACGTCGATTAGAGATTCTTGTTAACTCATCAATTGTGGCTAGTTGAATTGATTGAATTTCTCGCTCGACTAACGTGCCTAAATCTCTTAGTAATTGTTTTTCTTCATCATTGAGTTGTCTAGGTTTATTATCGGCAAGGCACAAAGTGCCTATAATGACTCCCTCCCTTAATTTTAAAGGAAAGCCTGCATAAAAGCGTACCTTAGGATCGCCTGTAACAAAGGGGTTATCAAAAAACCTTTCGTCTTGAGCTGTATCTGGGATTATTAATAACTCGTCTTGATTTATGGTGTGGCCACAAAATGAGGTTTCGCGAGGAAGCTCAGGCGCATCAAGCCCCTGCCTTGATTTAAACCACTGGCGGTCTTCGTCAATCAAAGTAACCAATGAAATAGAAACATTAAACATACGCTTGGCAATACGAGTAACACGATCAAAGCGCTCTTCATGAGACGTATCTAGAATTTTTAATGCTCTAAGCGCGTGTAATCGCTCAGCTTCGTTATTTGGAATCTCAGGTTTAATCATTAAAGCTCTATTAATTTTAAATGTTTTATAAATTACGAAACTGGAGCGAATATTTTCGAGTATATAATCCGATAAACTTATTTAAACTATAAACAGTCTGCCTATTCAAACTAGAACATTACCTAAAAATAGCAATAAATAAATATTTATAAATATCAGTAAGTCGTTCCTAAATAAAGATAAGATTCAATCCGCAAAAAATTATGATTTAAACAGGTGGGAGTAGTGGTTGATACAACATAGCTACTCTTTAATGAAAAAGTAGTAGTGGCTATTTAGTTTTATTTAAATAACCACTGGATTTGGCATACTTACAAAAATAAACACTTTAATTTTGGTGCTCATATTGTCCACGGTAAACTTCAAATACTTTTAAAACAGTATGTTGCTCTTTAGTTAGGTTATCAAACCAATCATCAAACAGCTCATCATCTTCTTGCTCGCTTAGTGCCATATATCTTGCTAGTAATTCTACAATATCATTGTGGTTGCAGGTTAAAGGATTTACTTGTTGCGCCAAGGTACTGTGGTCGCGCTCTCTTAGGGTTTCCATCACCCCTTGATCAATTTGTTCTTGTTGTTGTGTTGCGTCACTCATACATAACCTCTGTAATAACTTTATAACCGTATTTGTTAACGTTTTAACTCTTAAATATAGTTATAACAGCCTAAACGCCAATAGCCAGCATTTTTGATTCAAGTGCTTATTTTTTGATTTGTTTGCGCAAATAGCCAGCAATTACGGCCTTTTTGAGGAACATTTAAATAATTTGCAATGGGAGAATAAATACGTTAAATTAAAATGATATACTATCACATATCATTTATTGAGGCGTATTATGAAACCAAATATTCATCCTGATTACCACGTGGTTGCTTTTCACGATACCGCTGCCGATTCTTACTTTATTATTGGCTCAACCATAAAAACGAGCCGCACAGTAGAAATAGACGGTAATACATATCCATACGTACCTATTGATGTATCAAGTGACTCGCACCCATTTTATACAGGCAAGCAAAAAACAACCGCTACAGATGGCCGCGTTGCGCAGTTTAATCGTCGTTTTAAAAGTTTATCGACTGTTAAAAAGGAAAAGGTATGAAAGTATTAAGCTCTCTAAAAAGTGCCAAGCAACGTCCGGGGTGTCAAATTGTAAAACGCAAAGGCCGCGTATTTGTAATTTGTAAAAACAACCCACGCTTTAAAGCAGTACAAGGAATGAAAAAGAAATAAGTTAAACGGGGATGCTCAACATATAATTAGGTAGCTTGCTTAAGCTACCTAATTTAGGGGGGACTATTTTACCACTACTGAAAACTCTGGCACTGCCTGAATTACTTTTTTTACCGTACAGGTATTAACGGCTGCAATAAGCGCCTTTTTATATTTATCAGGGAAGCCTTCTGGTAAGTTAATCTCAATTGAAAATAGCTTTTTACCGTTGTCATCTACATTTTCGTTATTTTGAGTAAGCGTCATACCTTGCGTTGAAATATCACGCTGCTCGCAAAACTTACGCGCATAAAAACCTGCACATAAAACCATACTTACTAAAAAATAATCAAACGGTTCTGGATACTCTGCATTGCCACCAGCGTTTACGCTTTGATCGCTTATTACTTCTAGGTCGCCAAATTTAGCGCTTTGCTTTTGGCCTTCTAACATTGAAACTGAAATTTCCATTGTGTTTCCTTATATTTATTGCTGCAGATATCTTTAACGCAATTAGCTTAAAAGTAGCTACTAAAGATACATATAGTCTAGGTTTATGAACCGAACAGTAATTCAAAGAACCCTGGAGGCTCGTGTAACTCATGATATTTTTTACGTAAATCATCTATATTTTTCAGTGGTTCTTTTGCCGCACTTAGCCCCTGCTCGTTTGCTGCTTTTTTTGCAAGTTCAGCTTGCGCAATCACTTTATCAAGGCCCTGCAATGACTGCTCAGGTTTTTTGTAAAACTTACCTGTTTTACTCACTTTAACCAGCTTTATAAATTCATCAATCGCAGTATTAAATTCACTAAGTTGAGTTGCCTGCACCGCTTGTTTATATGCAAGGCCCGTGTTTTTCATATTTACTTCAAGATCGACTTCTTGCTGCGCAAAAGACATTGAACTAAACGCAAAGGTAAAAATAATAACTAAATACTTCATGGTCAAACCTATTAATTAAAAACACCTAAATTGTATCAAGTTTACGTAGCAAAGTAACTTTACGAGCTGTTATGAGCACTTTGAGCTGTAAAGGGGGTTTACAAATTAATCATTTTAAAGCCGCAATAGTGAAAAATATTCAAATAACGATTTTTTTGAATAAAAAACACCTAATAAAAATCACTTTAAAAGAGTAATAACACACATAACCTTTACAAATAAGTACATATAACACTCGCTGACAACTTCATATAAATAAAAATTTATATGTGAATAATTATAAACCGCAAAAAATTGACTTAAAAAACAACTGAAAATTTAACAAATAAAAACCAATGTTAATAACTAAAATATATAAGAAAAACTAAATGTAAAAACACCTCAGTAAATCATTTAAAGGGCCTTTGTAATTAATACCAAAAAACACAATAAAAGTTCTTCAGGTTATTTCAAGTTGCTTATTTTACAGTGAGTTAGCTGCTTTTAATAAAATAATCAGCATGCAATAATCGCCGCCCTCATAAAAAAAGTTATAGGGCTTTATCCAAATACAAACTGTATTTGGATAAAACTACATTGTATTTAATTACTATAAAATGTTCTCTGGGAATCAAATGAAACGTCATAATTTACTTTCTACTAGCATTAAATGTGCATTAATTACTGCTGCTGCAACAGCAAGTAATTCTGTGCTTGCACAAGATGAGCAAGCAACAAAAATTGAACGTGTTGAAGTAACGGGTTCACGTATTTTACGTGAAGGTGCGATTGCGCCTGCACCGGTTACAGTTATCAGTGGCGAGCAGCTAATGAACACTGGCGCAGTAAACATTGGTGAAGCGCTAAATAACTTACCTGCACTTGGCAATACATATTCTATGGCTAACTCAGGCCGTTTTATTGGTACTGCGGGTTTAAATATTCTTGATTTACGTAACATGGGTACAGATCGTACTTTGGTACTTGTAAATGGCAAGCGTCATGTATCAAGCTCTGCAGGTTCTCAATCTGTAGATACCAACACTATTCCAAGTGTATGGGTTGAACGTGTAGAGATAATTACTGGTGGTGCATCTGCTGTATACGGTGCTGATGCGGTAACAGGTGTTGTTAACTTTATATTAAAAGACAACATTGAAGGCATGGACTTTAGCGTTACACGTGGTTTTGCCGATTTAAGCAGCTACAACAACGAAAAAGCGACGTTCTCATACGGCTCTAACTTTGATAACGATCGTGGTAATGCAGCTTTTGCTATTGAGTACTCAGGCCAGGATTCATTAAACGCGCTTGATCACCCTTGGACTAGCACTTCGTTTAGTAGTTTACGTAATCAAGCCCAAACAGATGCAAACAAAGATAGCGCAGCTTTCCCTGATAAAATCTTAACACCTAATGCTGGTTATTACGCTATTAATAACGCCGGTGTTTATGCACTTGAAGATGGATATACTAATAGCTTTAACGCCGACAGCAGCGCTCGCGACTTATACATAGGTGATAATGTAGATGGCTTGTCGTGTGCAAACTGTGATTCGTTTAATCTTGGTCAATTTGAAGAGATTCAACCTGAGTTTGAGCGCTACAACGTAAACTTTAAAGTTAACTACGATGTTACCGACGACTTAAACATTTACTTTGATGCAAAATACGTAAACAGCCAAGGTGAAAGCATAGGTCAACCTGCGTTTTTCTTCTTTGACGATGAAAACAGCATCAAAATCGACAACCCTTACCTAGACCCAGCCATCAAAGCGCGTATGGAAGAACAAGGTGTTGATTCGATCATGGTTAACCGCATGATGACCGACCTAGGCCGCCGCATTGAAAACAATACGCGTGAAACAACGCGCTTTGTTACCGGCTTAAAAGGTACTGTATTTGAAGATTGGGAATTAGATACATCAGTTGTTTATGGCCAAACTGATCTAGAGCGTGAAAACGGCGCTAACATGATTGTAGCCAACTACTTTAATGCACTTGATGCAGTTGAAGATACAAATGGTAACGTAGTATGTCGTAGTGCTGCAGCCCAAGCTGATGGCTGTGTTCCTGTAAATATTATGGGGTTTGGTTCGCCATCTCAACAAGCCATTGATTACATTAATACGGTATCTGTTGGCACATCAACTATTAAGCAAACAGTTATTTCTGGCTCACTTGCTAATGGCGCTATTTTTGAATTACCAGCGGGCTATGTAGGTGTTGCATTTGGTGCTGAGTACCGTAAAGAAGAAAGCGAAACAAAAGAGCCAGATAACGCTGAAGGTACTTTCTTTAACGCACTGGGCGAAGATAAAGGTTCGTTTAATGTTCGCGAAGTATTCTTTGAAGCGACGATGCCAATTTTAACTGACTTACCGCTTATTCAAGACTTAGTGTTTGATACTGCAGTACGTCATGCTGACTACAGTACGATTGGCGAAGCAACTAGCTGGAAACTTGGCCTTGATTGGACTGTAAATGATGAGCTACGTGTACGTGTAACTCAATCTGCAGCACTTCGTGCCCCAAACATTAGTGAAGTATTTGGTGCAGCAAGCCAAACTTTCTACAATGTAGACGACCCGTGTCGCGCTGAAAACTTAGGTGACTTATCAAACGGTGCAACACGTACTGCAAACTGTGCCGCATTAGGCGTAGCGAGTGACTTTAACTCAGATTACGATTCAGCGTCATTAGATGGTTTAAGCAGTGGTAACCGCGATGTAAAAGGCGAAGAGTCAACAAGTACAACTGTAGGCATTGTTTACCAACCAGAGTTTTTAGAAAACGCGCTACTTACTATTGATTACTGGGAAATTGAACTTGAAGATGCAATTGACACAATTAACGCTCAAGACATTCTTGATCGCTGTGTAGATAGCGCAACAGGTATAAACAATCAGTACTGTGACTTAATTACACGTAATGCTAATGGTGAAATTACTTTAATTCAAAACTCTGTATTAAATGTTGCTGGCCAAAAAGCATCAGGGATAGATTTTGAACTAGGTTACGATTTTGACGCGTTTGAAGGTAGCTTTAAAACACGCTTAATTGGTACTTACTTAATTGAACGTAAAGATTACCCGTTCCAAGACGACCCTAGTAACTACATTGAATACGCAGGTACTACAGGTGAAGCTAAGTGGCAAACTAACTTATCTGTAAGTTATGTTATGGACAACTTTTTCTCAACAGTTGAAACACGCTTTTTAAGTGAAGTCGATTTATACACAAATGTTGAACTTGAAAACAACCCAAATCCAAGTAATCAAATGTCTTACGGTAAATACTTTATTACCGATATGACTGTTGGTTATAACTTCGATAGCGGTTTAGGCGTTAAAGTAGGTGTTGATAACGTATTTAACCGTAAACTTCCGTACGGTTCACGTGGTACAAGCGCGGGTAGCGCAAGTTACGATAACATTGGCCGCTTTGGCTACATTAACTTAAGCTACAGCTTATAATTAATAAAATAACTTATAATTAATAAAATAACTTATTAGTTAAAACAAAGGCTCGCAGTGCGAGCCTTTTTTATACACTTTATTTAATATTACTCAGCCACACGCTTTGGTATGGTTCTAGCTCTATCGTTAATTGGCTTTCTTCAATCGTTTTATTTGCCACCAAATCAAACCACTTTTGGGTGTTAATTAAGTTTAAGTCGGCCAATGTGAGTGTTTGTGGTTTATCGCTAATGTTATAAACACAAAATATACTTTGGCGCCTGTCAATGCTTTGTCTCCAAAAACCAAACAACCCACCTGCTAAATGCAGCGTAAACTGTGTAGCATTGGGGTGAAAGGCACTCTGCTTTTTGCGTACTGCCAATAAACTTTTTATGCCGTTAAACACTTTATGATGATGACTATACTTTTCACCAATTGCAGCCAGTAGCTTTGACTCTTGCCAACGATGACGATTTATAGCGCGGTTATGCTGTGAATTTTCAAATCGGTCGTAATCGTTAGTTGTACCCAACAAACTATGAATATAAAGCCCTGGGATACCTTCAAGCGCAAACATAATTGCGTGAGCACACATAAATCGCTCAAGGCCAAACTTATCGGGGCCATTGTGCGTCCCTTGAAGTGCATCAAATAAAGCAATATTTAGCTCGTACGGTGTATGTGTGCCATCGTTACTTGTACGCATAGATACACGACCACCAAACTGCATGGTTGTACTTACTAGTGACGCCACTTCGCTAGGTTGTAGTAAACCTTCAATTGGTCTGAGCCCTACTCCATCGTGCGAGGCTATAAAGTTAAAGTATGCCGTACCATTTTGCGCAGGCGGCATACTCATCATCCAATGTTTAATTGCTGTACTATCTCCGCTAAGTAATGTGTGTAGCAACAATGGCGGTAAGGCAAAGTTATAAATACTGTGCGCTTCGTTGGCATTACCAAAATAAGACAGGTTTTCTTGGTTTGGAATATTGGTTTCGGTAATTATAACTACGCTGGGCTCTGCGTGCTCAATAAGTGTTCGCATTAGCCTTACGGCTTCATGTGTTTGCGGCAAGTTAATACAACTTGTATTAAGCTGTTTCCACAAAAATGCAACCGCATCGAGTCTAAATAAACGTACGCCATTGTCTAAATAATGCCTAATTATTCCCACAAACTCTTTAAGTACATCAGGATTGCCAAAGTCAAAATCAACCTGATCGTGACTAAACGTACACCACACGTGCTTTTCGCCGCTTGGCGTTGTTACAGTATTTAATAACGATGAGGTTCGCGGGCGTACAACTTGGCTTAAATCATCCGTTAAGCTGGCCGTTTTAAAGTAGTCTTTACCAGGGTGTAAATCGTTTAAA
Organism: Pseudoalteromonas sp. NZS37; assembly: GCF_015864265.1. Lineage (NCBI taxonomy): Bacteria > Pseudomonadati > Pseudomonadota > Gammaproteobacteria > Alteromonadales > Pseudoalteromonadaceae > Pseudoalteromonas > Pseudoalteromonas sp. NZS37. The sequence goes on along the minus strand of NZ_JADYXL010000003.1, from coordinate 391,532 downwards.
AAGTTCTCAAACCATACGCTTCTGCTTGAGCAATGGTTAATAACTAAATCTGCCATTAACTTTACGTCTTTAGCGATGTTTTGAATATCTCCCCAATCACCTAACGACTCATTCACTTGCACGTAGTTCATTACGGCAAAGCCTTCATCTGAGCTGTACGGGTAAAATGGCAATATGTGCAGCGCATTTAGCTGCATATCACATTGCTCTTTTATAAACCGGTGTAGTGTTTTAAGCGGTGCCTCCATTGGGCTCGATACGGCAAATTCACTATCATCGTGTTTAATAATAGAATCGCCATAAGCAATCAATACTATATCTTGTTCATCCCATCGGTTTGTATGGGGTGTCGGGTCGCGCAGTGCATTGCTACCTAATATAATTTTAATGAGTTGCTGAGCAAGCTCAGTAACCGATAAAGGCAGCTCAACCCCCTCATAAATAATATGAAGATGTTGCTCTACTCGTTGTAAAAATAATTCGCTAACTGTGCTCACATGCGCCCCTAATATTTATTGTTTAGACTTATAGGCTAGTTAACCTGCGCGCAGGTTAACTATATTCTTCGTTATCTAGCTCTACGGCTTCTTTTAAGCGCTCAAGTACATCTGGCATTGCTGATACAACACGGTTCCAACTTGGCACAAATGGCGCTTCCATTGGGTTTTCTAAAAAGTGCTGCCCTGCTTCCATAATATTTTGTGCAAACATTTCTACTGCTTTTTCTTCTTGGTGTACATCAAGTGTTAACCCGTTCATAAGCGCATCGTTGTGATAGGTTTCAATAAAATCTAGCCCGATACGGTAGTAAGTCGCTTTTAATGAACGAATTGTTTCGCTGGTAAAAGTAACACCTTGTGTTGCCAGCTTTCTAAACAATGCCTTAGTAATATCAATCGACATTTTAGACAAACCTGCGCTTTGGTCATCAAGTGAAAGTTCTTGGTGCTTATGATCGTAATTATCGGCAATATCTACTTGGCACAAACGGTTATGTGAATAGTTACGATACATTTCGCTCAGCACGCCAATTTCAAGGCCCCAGTCACTTGGTATGCGAATATCGTTTAAAACATCGCGTCTAAACGAAAACTCACCTGCAAGTGGGTATCTAAATGAGTCCATATATTCAAGGTAGTCGGTATTGCCTAAAATTGTTTTAAACGAGCGAAGCAGTGGCGTTACTAATAAGCGCGATACACGGCCATTAATTTTGCCATTCGCAGTACGCGGGTAAAATCCTTTACAAAATTCATAGTTAAAACGCGGATGCGCAACGGGGTAAATTAAGCGAGCAAGTAAGCTTCTGTCGTAGGTTAAAATATCGCAATCATGCAGCGCGATAGATTCCACTTCCGCTGTTGCTAATTTATAGCCCATGCAGTACCACACGTTACGGCCTTTACCCAGCTCACGCGGTGCAACGCCTAGCTCTTGTAATTCTTTATCAAGTGCTTGTAAGCGTGGGCCGTCGTTCCATAATACTTTATGGTTTTGGTTTAGCTCTTTAAAAAAACCAAGTGCATGGCGGTACTGTGCTTCGTCGGCTCTATCTAAACCTATAGTAATTTGTGACAAATACGGTACTTCACGCAACTCGCTAACTATATTTTGCAGCGCAGGGCCTTCAAGTTCACTAAATAACGAAGGAAGTATTAATCCCATTGGGCGCTGCTTGCTAAAAGTAAGTAGCTCTTTTTCTAGATCTTCTATTGGTCTGTCGGCAATATTATGTAATGTTGTAATAATGCCATTTTGATAAAAATCAGCCATGAGATGTTTGCTCCTCAGAAATACTTAAAATACTGCTAATGCACGGCAACGATGTTATTTCTTCAATCCAGCCCAGCGGTGCTGGCGATTGAGAGTATCGTGCTTTATTGTGCGACAATTTAACCGGCTTTTTACTCGCCGGATTGGCGATAATAATGGCGATATTTGCATGCTCTAACATTTGCTTATCGTTATCGCTATCACCAAGTGCAATGACCGTGAGAGGCTTTCTGAAATGATGGGTAAACTGTTTAACTAACCACTGCTGTGCAGCGCTTTTATCGGTATTTTTGGCAATATGAATGAAGCGCCCACCAATTTTTATATCGTAGCCGAGTGCTTCAACATCGTTTACAAAGGCTGTGAGTAATTCGTCGTTGCCATACCAATAAAGAGGGTCTGAATAATCGCGTGTTTGTGCACGTCTTGCTTGCGCATCGTCTAGCCCGGTAAGCTCTGATATTTGCTCACTCGATAAGTCGCTAAACAATTTGTAATGCGCTTTGTAATCGGCATTTAAGGTATTTAAATCCTGTAATAAACTCGATAATGGCTTTGCCATCGCATAACACCAGTAAGCGCCTACTTTTTTACAACCAATAGGCTTTAATTCAAAATAGTCTTCTGGAATAAATACTGCTGCGCCGTTCTCTACAATAAAAGGCTGTTGAATATTTAAATCATTTTTAAGCTCAATGACTTCGCAAAAAGTTTTACTGGTATTAAACACCACCGGAATATGCGCATTTTGCAGCTGCTGTAATAACTCACTGATATTATTTGTATTATAATCAGCGTGATCGAGTAATGTGCCATCCAAATCTGTAAAAATAATTGGCTGGAGGGTGTCATCACTTGTTAGATGCATACCGCTAATATCGCGGTTGCTATCAAGCTCAATTAAAGCGTTTGCTTTAGCGCTCAGTGTGTTTAAGTTCTCACGCGTAATACGCTCAAAATGAGAAATAAAATACACCAATTGCTCGTTAGTCATGGTGCCTGAGCCTTCACCTTTTTTGGCTATTAGCTTTTGTTCTTGCTCTTGTCGCCATGTAAAAACATCACTAAAACTCGGTGCTTTTAGCATAACGGTATAATCAATTAGGTTAAAAACGGCTTTATATTCGTTTGCTAAACAGCTGTTTATACAGCGGCGCCAAACACCTTCTTTATCAAATTGTTGCTCTAACTCGTTAAGCGGCTCACTCAATGAAAACAGCGGTTGTGGCTCACTACCTACGCACCACCCTTCTAAAATAATAATATCAACGGGCTTTTTGTTTGTTAGCCAATCACTTGCTGGCACGCAGTCGTCTTCATGTTTATTAAAACGCGGAAGCGGTATGTTTACCTCACCTGCAAGTAAGTTAGTTATTGTGCTATTCATTAACGCTACGTCGTGAGTACCTGGTACTCCGCGAGTAGTAAAAAGAGGATGTACATCTTTGGCAAGCTCAGTACGTGCTTGTTTTGCTAAATAAAAGTCATCAATCGACAATGCAACACTATTAAACGGGGTATTTTTAGAAAACCAGGTAACTAAAAAATCAGCGAGTGTTGTTTTTCCTGAGCCTTGGCATCCATTTATGGCAACAAAAATAGGAGTATTTGTTTTTTTAGATTCGAGGATGTCATGCGCGAGTGGAACAAAATATTGCTCACTCAAATATTGATACTTTAAAGGCAGTTGGTGTTTTGCTAAAAACGGGGTTATATCCACAATATTGGCCTCTGACATAGTTACTCCTTTGCATACAATGCGTCTGGGAGTTAAATGCAGGTACTAGACCATTATTATTTTTATATATTTATTAATAGGTTAAAAAAATAGCGCATTCAAAATGCGCTATTATGGTGCAATCTATTTACCTAATGTACAAAATTAAACTTTTTCAGGTTCTGCTTTTGGTAACACTAAGTTAAGTACTATTCCTAAAATAGCGCAGAGGCTTACGCCCTCTAAACTAAATTGGCTGCCACCAATATGCATACCACCAATACCGCACACCAAAATAAGTGCAACAATACTTAAGTTACGCGGCGCAGTTAAATCATCGCCCGACTTAACTAATGTATTTAAACCCACTACAGCAATAGAGCCAAAAAGTAGAATCATAATGCCGCCCATTACTGGCACAGGAATAGTTTGCAAACCAGATCCCATTTTAGCTACAAACGCTAAAATAATGGCAATAACGGCTGTCCACATCATTACTTTAGGATTGAAGTTTTTGGTAAGCATGACAGCGCCCGTAACTTCTGAGTATGTAGTGTTAGGCGGACCACCAAATAACGATGCTGCAGAAGTCGCAAGGCCATCACCAAATAAAGTGCGGTGAAGCCCTGGCTTTTTCAAAAAGTCTTTATTGGTTACTTGGCTAATAGCCATCATGTCTCCAATATGTTCAATTGCAGGTGCTATTGCTACAGGTACCATAAACAAAATAGCCTGCCATTTAAACTCAGGCCAAGTGAAGTTTGGTACAGCAAACCACTGTGCGTTAGTCACTGCGTCAAATTGCACAACGCCCATACCAAGCGATAAACAATAACCCGCTACAACCCCTGCTAATATTGGTATAAGCTTAAATACGCCTTTTCCCCATACTGCAAAAATAAGCGTTACCACTAACGAGAACAACGAAATATAAATAGCGCTAGTGTAATCAATAATTTGAATACTGCCATCGCCACTTTTACCCATCGCCATATTTACGGCAACAGGTGCAAGCGCAAGGCCAATAACCATAATTACTGGGCCTACAACCACAGGCGGTAAAATTTTATGAAGCGTTGCAACGCCTTTAAATTTTACTAATAAGCTTAAAAGCATATAAGCAAAACCTGCAACCATTAAGCCGCCCATAGTGGCCGGTACGCCCCACATTTGCACAGCGGCAATAATAGGAGCAATAAAGGCAAACGATGAAGCTAAAAATATAGGCACCTGGCCTTTAGTCACTACCTGAAACAGCAAAGTACCAAGGCCTGCGGTAAAAAGCGCAACATTAGGATCCAAGCCCGTTAAAAGCGGCACTAATACCAATGCACCAAATGCTACAAACAGCATTTGCGCGCCCGTTAAAATAGTTTTTATTGAAAAGGTGTCATTATTTTGCACTTAAGACTCCTAAACAGTACCGAATATTTTGTCGCCTGCATCGCCTAAACCAGGGATAATATAGCCCTTTTCGTTTAAGTGGCTATCTACTGAGGCTGTAAATATTTCTACATCTGGATGAGCGGCAAGTGTTCTCTCAACACCTTCTGGTGCTGCAACAAGTACAATTACTTTGATTTCTTTACAGCCTGCTTTTTTAAGCATATCGATTGTGGCAATCATTGAGCCACCCGTTGCAAGCATAGGGTCAATAACTAAGCTTAGGCGTTCATCAATATTACCTACTAGCTTTTCAAAATATGGTACTGGTTCTAGTGTTTCTTCGTTACGTTCAAGACCAACAACACTTACTTTAGCGGCTGGTAATAACTGCATAACACCGTCCATCATGCCAAGACCAGCACGCAAAATAGGCACTACGGTAATTTTTTTACCTTTTATGTGCTCTACTTTTAATTTATTGCCATCCCAGCCTGTAATTTCGTTATCTTCTAACTGTAGGTTTTTAGTTGCTTCGTAGGTTAATAAAGTTCCAACTTCAGAACATAATTCACGAAAGCTTTTAGTACTAATACCATGCGCTCGCATTAGGCCTAGTTTATGTTGAACAAGAGGGTGAGAAATAACGTGAATTGCCATGATATAAACCTACTGATACAAGAATTTGCAGTATTTTATATTAAAAAAGGTCATTTGACCTGTAGTTTTAAAGAGATTTTCATACATCGTGCCAAAATGTATTGTTTTGCTTGATATTTATGCAAGAGATTAGCAAAATCTGTTTATTAAATGTTACTCGCTAACCAGCTGTTTACTTGCTGTTGCATATAACTATTTATTTTTTGATGCTCGGGGCTCCACCCAGCTAAAAATCGATAAAAGTCAGCCCATGCAGCAGGCCATAAAGCGAGCCAATCGTCAGCTATTTTACTTGCTGGTGCCCAAGGGTGATAAGCTGTAATAGCAGCCTTTAAATTATCAAAATAATACGCAAGGTACTCATCAGCGCACTCGTGCAATTGTACATCACTCAAGCAACTGGTCATAAAATACATTACATCAATTATCCCAGAGCCTGCACCTATATACTGAAAATCATAACCGAGTATTTTATCGTGCTCATTTGCTGCAAAGTTAGCAAGTTTTGCATCGCCATGAATTAGCGTTTTATACGCACAACTTTGTAGCTGCTCATCTATTTTATGTGCAGCATTTTTAATATCGGACTTTTTATCAAGGTTATCTTTTAGTTTATTAAACTCATCTGGGCGTGTGCTTAAATGCCAGTAGTTGCCTTGCTGCCATAACCCTTCAGCGGGTTTACTTAAGTTAAACGCATGAAAGTGTACAAGCCACCTTAATATAGCTTTAACATGTTGTGGCCCTGCTTGAGTAAACCCATGTTTGGTGAAATCCTTAAACACCAGCGCATATTCATCATCTTTATTAATTGCACCTATACATTCAATACTTTGCGCATGTACTGGTAAATACTGGCTATAAAGCTTATAAAATGTGTATTCAACACTATAGGAATGCTGCTTTCTTTTAAGCGCAAATTCGCTTTGTTTAATTTTAGGATGGTGTATATAACTGGGTATTTTAATAGCTTTAATAACACATGGCTCATCATCAAGCTGGCACTGCACAATACTGCCACATCCACTCCAAAGTGATGTAAGCGTATCGCCAATTTCAATGTGCTTAAAGTGAGGTTGTAATAAAGGAATATAAAATGCCATAGCTATATTAAGTAATTAAGTTTTTTGTAGTTTAACATTAGTGGACGTTTTTAATAAAACTAAGGCATAAAAAAGCTCCACTTGGTTTTATACAAGTTTGTATGTAAATAGTGGCCAAAATCACTATGTCAGTACACCAGGTTATTTCCATTTCATCCATTAAATAAGTCATTAGCCTATTAAATCTAAATTGCACGCATGAAAATGGCTGCATATTTGCAGTTTTAATTTCGTACTGAGTAGTTTAAGTTTTATGCTAGTAGCTTTTCGCAGTTACTGATATTCGCTCGGCGCTTTCGGTTTAAGTTTTCACAATAACCTTCTTGTGAGGCTGGCCTGCCCACTGCGCCATGAAATACGCGCGTAAATTGGGTTGTAAGCTTTAACCAGTTTTCTGGAGATATATTCACCCTTTCTAGTAAAGGCAAGTGTGTACTTTCAATATACCCTCGCTTGTCTTCTCGTATACAACGTCCTGTTAATTCAACAAGTTCAAGGTACGATTTAAGCTCAAACGGCAGCCCTTTTGGCATTATTTGACGTGACATGCCTGCAAAGCGAAGGAGTTGTTTTGGTTGTTTACCATCCTTTGCATATGTTAGTCGCTGTTTGATGCTGGTATGGCCTGAATCCTCTGGAGTGTTAGCTATTTTAGCTCTAATGGGGTTTAAGTCTACATATGCCATACAAGCTGCAAGTGCTGCTTCATCTAGTAATGCTTGCGATTTGAATCTACCCTCCCCACAAAGTTGTATGGAACAACTTTGAACGCCTTAGGCGGCCCGAAGGGTGAGCGCCATGGATGGCAGCGAATAAAACCGTCCAGTGCAGTTATCTTCTTTATTTGCTCTGCGAGCAATGTCTTCATTTAATAGCCGCATAAACCAACTGATACTTGATAGGCGTTCTCGGTATTGCTTAACCGTTTGATTGAAAAAGATGAGTTCAACTTTACTTAGCTTTTCACCTTGTACATATTTTTGCGTTAGCAATGTGCCTTTACAGAGTTTATGCCAGCGAATAACAATCGCTTTATCATTTAGCCTATTCGCTTTTTTATCATCAACATACAGTGCTAAATGGGTATGATTACTCATGACGGCATAAGCACATACATCAATACAAAATATTTTTGCTAATACGAGCAACCTATCTTCAACCCAGCCTCGTCGATGCTCGTAAGACTTGCCTGTAAAACGGTCTTCACCACACAAAAAAGCACGACGCACGCAACGTGAAATACAGTGGTAGTATTTTGTATCAACCAAACTTACTTGACGCTTTCTTGCGATTGCCATAAGACACCCTGCTTATTTTTCACACTAAATAAAGGCTAGCCTTTAACTTCGAAAAGTGCAAAATTTAAGATGGGTGTCTTGCTTATTTTTTGGGTCGAAGATAAATTCGGTTACGAAATGACCCACAATCTAATTATTTGCAGTCACAAAGGTTTACTGAAAGGCGACATTTTAATCGACGACCATGCCAGTGGCCGAGGCCAAGAATTCTTTGAAGGGCAACTCATTCACTTTGGACATCAAGAATATCCTAATTGGGAAGCTGTATTAACTCACTTGCGAGAAGTAATTAAACCTATTACTGAGTAAAGATAATACAAAACTGAATTACCCTCCTAAAATAAAGCCCCTTGCGGGGCTTTGGATTCAAAAACGATTAGCTAGATGAGAAAAGCGTTCATGTTTACCCTCATCCTCTCTTAGTAACCCTTAATAGTTGGCACTTTGTAGTGTTTTCTCATATCATCATATCCTACCCAATTTAGACCATCTGCGAAAAAATTTACTTTATCAAGATCTAAAGCTCTAGCAGGAGCTAGTTTAGTAGCTGTATCTTCATCTGAAATTGAAAGTGCTGTAGGATAAGACCAATAAAGCTTAGAATTTCCACAACGAACTGTTTTATTATTTACAGAAAACGCCAACCTTCCAATACCTATAGATGCAGAGTCTACTAATTCAACATTATTGCTTTCTCGCTTAATTCCACTTTTCGACAACTCTAAAATGTCAAAGTTAGCCAAAAATGTTTCTGCTCCTGAATTAAAAGTAGACGCTTCAGTTTCATCGTTTAATCTTTTTACTTTTGTGAATTTTACCGCACAATATACGTTGTTACTTGACTTGATTAAAACGATACTATTTATCGGACTATCAACCCACGAGAAACCAACTAGATAGTTTTGATTATTTATAATAGCTTCTACATCCTTTATTGATGGCCTTGAATATTCAGAATAATCAGAACTAATAATTCCTTCATAGTTGACTTTTTCTGTTGCTGTACACGAAGATAGCATTAATTCAACAATAAGAATGAAAGCAAAAGTTTTAATTTTCATGAGCTCTTCCTTTTTTTAACGAAACTTATCATTTCTAATTTTCTCTTTACACGCTAAAGTTCCACAAAGTAAGCCTGCTGTAGAATTACTTACTCTTTTACCACCATTTCCACTTGAATTGCTTCCACTTCCTTTTCCACCTCTACCACTTATACCATCTTTTGTTGCAGTATATGCATTAGAAATGGTAGAAAATGACGGAAAGATATCATGCCATAAATGGGCTACCCCAACTCCAACACCCTTGTCGAAAAAACCTCCAAGCCACTCAAAATATCCACGATGTCCTCCTGCAAATTGATCTTGGATAGCATGAGCAGCCAATCCTAGGTCTCCATTATTTAACGCTGTATTTATAAAAGCCTTATGATTCGCAGCCGCTTCTAACTTGCTCTGATTACTGTGAGACATAGCGTGTCTTGCAACGGCCAATTTATCAACCCCTTGAGAGCCTTCCTCCCAATCTGCCTGCATAGATCTATAAGCGATCTTAAGACTTGACCATAAATCATTGCCCGCACCAATTGATGCAAAAAAAGTTATTCCTCCATGCCAAGGAACTGCCAATTGACCATCAGGGTCAACATATTTGTACGGATTATTGTTAGCATAGGCATATCGATTAAAGCTATGAACATTGTTAAACCCAACCGGATCATTTGAGTAAAAACGACCTATGACTGGATCATAGTATCGTGCCTGCATATAACTCAACCCTAAATCGGTGTCGAATTTATGCCCTGTGTACCCTACGTCATCTTTGGGTGCTTCTATCGATTCACCAAATGGGCGACTGTGTTGACGACTTGCATTCACGGTTTGCGGTGTAACATCACCATATTTAGCAATCAGTTTTTTACCTAAGTAAATATAGTTAGTGCCGTTGCCTGTTATGGTCTCGCCTTTTTCTCTATACAGTAATGTACCATCTTGGCTGTACATTGAATAGCTGGTGCCATTGCCATCGCTCTGTTTTACGCGGCGGTTATGGCCATCGTATAAGTAACTATTACCTTTTGCAGTGGTAAGTTGGTTTGCCGAAACTAAACTTGACAGCCACTCTAATCGAACAAACAAAACGTTACTATTAAATTTAATTTTTAGGTTAGGAATTTATCTTTTATCGCCGGGTTGCTTTCATTTCATACATCAAATAAGTCACTAGCGCTCTTAATCTAAATTACACGCATGAAAATGCCTGCATGATGCAGTTATGATTTATTAATGAATAGTTGAAGCTTTATGCCAGTAGCTTTTCGCAGTTACTGATATTCGCTCGCCGCTTTCGCTTTAAGTTTTCACAGTAGCTTATTTGTGAGCTGGGCCTGCCTACTGCCCCATGGAATACGCGCGTAAATTGTGTTGTGAGTTTTAACCAGTTTTCTGGGGATATGTTAAGCCTTTCAAGCAAGGGAAGGTTCATATTATCAATATGCCCGCGCTTGTCTTCTCGTATACAACGTCCTGTTAATTCAACAAGTTCAAGGTACGACTTAAGCTCAAACGGTAGCCCTTTTGGCATTATTTGACGTGGCATGCCTGCAAAGCACAGGAGTTGTTTTGGTTGTTTGCCCTCTTTAGCGTATGTTAGTCGCTTTTGAACGCTGGTATGGTCAGATTCTTCTGGTGTATTTGCCATTTTTGCTCTGATGGGGTTTAAGTCTACGTATGCCATACAGGCCGCAAGGGCTGCTTCATCTAATAATGCTTGAGACGTAAATCGTCCCTCCCAAAACCTACCCGTGCAGTTATCTTCTTTATTTGCTCTGCGAGCAATGTTTTCATTTAACAACCGCATAAACCAGCTAATACTTGATAGGCGCTCTCGATATTCTTTTACTGTTTGATTAAAAAATATGAGTTCTATTTTACTTAGCTTTTCGCCCTCCATGTATTTTTGCGTAAGTACAGTGCCTTTACACAGCTTGTGCCAGCGAATAACAATCGCTTTATCATTTAGCCTATTCGCTTTCTTATCATCAACATACAGTACTAAATGGGTATGATTACTCATTACGGCATAAGCACATACATCAATACAAAACACCTTAGCTAACTCAAGCAGTTTGTCTTCAACCCAGCCTCTACGATGCTCGTAAGACTTGCCTGTAAAACGGTCTTCGCCACATAAAAATGCACGGCGTACACAACGTGAAATACAGTGGTAGTACTTTGTATCAACCAAACTTACTTGACGCTTTCTTGCGATAGCCATAAGACACCCTGCTTGTTTTTTACACTAAATAAACGTAGTCCTTAATTTAAAAAAGAGCAAAATTTAGGATGGGTGTCACTGTTAATTTTTCTTTTTCAGAAAGAATTTCGCTTAAATATATTTTGTTATCATCATAGTGCTTTGGAAAATTGATACTCATATATGTCATTTTTTTCTTCTCAGCTTCCCAGAATCTATACTTTATTTCGGTATGCCCAGCGTACTTTTTGAGAAAACGATCAATGGTTAGTCCTTCTTTTTGCCAATTTACTAAGCCTTTTGTCAACCAAACCTCATTCCAACTCTCAAACAATGGAAAGTGAGCAAAAGTATTTCTGATAAATTTAAACAAGGGGCCACCAATTTCAGATTCCATTGGAGGTCTTTGTTTCTTGATTGTCTCAAGAACATACTTAAAGGGTTCATAAGCCAACAACTCAGCATAAACTGAAAAGAGGTTAATCACTTTACTAAAACGATACCAGTCTTCTTGTTCCCAAAATGAGTCTTCAATTATTTCATCGGCAAGATCATAAAACCTGTTGTAAGCAAGGCTTAAGAAAACCTCTTCTTTTGATGTAGGCCGCAACTCCATGCAGGGAAACTCCTAGAGACATAACGCCGTTTTAAGCGGCAAATTGCAGTTGGCTAAAATAAATGAGGCACGAACAAAAAGCCAACTGTAATTTGTCCGACTTGAAAACCCTTGTTATGTGGCTAGTTACAAAAATGCTTAAGTTTGGCTTTTGTTATAAATGGTGCAAGCTTTTCGATAGCCCCATTATTTTTATGCCAAATGATATAAGTGTAATCCCACTCTTCTGTAATAACACAATCTAACTCAGGTAAAACATACCTTGAAAATAGTGAAGAATCTTTGGTCATTGATTCACTGTAGTTTGAAAAAGTATCCTGAATATTGTTTATATCCAGAAGTTTCTCTGATTTACAGTCTGCCAGTTTAACCATAAAACCTTGAGATAGTAACTTGATAAATTCGTTAAAACGGCTCCATTCATTTTCAGTTACAAGATCTAGTTTATAACTTTCATCACCTAACCAGCCACCCCAAAGAGATACGAACTCTTTAGTAAAATTAGCTTTAACTTCCCAATCTTCAAAATATGATTGATACATACGACTCCATAGACACATAACGCCCGCCTAACACGCAATGTGTTGGCGTGGCTTTTTGCGTTGTTTGCCAAAACCATGACAACTTAACATTGTCGGAGTTTAGGCGCTTGTTATGCGTTGACGGTATACAGCCATATACCAAAATATACCAGCGCCAATGCAGCCACAAAAGCTGCAAAATAATGTTTGTTTAATTAGGTCAATATTAGAGTCTTGACCGAACGGTTTAAATGCATAGATGAATACAACACAGGGCACCACAGAAGCTAACAGATACCAGAAAAAACCCTGATGGTTTAGCTTCTTAAGTGCAAAATGCACAGGTAATGCCCAGACCATTACAACAATTAAAGCAACAATGGCCGCTACGCTTGCTATTAAGAGCGATATTCGTATATCCGTATAATCAGAACCAATTGAATCTATAGCAGTAACCACAAAGGTAACTACAAAAACGGTTAAAACTGTACTCAAGCTGGCTATATATAGTGACTTCATATTTTACGCATAACGCCTCATTAAGAGGCAAAAAATAGTTGGTTAAAATAAGCGACGAAGGAGCAAAAACCAACTGTTTTTTGTCCTTTTGAATGACTTGTTATATCACGTTTACTCTGTGATGATTATAGAACTAAGTCCTTCAGTAGCTTGCTTGAACTTCACATCAAAGTGAAGGTTTTCTTTGATATATTTTTTAGTTTTTTCTGTGGTTCGACAACCCCATATAATCGACCTAATCCACTCTGGCTGATACTTTACGATTGCGAAGTTAGGTTCTTTTTTAACTATAAGTTGCTCCATCGCATTGCTCATTTGAAAACGATATTCTGATTCATATTCCCATTCATTGAGCTTAGTACGTAAAGCTTGCCAAATATCATTCCCTACTTTTGTGTTATCACCAAGGCCTACATGGGTTTCTATTAAGTCAATTAGGTTAAAACTTGGGATATTGGATTGGTATTTCACTTGTTCTGCTAGGATTTTAGTTGAATCCCACTCTATACAGAAACCTTTATGAGAATTTGCATAATGTGACCACATTAAATTGTTGTCGTTTTTATCTGTAACGCAGTAATAAAGGTAGTTATCAAATAGCTTTATTACTTCGTTTTCAAATAACTGAACTTTTGACTTCCAGTCGTCACCCCAAAACACTTTTTTAAATTCTGACCTTTTTGATGTCTTTAGCTTAGATGAGATCTCTTTTAGGTCTTTTCTTGTTGGTTTTATAAGATTTACTTTAGAGTCAAATAGGTCATTAAAGTTGTTTCTAGTTGAGAAAGTAACTTGATCAGCCAACAAGTTGATAACTGAATATTCTTTATCAAAAGATTGATCTTGATATACAGGACAGTATTTATAAAAGCTTGATGGGGACATAATTCCTTAGTGATATAACGCCGCATTAAGCGGACAAAAATAGTGGGTTAAAATGTGTAGCGAAGCGAAACGTAACCCACTGTTTTTGTTCCGTTTAAATGCCTTGTTATGAGGCTTTACACTTGTTTTTCTTTTAATTTTTTTAATGCAAATTTTCCCCGCTCAGAAACGGTATTTGAAGCATCGGAGGAAAAAATATTTGCAAGTTTTAGTGCGTAATCACCTAAGTTATCTAACTCTTTTATGAGCATTTCAGCGGCAATTCTCCTTACCATGGAGGAACGATCAACAGATGATTTTTCCAATACACTCAAAAAATCAAAACTTACGAACAATTCTCTCTCTGAAATAATTGGCATCATACGACCTTCGCAATACCTAATATCAGTCCACTCCCACTTTCTTCCTTCAAACCAAGTCATTTTACCTTCAAATTGACATCTATACGCTTTAGCACGAACAGCAGGCTGAACTGAAGCATTAGCGATTTCGCTTAAGCTTTCGTCAAGTACAGAGGTTCGCCCAATTTGAGCGAATATAGTAGCTAAAGGGCCAGAGACATCAAATATGATTTTTGATTTAATCGCATTCGTAACCTCTTCTTGGGAAATGATGTCAAGCAAAGCCATTTTATCAGATACTTCTATTCTCCCCCAAGAATTCCAGTTTGATAAGACAAGACATAAAGACTCTGCGACATAGTTAGGATCTGTAAGTTTTGCTATTTGAGGTAGTTTTTCTCTGGCGGCTTTTCTGACCTCTGGAACCCAGTCATTTAACCTACGAAGAGTTAAGGTAAAGAAAAAGCTATTTGGAGCACCACTTGATAATGTACGTAATGCTTTTTCACGTTTGTAGCCATCCCAATTACACAAGTCAACCCATGTCAAAAATGGTGAAGAGTTTAACCAAATTTTCCATTTGGGTTGCGCTGAACTTTCAATTGCTGAAGAAAACTCACTTCGAATTAATCTTTCCCAATAATCAAAGTTGGATAAGGGCAAGCAAGACGTTGCATTTATAAGAGGTGTCATATCGGCAACAACTTTACTACTAGAATTAATAGATTTTGCAAAGTCTTTTACTGCTGAGACTACGGACTCTTCCATATTTAAACAAACCTCCATGTTAACATTGCCTCATAACGCCGCTGTAACCTGTGCGGTTTGTGTAGTGGAGTTTTGTGTAAAATGGCGAAGCCATACACAAAACGGAGCGAAGCAAACTGCATCAGGTTTACAGCCTTGTTAGGCACTTTAAGTAATTTACGGCACATAGACCATATCAACTTCAATTATATACCCATTACCCTGTTCTGAAACTTGGGCCCCAAGTACTAGGTCGCTACGTCCTTCACCTTGCGTCCATAAGTCGATAAGAACATCCCAGTGAGTTCCCATCCATATACACACCGAAGACTCCCAAGTTTCTTCAGGCAGCGGAATTAATTTTTCTCCGTAATCATAAATGTATTCTCGAATATGGTTCGCTGTTTCATCAGAAATGAAAGAAACATCTTCGACACCGATGGAGAGTGAGTAATCTTTTTTAGAGAAGGCCTCAACGATATTTGAAAATATTCCTCTCCAAACAGTAGGTATTGCGCGTTCGCTTTCTTCATCTTTCTCTACAGCTATCTCAATTTCCGTCATGATTATTTCTATCCGAAGTGCAGCCTAACGCCCGCCTAACACGCAATGTGTTGGCGTGGCTTTTTGCGTTGTTTTGCCAAAACCATGACAACATAACATTGTCGGAGTTTAGGCGATTGTTAGGCATACATTAACCGTGGTGTCGGCGGATATGCTTTACTAAACCTGACTCGTTAAACTCTAATGAAACAATATTAGTTTTACTATATTCAATGGTTTTATCTAAGTGTACAGGCTTAACTTTACCCATTTCAGTCATTTTTATAAAAACGACATTAGCCCCTACCATAATTTCGTTTATCTCAATATTGCTATTAATAACTTCATCTTTTAGTTTATCAACCATATCTGAACGGAGTTTCGATTTATCAGTATACGTAAACTTGAATTTAACATGTTCATCTATGAAATTATCAGATAATAGCGATATATAATGATCTATTTCTTTAGTGGTTGTATTTGGTTGTTGACGAGCATTTTTAGCTGATACAAATGCTTTTGCTTTTTCGATTAACTGATCTGCCGTGAACTTGTCATTTGCAGAGCTTGAAAAAGATAAAATAAGGGATATGAATACTAAAGTTAATTTTTTCACTGAACTCTCCTTGTATGCCTAACGCCGTTTTAAGCGGCGAGTAATAGTTTGCTAAAATGTGGAGCGAAGCGGAACCGAGCAAACTGTTACGAGTCCGACTTGAAAACCCTTGTTAGGTGCTTTGTACGCTTATCCCTTTAGATATAAGCTCTTGACCATGTTTATGGATTTCATCTCGAACCAAATATGTTGCACCACAGTAGGGATACTTTTCAAGAGCAAGAGCTGTTGATAAACCACAATA
Source organism: Pseudoalteromonas sp. NZS37 (assembly GCF_015864265.1). Classification (NCBI taxonomy): domain Bacteria; kingdom Pseudomonadati; phylum Pseudomonadota; class Gammaproteobacteria; order Alteromonadales; family Pseudoalteromonadaceae; genus Pseudoalteromonas; species Pseudoalteromonas sp. NZS37. Next base: position 375,311 of record NZ_JADYXL010000003.1, on the reverse strand, counting down.
AACAATAAATATCGCCTTTTTAAGGTCATCATCACCAACTACATTATTAAAGCCTGAAAATTGAGACCTTACACAGTTAATAAAATCCGCTACATGTTTACTCTGAATATCAGGATTTATATTGTGCGCTATTTGATTTCTTGTTTTAGCGAGTTTTATTAGTGATTTCCATACCCATGTATATTCTTCTTCATCATCTTGCATTAATGCCCTTACGAGCGAAACAAGAGGCTCCCAACTTATAAAAAAAGACTCAATATGCTTTGGATTAGAAACTGTTTTACGAATAAAACTATAAAGCATTGTTTCTGCTAATTGATGACCACGCAATATAAGTATGTCTACGTCATCTCTTTCATTCGGAAAATATGTGTTAAATACTTCTAAAGACGAATCCAATTCTTTTACAAAACTCTCATCCATACTCAGACCTCTAAAATGCACCTAACAACTTTGTCTACGACATTTGTCGTTTTATAAACCGACAAATGTCCATATATTACAATGCATTTATCTTAACCATCAAATAAACACCTGTAAACAATTAGTTAACTGAAAATTATTTTTAATCAGTGCGAAAATGCACCGAAATGGTGGAGATCAGTAATATTGGACAAAACAACAAGCACTGTCTATATATACAGTTAACTTTTGCTAGAGATTCATATCATGAAATCACCTTTTTTAACTATGATAGCCGAACAAATGTATCTAAAGCGTTATGCTAAAAGTACCGTTAAAGCGTATTTATACTGGATAGCTTCGTTTATTCGATTTAACTCTATGAGGCACCCAACAACGATGGGAGACAATGAGGTCGAACTTTTTTTAAACCACCTTGTCAACCAACAAAATGTTGCTCCTAACACTCAAGCGCAAGCCTTAAATGCATTGAGCTTTTTATTTAAAGAAGTGATTAAAAAACCACTTTCATTATCATTAGGTTTTATTAAGAGCAAACGAGCAACTAAACTACCGGTAGTTTTAACGCAGCAAGAAATAAATAATTTTTTTAAAGTGTGCTCTGCAAAGCATTATTTACCCTGTGGATTACTTTATGGTAGCGGTATGCGCTTAATGGAGGTACTGCGTTTACGGATACACGATATTGACTTTGACTATAACTGCATTCGAATTTGGGATGGCAAAGGAGGCAAAAATCGTGTTGTAACCCTTGCCGTAGAGCTCACACCGCAATTACGTTCTCAAATACAATTAGTTGATAGTTACCTGCAATTAGATTTGAAAAACCCCTTGTATAGCGGCGCTTACATGCCTCATTTATTACGTAAAAAATATCCAAACCACAATAGACAGCTGGGCTGGCAATATTTATTTTCATCACATAAATTAAGCATTGATCCTGAGAGTAAGCAATTAAGACGTCATCATATCGATGAAAAACAATTACAACGCGCTGTTAAAAAAGCCGCTTTTGATGCACATATTAATAAACATGTTACGCCACATACTTTGCGTCACTCTTTCGCTACGCATTTGCTGCAAAGCGGCGCTGATATCCGCACAGTACAAACACAGCTAGGTCACAGCGATGTACGTACTACACAAATTTATACCCATGTACTACAACAAGGTGCTAACGGGGTTATCAGCCCTTTTTCGAGGTTATAAGCGTCTCTTTTTAATCCTCTACGCATACATATTCGCTTACAAATCAATACCGTCATCTATTTCCACTTTAAAAACACATAAAAAAGCCCCGCTTGTTTTTACACAAGCGGGGCTCCACACTAATTTTTTAATCAAAAATAAAAGCGCCGATACTGCGGGCGCTTTGCATCATTGAATTTAATTACTTTAACTTACTGATTAACTACGCTTTTAAGCGGGTTAATCGGCTGTGCGTTATCGTCTAGTAGGTTCATATCAAAATCGAACTCATCTACACGAATCGCTTTTTCACGTTTGATGTTGTAATCAATTAACTGAACGTGTTCAGCTTGCGTGATTACGTTTGCCGCTAGTGCGTTATCAAGCGTGATGTTAAAGCGTATACCTGGTTTAATTACTTTAGCACGCAGTGCTTTTTTAACTTTAGCCAGCTCGCCAAGTGATGCCATTTTAGCTTTGTAAGCTTGCTCATTAATATGATGACCATCGCCTACTACTGGTTTAACTAAATGCGTAATTTGCGCTTTAAATGCGGTATCTAGCTGAGCTTGCTTAGCTAGTTCGCGGATTAAATCATCGCTAATTTTTGGCATTTTAGTTGAGTAGTTCATTGTAATGAAACGAATAAACTTACGTGTACCACTTGCAGGGAAGTTATCTAAAAACTTATGCAATGCTTCTTCAGCACTTTGTAGTGCAAAACGAGTCGCGTAATGGAAATACGGAGCTGCTTGCTCACGGTCACTACTTGATACTTTTTGCTCGTAGTATTTAATTGATGCCATAGCTGCATATAAGAAGCTCATTACATCGCCTAAACGTGCCGATAGCATTTCTGCTTGTTTTAACTTACCGCCAAGTACAAGTAACGAAAAGTCTGCGTACACTGCAAGTTTTGCAGATAATTTATGTACTGCTTTTTCGTAGTCACGTACTTCTGGTAATTCAGAATTAGCACTTGCTGTAAATGGTAAAACACCTAAGCGGAAAGCACGTAAACTGTTTGCTGTGCTGTAACTAATTGTTTTACGTAAAATACCGTTAAATTCTTTATCTGCACCTTTGTCTTCGCTGTGAATTGACTCAACCATAGATTGTAAATATGGATGACAACGCATAACACCTTGGCCAAATATCATTAGGTTACGAGTAAGAATGTTCGCGCCTTCTACCGTAATGGCAATCGGCTGAGCAACATAACCACTTGCTAATGTATTTTGTGGACCGTTTTGAATCGCTTTACCCGCTTGAATATCCATTGCTGAATCAAGCACGTCGCGACCAAGCTCTGTCATGTGGTATTTAGCGATTGCAGTTACTACTGATGGTTTTAAGCCCATGCCTAAACCTTCAGTTGTAAGTACGCGCATTGCTTCTTGCAAGTATGTTTTACCTGCAATGTCAGCTAGTTTTTCTTGAATACCTTCAAACTGGCCAATGGCTAAACCAAACTGTTCACGCACTGCTGCGTATTCAGATGCTGATTTAAATGCAACTTGTGCTGTACTAACACCTAGCGCAGGTAATGAAATACCACGGCCAGCACCTAAACAGCTAACCAGCATTTGCCAACCACGGCCGATGTTTTTCTGTCCACCAATAACAAAGTCCATTGGTACAAATACTTTGTTACCACGTGTAGTACCGTTGTAAAAACGAATACCCATTGGGTCGTGACGATTACCAAGCTCTACACCTGGGTGCTCTTTTGGAATAAGTGCACAGGTAATACCTAAGCTTTCTTTGCCACCTAATAAACCATCAGGGTCCATTACTTTAAAGGCTAAACCAAGTACAGTAGCAATAGGTGCAAGCGTTATGTAGCGTTTGTCCCATGTTATCTCAAGGCCAAGTACTTCTTCACCGTTGTACATGCCTTTAGTTACTGTACCAATGTCTGGAATGCCACCTGCATCAGAACCCGCTTCTGGGCTTGTTAATGCAAAACATGGAATGTCTGTACCATTTGCTAGGCGTGGTAAGTAATGCGCTTGTTGTTCTTGCGTACCAAAGTGAAGTAATAACTCACCCGGGCCTAACGAGTTAGGAACCATGACGGTTACCGCTACTGCTGAGCTTTTAGTCGCAATTGTGCCAACAATAGTAGAGTTTGCATAAGGGCTAAACTCTAAACCACCAAACGACTTAGGAATGATAAGCGAGAAAAAACGCTCTTTTTTCAAAAATTCTAAGATGTCATTTGGTAAATGAATGCCGTTTTGAATCACTGAATCGTCAATCATGCCCAATAACTCTTTTACTGGACCGTCTAAGAATGCTTGCTCGTCTGCGCTTAATTTAGCAGCAGGTACGTCGCGAAGTGCACTGAAATCAGGCTTACCTTGGTAGATAGAACCTTCAAGCCATACATCACCCGCGTCTAGCGCTTCTTGTTCTGTGATAGAAATACTTGGTAATACTTTTTTTAGTTTTGTACGTAAACTCATGATTGAACTCATCCGACCAGCTAAATAATACCTACATTACGTCATAAAAAATCGTTTAGATCAATTACTCTATTCAATTAATTAACAGTTTTATCAATTTATTTTCTTTACCTGAACGTAAACTGTTGAAACACAAAGGCTTACAGTTGTACGCTGAAAAAAAGTATTTTAGCTAAAATGATGAATAAAACAGCAAAAGCTCTAGGGTCTGTTGATCTTTGCGGATTAAAATTTGTTCAAACTAGGGGCTATTTAATCGCGGCGCGAGGTTTGTAACCTAGTGGGCTAAGTAAAAACCGAGCAACAAAGAGTAAATAGCCCCTAGAAAGAACCCTTTGGGCAGCGCCTGTTTGGCATTAATGCTACGTTATCGCCCATTTATGGGGAATAACCACACTACATAGGCTCTGCCTTGCCTAAATACCAAACAGACTGCTGCAAATTCAACCTTGAAAGATCAACAGACCCTAGCGCTGTATCTATTTTTTGATGGGCATAAAAAAACGCAGCACAAATAGGCTACGTTTTTATTCAATTTGTAGAGGCTACATTATCAGTTAATCTAGCTAAAACTACCTAAATTTAAATCAAATTGTATAAGCGCTTCACTTAGCAACTTTAACAACTTGCTTGCCGGTAAAACCACCAGCAAGTTGTTTATTAAGTGCTTGCGATACTGACTCAGCACTAAAATCTACGGGCGTTATTTCTGGGTGTTTAATGTCGCCACTAACAGCTCCTTCAAGTAACAGGTTGCCCATAAAACTCAAACGTTGTTGTGCACATAAACTATTAGCAAGCCACGCACCACCAATCGATACAACACTAATATTGGGCGCTCGGTGATACATTAAGTCTTGATCAAAGCAAGGGAGCGGATTTAAGCAGGCAATACGTCCGCAAAAACGCATTAACTCAATATTACGCTGAGTACACTCACCACCTATCGTATCAATAACCGCATCAAAGCCTTGCGGGCCAAGTTCTCTACGGATTTTTTCGCATAGCTTTTTATCGCTATAGTCAAAAACCACATCAGCGCCTAGCTGCTTAACCAATTTATGGTTACGCTTTGATGCCGTGGTAAATACATCTGCACCACGCTGTTTTGCATATTGAATAGCAAACTGCCCTACCGCTCCGGCTCCGCCTTCAATAAAAATAGTATCGCCTTCACTAATGCCTATTTTATCTAAACTAATAAGTGCTGCCATACCGGCGCATGGAAGTGTTGCTGCAATGGCCGGATTTAAACCGCTTGGCACAACCGACACTGCAAAGTTAGGTACCTTGGTGTATTCGCTCAAAGCACCTTGCTCACCAATGTTGGCATGCCACATAACGCGCTGGCCAACATTTGGAAACACACCTTTATTAGCTTTAACCACAACACCTACGGCATCTAAGCCTAAAATGTGTGGATACTGCCATTTACAAAAGCCTGTTTTAGCAAATTGACCATCAACTGGATTTAAACCAACGTACTCTACTTTTACAAGCAGCTCGTTATCTGCACAAATAGGAACAGGCAGCTCAGCATCCGCTAAGTCAATTGCTTCATTTGGTTCTGGCAGTACAATAGCGCGCATCGTTTGCGGGATAATGTATTCATGTAAATTTTCAGTATTTGGCATCAATATAACTCTACTTATTAGTGTCGTTTAACGCATAACTCCATTGGCCATTAAATGACTGGTAAGCATTTACTTTGGCAAGCAGTGAAGAAATTGTTGTTTCAACAGCATTTTCTTGTGCTATTAAAACATCCTGGCGCGCATCTAACAACTCAAGGTAAGGAATTTGACCTTCTTCGTACATTGCTTGTGCTTGTAAAAATGCTTTATTAGCAAAGTCATAGCGCTCATCGGCAAAGCGTTTTTGCTGTGCTTGATTGACCAACAATTGCAGTGAAAGTTCACTTTCACTTAGTGCAGTTAATACTACTTGTTGATAATCGCTGTAAGCGGCTTCACTTAAAAACTGCTGCGCGTCGCGCTGTGCTAATAATGCTGGGTAGCTTAATAACGACCATTGCAATTGCGGCGCTACTTGCCACTGTTGGTCGGTATTTTTTAAGCCTGTGCTATCTATACTCACAACCCCTGCAAATGCAGATAAGCTAATATCTGGTAATAACGCTTTGCTAGCTGCAACACTTAAACTATTTGCTTGGCTAAAATCAAACAATGCACGGCTAATATCTGGACGTAAGGCAATGGCATTATTAGCGTTTTTTAGTGCTACGCTAAAGTCACGTTCAAGCACACCTTGCTCGTTTTCAATAGCAATATTTTGCGCTAACTTACCGCTTAGTACTGCAAGAGCAGATAAATCGCTGTATTTTGCATACTCAATGGCAGGCATTAGTGCTTGTTGCTGCCTAAGCTGCGCCATCGTACGGTTTAAATCAAGCTCGTTTGCGACGCCTTCGTCAACACGGGCTTGAAGAACGTCAATACTTTGCTCAAGCGCTTCAATTTGAAGTGTAACAATGTGTTGTTTTTCAACATTGCCTTGATAACTTACAAAGCCTTTAACAACTGACGAAACTACTTCAATTTGTAATAAGCGTACTTGCTCTGCTTGGCTCATGGCTGATGCATTTGCAGCATCAACCAACGCTGTTATGCGACCAAATAAATCTAGCTGCCAATCAAGAGCAACGTTTGCACTTGATTGGCGGTCAAACACGCTTGGTGCATCGCTTCGAGCTGCGCCAACATTTACGCCACCTTGCGGTAGGTATTGGGCTTTTTGCTCTCCTAGTCGCGCTAATGCACTTTTAAGTGTTAGCTGGCTTGTTTGCAAATTATAGTTATTTGCAAGCGCACCAGTAACAAGCTCATTTAGTTGATCAGAATTAAGCTTTTTCCACCAGTTTGTTTCATCAGCAACGCTAACGTTACTAGCAATATTAGCTTTAGCAACAAATTCGTTAACAGCTTTTTGCTCGCTCATGGTGTCTATTTTACTCGCGCACCCGGCTAAAAACGCAGCGACTAATACCGCACTGGCAGTCAGACTTGTTTTAAGCCTTTTTTGCATTAATTTAGTCATGAGTATTCTCCTGCGCTTTCTCTTTTTTGTTAGTCACTAACATATAAAATACCGGCGTAAACAATAGGCCAAACACGGTTACACCTATCATGCCTGAGAATACTGCGTTACCCATTGCGTGTCGCATTTCGGCGCCCGCACCGGTGGCAAGTACTAACGGTACAACACCTGCTGTAAATGCAATTGAGGTCATTAATATTGGGCGCAAGCGCATACGACATGCCTCAAGTATTGCCTCTAAGTGCGATAAGCCTGAGTCGTGTCTATCTTTTGCAAACTCAACCATTAATATCGCATTTTTAGAAGCCAAGGCCACCAGTACTATTAATGCTATTTGGGTGAATATGTTGTTGTCTGAGCCAACAAACCACACACCTAACAAGGCTGAGAAAATAGTCATTGGTACAATTAATATAATTGCCAGTGGTAAACGTAAGCTCTCGTACTGCGCTGCAAGTACCATAAATACAAGTAATACAACTAACGGGAATACATAAACCATAGTGTTACCGGCAAGTACTTGTTGGTACGTTACTTCAGTCCACTCATATTCAATACCTGTTGGTAGTGTGTCTGCGAGTACTTTTTCAATAGCAACTTGTGCTTGATCAGAGCTATAACCTGGCGCTGGGCTACCATTTAGTTCTGCACTTGGGTAACCGTTGTAATGCATAACACGGTCAGGACCAATTGTTGGAGTTACTGTTAATACAGAGCCTAGTGGCACCATATTACCTGAGCGGTTACGTACTTTTAAATTAAGTATTTGATCAGGGTCTAAGCGGTAGTCAGCATCGGCCTGTGCATTTACTTGGTACGTACGACCAAACATATTAAAGTCATTTACGTACACAGAGCCTAAGTAAATTTGCAGTGCGTTAAATACTTCATCAAGTGGAATACCTTGAATAAGCGCTTGCTCACGGTCAATATCAATATCCATTTGTGGAACTTGGATACGGAAACTTGAGTACAGGCCCATTAATGCTGGGTCTTGTTGCGCTTTAGTAATTACGGCTTGCAGACTATTAAATAGTGCTTCAAATCCTTTATTAGCTCTGTCCTCTATTTGCAGTTTAAAACCACCGGTAGTCCCTAAACCTTGAATTGGCGGCGGTGGAAATACCGCTACAAATGCCTCATCAATGACGGCAAAACGTTTATTCAACTGCGCCGCTATTGCCATCGCTGATTGGCTTGGGTCGGTACGTTTGTCAAAGCTTTCAAGTGGTGTAAATACAATGCCGCTGTTAGGGCTATTTGTAAAACCGTTCACTGATAAGCCAGGGAAAGCAACAGTATGTGCAACGCCTGGTACTTCTAATGCAATTTGCTGCATTTGAGCAAGTACATCTTCAGTACGATCAAGGCTTGATGCGTCAGGTAACTGCGCAATAGCCACTAAATACTGTTTATCTTGCTGTGGAATAAAGCCACCTGGTACGGTATCAAATAACTTAATTGTGCCGCCAACAAGTGCAATGTAAGCCACCATTACAACAACGGTCATACGAATTAGTTTTTGTACCAGCTTTTCGTAACCTTTAGCACCACGATTAAATACGCGGTTAAATGGTTTAAACAACCAACGACCAAACAATTTATTAAGTAAACGCGTAAATGCATCTGGTTTTGCATCATGCGATTTTAATAACAATGCAGCAAGTGCAGGCGATAACGTTAATGAGTTAAACGCTGAGATAATCGTCGAAATTGTAATTGTAAGTGCAAATTGCTTATAAAACTGACCTGATAAACCGGTAATAAACGCAGTAGGAATAAATACGGCACTTAGTACTAGCGCAATGGCAATAATAGGGCCTGTTACTTCACTCATTGCAACGCGGGTTGCTTCAAGTGGCGATAAGCCTTTTTCAATATTACGCTCTACGTTTTCAACAACTACAATCGCATCATCTACAACTATACCTATGGCCAATACTAAGCCAAACAACGACAAGGTATTAATTGAGACACCTAACCACTGCATTACGGCAAACGTACCAATGAGCGAAATAGGCACAGCAATTAGCGGAATAATTGATGCACGCCACGTTTGTAAAAATACAATAACAACAATAACTACCAGTACAATTGCTTCAAGCAACGTTGCAATTACCGCGTCAATTGAGCCACGAACAAATACCGTAGGATCGTACACAATGTCGTATTCAACACCAGTAGGGAAATCTTTAGATAAGCGCGCCATTGTTTCACGTACTTGATCGGAAAGCTCAATAGCGTTTGAACCTGGGCGTTGGAATATTGGCATTGCAAGTGCTGGTTGGTTATCAAGCTCTGCACGCAGTGCGTAAGTGTCTTGACCTAAATCAACACGGGCTATATCAGATAAACGCGTTAACTGACCTTCGTCGCCTACTTTAATAATAACTTGTTCAAATTCTTCAATACTGTTTAAACGACCTTTAACGTTTAACAATATTTGAAATTGACTGTCGTTTGAAATAGGTTGCGCGCCTAAGCTACCTGCTGCAACTTGCTGGTTTTGCGAGCGAAGTGCTGTTACTACATCTGTTGCTGTTAATTCGCGTGCAGCAAGTGCATCTGGGTTTAGCCATACTCGCATTGAGTATTTGCCAGCACCAAACATGCGGATATCACCTACGCCTGGCAAGCGCGCAATTTCATCTTTAATATTTAAATCAGCATAGTTAGATAAGTAAGCTGTGTCGTGCGTTTTTTCAGGTGAGTATAAATGCACTACCATGGTTAAATCTGGTGATGACTTTTCAGCCACAACACCTAAACGTTGTACTTCTTCTGGCAAACGCGGAAGTGCACTGTTTACACGGTTTTGTACTTGTACTTGAGCACGATCTAAATCGGTACCTAACGCAAAGGTTACCGTTAGTGTCATGCGGCCATCACTGGTACCTTGCGAAAACATATATAGCATGTTTTCAGTACCGTTAATTTCTTGCTCCAGCGGTGTTGCTACTGTTTGCGCAATAACGGTAGGGTTAGCACCTGGGTAGTTGGCGGTAACAACAACAGTTGGAGGAACTACTTCTGGGTATTCACTTACTGGTAATTGGAATAGTGATATACCACCAGCAATTAAAATAACCAATGACAGCATGGCCGCAAATATTGGACGCTGTATAAAGAAATGCGAAAATTTCATCAATAAACCTTATTGCTTAGCCACAAGTTGTGCGTTGTCATTTAACAATGTAAATGCCACACCACTTGTATCAATTGTTACTGTTTGCGGAGAGATTGGCATACCAGGGCCTACGCGAGCTGGGCCATTTACAGCAATAACATCACCTTCGTTAAGGCCCGATGTAACCGCACGTAATGCACCGTAACGCTCACCAGTAGTGATAAGTTTGTATTCAAGTACGTTGTTTTCGCCAACCGTTAATACAAAACGATTTTTTAAGTCGGTACCAATTGCACGTTCTGGGATAATAATCGCGTCGCTAATAGAGTTGGCTGCAAGCTTAATACGTGCAAACGAGCCTGCGCGTAATTGGTTACTGTCTTCATTAAATACCGCACGTACGCGTAATGTACCCGTTGATGAATTAATTTGGTTATCAATAAAGTTAATGTAGCCTTTGTATGCAAAATCGCTTTGACCCACTTTTTGCATTACAACAGTTTGGTGGCTCGCAGCAGTAACATCATTAAAAGAGCTATTCCATGTGCGTTCATCAACATCAAAATAAGCATACATAGCTTGGTTTGAAACAATTGACGTTAATACGCTTTGACCCGCAAGTATGTTATTACCTTTAGTAATATTTGCGCGAGAAATAATGCCATCAATTGGTGATACTACTGACGTAAACTCTAAATCAAGCTCTGCTGAAGTAAGTTGTGCTTGAAGTGCAGAAAGCTGTGCTTCGCGTTGGCGTAGTGTTGAAGTACGCGCTTGTGCTTGCTCAGTTGAGATTGCCTTACGGTCTAATAAGCGTACCGCACGTTTGTCTTCACTTTTAGCTTGTTCAAGTGCGGCTTCTGCGCTATTGATTTGTGCTTTTAAGCTTGCAACAACCGCTGCAAATGGGCGAGCATCTAATTGAAATAAAACATCGCCTTCTTTAACCACGTCGCCTTCTTTAAATTCAATGCTATCGATGATTCCTGATACACGCGGCATTAAAGCAACTTCTTGTGGAGACTCTAAACGAGTTGTATATGTGTGCCAGCTTTGTACCGGCTTAACAAGCACCTGTGCTACATCAATTGGTTGAAGTTGCTGTGCAGGTGCTGATTGAGCTGTGCTCTCATCAGCACAACCCGCAAGTGTTAAAGATGCCGCAGTAAGTGCAGCAGCAATTAGATGTTTGTTCATGAAGACGCTCCATTGTTGATTAGCCTCGCATAATACGGATTAAACCCGTGTGTAAAAACCATAGATTTTTAAATTCATTAATGCCAAAATGGCATCAATAGATTAGTTAAGGTGTAATAATGGATACAACAAGTCGACTTTTAATGTTACTTGAAGTGGTTGAGCAAGGCTCTTTTGCTAAAGCTGCAGAAATACGCAACATAGATCGCTCTGTTATATCTAAACAAATTAGCCGTTTAGAGGATGAGTTAGGCGTTAGGTTACTTAACCGAACCACGCGTTCATTTTCGCTCACAGCGGCGGGTGCCGAAATGATCAAAAAAGCCGCTGAGCTTAGAGAGCTGCTCGGCGAAACCGTACGCATGGCTGAAAACTACCATTTAGAACCGCGTGGCGTATTAAAAATCACTTCATCAACACTTATTGGTCGTCGTTATTTACAACCTGTACTTAATGATTTTCAAAAACGCTTTCCTCAAGTAGAAGTTGAACTGCGTTTAGACGATAGATTAGTAGATATAGTCTCTGAAGGATTTGATTTGGCTTTTCGTGTAGGTGAGCCTAAAGATTCGTCACTTATTGCACGTAAAATAGCGCGTAACCGATTATTAATTTTAGCTGCACCGCAGTTTATTGAAACTTACGGTATGCCAAAAACAATCGAAGAGTTAGCGCAATTACCAGCAGCAAGCTATGCCAGTAATTCTATTCGAGTAGAAACCATAGATTACTACGATAGTAAGGGTGAACGCTGCGAGCAAAAAATAAAAAGTGTGTTTCGTGCTAATGATGCCGAGTCATTGTTAATGAAAACATTATCGGGAACAACTTACTTTGTTGCCCCTGCATTTATTATTGGTGATGAAATAATACAAGGTAAGCTAGTGCCTTTATTGACCGATGTAAAACTGATGGAGTTTAGTGCGATGTATGCCGTATATCCGCACCGAGATTTACCAGTGAGAACCCGGTTGTTTTTTGATGCTGTGCGCGAGCATTTAGGAAAAGATAAACCGATTTGGGAAAACGGGATCCCCAATTTTGAGCAAATGTATTAAGTAATCCTGCTTAAGCAACTACCGTTTCATAGTCATGTTCTTTTTTAAACTTACAGTACACTTTATTGCGGCCAAATTGTTTTGCTTTGTATAACTGTTTATCTGCTTGGTTTACAAAGCTTTCCAATGAATTAGTACTTTTAAATTTTGCCACACCAATACTGGTTGTAACATTGATTGCAAGGCCGTCAATGTCAAATGTGGTATTTTCAAAACGTGCTCTTATTTGTTCAGCGGTATTAAGTGCAGCCTCATCATTTTCAAAAGAGCTAAATAAAGCAAACTCTTCACCGCCTACTCTAAATACATACCCTCTACCAAGCACAACTCTTAGTAAAGTGGCCACTTCGATAAGTACTTGGTCACCGACACCATGGCCATGCTCATCATTTATCTGCTTAAAAAAGTCTAAATCGAGTAAAAACAAATATAACTGTGACTTATCTTGTAGTTCTACTTCAAAGTAGTGGTTCATTGAAAGGCGATTGCCTGCACCCGTTAATGGGTCAAGTAACGCTAAATTTTTAAGTCGCCTTGAAAAGTGTGAACGGCTCCCTTCAAAAACATGAGAAATCGCCCAAATACTTAAATAAGCACAGAGTAGATTAAGGGATAAGTTAAAAGTTTCAAAGGGGGCAAGTGTAGACTTACTCCCTAAAATAAACACTTGGATAACTAATAAATTTGCAGAGAAAATTACACCATATTGTTTACCTAATAAAAGGTAGTACAAAATAGGTAATGCGAATGACCATACAAACACACCATTACGAGGCGATGCTAAGGATGTACCTAAAATAACAATTAGCGTTATAAGTACACACATTATTAAGGATTGCCAAAACTGTAGTGGACGGCGTATAAGTGAAATATAAGTAAATATACAATAAATAGAAAAACAGATTTCGATATAGCCAAGCAATGGAAAGTTATTTACGGTTAAATTAAATCCCGCAAATCCTACCGATAAAAAACCAAAACAAAGACACATCCCTCTCAGGACGTCCTTTCTTAATGATTTAGTGCTATTAAGAGCCGCGATATCCATTCTAATCACTTAATAAAAATAAAAAGTAAGTTTAACGTGAAAATACAATTTAACAAGCTTTGTTGATATAAAACCATGTAGATACAACCAGTTATTTACATTTTAGGGATAATGTAGTGTATTTCAGAAACACGTTTGATGCTTTAATATCACTAAGTGGCTTTAACAACTAGCCACCTAACATGGATAAATTAGTAGTAATACCTGTATTACCTTGGTGTAAAAGGTGAGTTGGCTTTTTGGTTTTAATATAACGAGATAACAATGCCATTAATTCACTGTTTGAACTGTCGTTCATATATTCTCTTAGCGAAATACCCTCTTCAGAAAACAAACACAAGTGCAGATTCCCTTTTGCTGTAACCCTTAATCGGTTACAGGTACTACAAAAGTCGTTGCTGTAAGGCATGATCAAACCAATTCTGCCTTGATAATCAGGATGAGCAAACTCTTGAGCAGGACCTGCTGATGCACTACGCGCAACTTGCTGCCAACCCGTTTGTAATAACTGAGTTTTTAAAACTTGCCCAGAAACATGGTTAGCATCAAAAAAGGCTTTGTTGTCGTTTGTTTGCATCAATTCTATAAAGCGGATGGTAACGGGACGGTGTTTAACCCAATTTAAAAATGTATCAAACTCTTTTGCGTTGTATTGCTTCATCAGCACGCTGTTTATTTTTACCGAATCAATACCCGTTTCAAGCGCAGTATCAATGCCTTTCATTACTGAGGTAAATTTGTCATGTCCAGTAATGGTGTTAAACATGCGTGAATCTAAACTATCAATGCTTACATTAATGGCGTTTAAGCCTGCATCTACCCAGTCATGAATATTCTTATGAAGAGAAAAACCATTGGTAGTCATTGCAATTTTTTTTATGCCCGCGACATCTTTTGCCGCGCGAACAACATCTATAAAATCTTTTCTAAGCGTTGGCTCTCCGCCAGTGATCCTTACTTTTTCGATACCATGGTGTGCAAACGCTTTAAGCGTGTTGCTAATTTCATCAATTGTGAGAAAACCACGGTCTGGCCCGCCCTGATAACCATCTGGTAAACAATAAACACACTTAAAATTACATACATCAGTAATAGACAAACGTAAGTAACTAAACTCTCGCCCTGTTGGGTCGATTAGCATAAATAAACCTTAACTAATATCAACAAGTAATAACAACCTAATACCAATTTGCAATAATACTTAATCATTTAATTAAGCAAATTAGTATAAACAACGCTACTTATTGATACATAAATAATAATTACATAAATATATTTAATAACTAAAAGGGGCAGCTTAAAGCACACCCCTTTAGTTATTTTTGTTTTACGCTTCTAAGCCTTTTTTAAGTTCGCTTGGCTTCATTGGTAGGTCACGTAAACGCACGCCTACTGCATTAAATACAGCATTACCAATCGCAGGAGCGACCCCTATAACGCCAGGTTCGCCTAAACCAACTGGAAACTCATCGCTTTGTAAAAATTCAATGTCAATATCTGGCACATCTTGCATTCTTAGCGGTAAATAAGTATTAAAGTTAGTCGCTGATACCTGTCCATCTTTATACGTATTTGATTCATGCAATGCAAGGCTGCTGCCCCATAGTAACGACCCTTCAATTTGCGCCAGTGCGCCATCTGGGTGAACTATTAAGCCAGCATCTACAACAACATAAAGCTTTTTAAGCGTTATTTTACCACTATCACGGTTAACGTGAACATGCGCTGCAGTTGCAAGCCATGCTGGCATAGTACGTTCTTGTCCTGAACTTACAGAAAAGCCAATGCCTTCATCTTTTGCTAATTTAACAGAAGCTACTTTGTCAGATACTGTTTTAAGCACATTACGTAAGCGCAGTGCTCCGCCAACGCTCTCAGGTGCTTTACCCGCTTGCTTGCCTTTACCGTCTAACATTTCAATTCTAAATTGAACAGGATCTTTGCCTTGCTTATGGGCAATTTCATCAATAAACGACTCAAGACTCCATGCAATCCAACCTGGCCCTACTGAACGTAACCAACCTGGAGTGAAGGTGCTTTGTGCAACTTCGTTATTAATAGCGCGTGCACGGTGACTGCTCATGTTATACCAATGATCAGCGCCTGATGCAGAAAATGCATCAAATTTACCTTTACCATCAACACCCGGTGATAAAAACCCTGGTGCCATTGCTTTAGTAGGCCAACCTGCAGCAAATGCATGCTCTAAACCAGTAAAAGTACCATTTTTATCAAACGACGCCGTCATTTTTGCAGCAGATGCAGAACGAGACTGATCGAATAAACTATCGTCTGCTCGTGTAAATACCAGTTTTACTGGTTTACCTACTGCTTTTGCGGTTAGAGCTGCAGGTACAGTCCAGTCACCAAATAATCGACGACCAAAACCACCACCTAAATAATAAGGACGAATAATTACTTTGTTTTGTTCTATTTCGAGTGCTTTAGCAAGCGCAGGTAACGTAAGTGACTGCCATTGGTTACCAGTATGAATAATCCAATTTCCGTCTTTAAATTCTGCAACCGCATTTAATGGCTCTAGCTGATAATGACTTGCTGTCGCTGTGGTATACATTGATTCTAACGACTCACTGGCGTCTGCTTGGGTTTTCTTTATATCGCCTTGATCAACAAATAAAGTACCCGAGTCGCGTTGCTCGCATAATCGCTTACCTTCTTTTTGAATATCAGCTTCAGATATATTTGCTGACTCACCCTTTTTGTAACTCACCTTTAAAGCATCTACTGCTTTAATGGCACTTGGGTAACTATCAGCTAATACAACAACCCAGCCTTGCACTGTGTTACTAGGGTCATTTAAAATTTCATAGCCTTTGTAACCTTTAATAGCTTTTGCTGCACTATCGTCAACGTTTGTTACTGTGCTGCCATAACGGGTTGGCGGTATTACTGGTCGCGCGTACAGCATGCCTTCAACTTCTACATCTATCCCATATACTGCGGTACCATTTGTTTTGGCTGGTATATCAAGCGCTTTAAAGTCTTGTTTAAGCCCAGTTAAATGACGTTTATTAGCAGGTTTTAGTGGAAGGTTTGCAACTTCATCACTGGTAAATGTACGATTAAACTCGCCTTTTTTAACTATGTCAGCATAACTAACCGATTTTTCGCCTGCAATAATATAGCCCTTTTCAGCACGACATTTGTCTGCAGGCACGCCGAGCATTTTAGCTCCGGCTTCTATTAATGCAATTCGACCCGCAGCGCCGGCTTGAGATAATGGCTTGAAGCTTTGAAATACAGACCACGAACCACCCGTTACCATAAAGCCCCATTTTTCATGGGTATCTACGTAGGTAATTGATACTTTATCCCAATCACATTCAAGCTCATCAGCCACAATGCGCGCAAGAGCAGTACCAATATGTTGACCCATTTCAGCTTTAGCAATACTCACTTCTACGGCGCCGTCGGTGCTCATAGTCCACCAAATAGTGGGTGAAAAAGCTTGTTGCGCAATTGATTCTTTTGCACTGAGCGAACCCGAAAATAACGCAGGGGCAAACGCCATGACTAAACCTGCGCTAGCAGTGCCAATCATAAATGAGCGACGATTTAAATTAACGGTTTCGCTATTTTTTTGAAATAATTTTTTCATTATCGGCTCCAGTTAAGCGTCTTGTGCATTTGGATCAAATATATTTACTACACTTTGTGACTCATCTGCAGCGCGTTGAATAGCAGTTTTAATACGTTTATAAGCCATACAGCGACAATAGTTACCATTCATATGGCTTACTATTTCTTCATCTGAAGGACTTGGGTTAGCTGCTAGTAATGTAGCAGCTTGCATTATTTGCCCCGATTGACAGTAACCGCACTGTGGTACTTGCTCTTCAACCCATGCTTTTTGAAGTGGGTGTTCGTTATTAAGCCCTTCAATTGTGGTAATGTTTTTTCCTGCAATTGCGCCAATTGGTAAAACACATGAGCGAGTTGCTTGCCCATCTAAATGCACCGTACACGCACCACACATTGCAATACCGCAACCAAACTTCGTACCTTTTAATCCAATTTCATCACGAATAACCCATAACAATGGTGTATCTTCACTTGCGTGTGATTCAACCACCTTGCCATTAATTGTAAACGTCACCATAGCTTGCCCCTTGATTAAGCTTTATAACCCGTGTTTAAATTATTTAATTTAAACACGGGTTATAACAGTTAAGATTGTTGTAACTACTAATCCATAACACATATAGTTACCGCATCAGCTACATTAACAGCTAAATACCATAACCACTGCACTAAAGCGTTAGCGCAGCTAAAACTTATTTTGCCCTACTACTACTTTTTCACTCATTTTTAGCTATAAAATTACTTAGCTGCTTTTGAGTATCTATGTCTAAACTCGCACTATGTAAACTAATTGTATTGACGACCTCACTGCTGGAGCGCAGTAATTGCTGTGCACCTCTATCTGAAGTTAAGCTTGTAAGCTGAGATAAATCAACTGCTGGGAATATAGCGGGTACGCCTAAACGCTCACCATAGTTTGCGCACCAGCGCGATGGATTACGTGTAAAACCAGTAACTAGCTCACTTAAGTGCGCTACTTTTAGCTCAACCTGATCCGCGAGCATAAATAAAACCCCATCAAAGGACTTATTTTTAAACACTGTTTGAGAAGCTATCGCGATTGAATTACCTAAACCTTGGCTCCATTGCTTGTTCTCAATGAGCTCTATGTTTTTATAACCTGCTAGTGCTTGTGATACTTCTTTATGCCATGCCCCGGTAACTACATACACCGGCGTGTCATCAAGTGCTTGAAGTGTATTTACTGCATGCTCAATCATTGTTTTGCCAAACCCGATATCAGCCGTTAATTTACAGCCGTTAAAGCGAGATGATTGACCTGCGGCTAAAACAACTTTTGCAATTAGCACGCCTCTTGCCCCCAATGGCTTAGCGATTGGGCGTTTTTGTCACACAGCACTGCATGTATTTCACTGATCAGCGATAGTGCAATACTCTCTGGCGAGTCGCCGCCTAAATTTAAACCGACAGGCCCAAAAACAGGAGACTTTATTTGTGAAACACGCGTATTTGCGTGCTCTAAAACTTGTTCACGTCTGTGCTTAGGACCCAATAACCCTATGTATTTAAACGGAACATCTTTAAATTGAGCCAACGTATTCGCATCGAGCTCAACGCTGTGAGCCATTAAAATAGCAGCATCTACTTTATTAGTTATGCAATATTCTTTTAACTCACTCGGTGTGGAGCGCAAAATAGCATCTGCATTTTTAAAGTATTGCCTTTTTGCATTGGCAGCACGTGTATCCCATACAGTTACACTCCAACCAAGTTGTTTGGCAAATGTATAAACCGGAACTGCATCGGCCCCACCACCCACTATTAATAAATGAGGCGGCGGATAAATAGAAGTTTGCAAGCACGTAGCGCCTTGTAATTCTACCAACTGCGCTTTGCGGTTCATTGATAAACCATGTAACTCATCATTTTGCGTAAATACACCACTGCCGGCTGGCAAAATCGGGCTTACTTGTTGAAGGTATCGCCCTGGTTTATTCTCATTAAGTGCTTTAGATACGAGCTCTAGCTGTAAATAGTCATTAGCTTTGTGAATGGGCTGCAGTAAAATGTGTACTATGCCCCCACAACCAATGCCAAGTTGAAATGTTAAATCGTCTTCATCGGTGGCATCATAACTAATGGTTTTACTGGTTAAAGTACTCATTACTTGTTTAGCGTGGCGCTGTATGTCAGCTTCTAAACAGCCTCCTGAAAGCATCCCCAAGCGCTCGCCTAGGCTCGAAATAAGCATCATAGCCCCTAGTTTTCTGTAGCTAGAGCCTTCAATTTTGTACAAAGTAGCTAAAACCCATTCTTGGTTATCCCTATTGAGATACCAAGTGTTTAAGATACTTTTCAAATCTGTAACCATATATTGCCCTTTAAAAAGCATTTTTTGCGTTTAAAAACAAACCAGCCTAAACAGCTAATTTAAAACTTAATAATTCACGCACAATTTAGTTTTCTATTATATCGTTTAAGGTCTCAATTAACTCATCAAATTGATCATTAACGCTTTGGCGTTGTTTATCATTTAGAGTTAGGTTTAATTCGTAGAGTAAATTTATATATAAATCTAAGTTTGCTTCATTGCTTTTCAATAGTGCGTCGCTCATATAAAGTTCGCGCTCTTCAATAACCGTACTTAACTGATTTATAAATTCTTTTTTTGTAATTTCAGCATTTGTGAATACCTGTTTGGCTGCATTCAAACGGTTTTGCTTGTACTCTAACCACAGCGCTCCTGCATCTTGATGTTGCTCATTAGTTGATTTAATCAGCGCTTTTTGTTGTTTATTAAGCTTGCCTATCCACTGCTCGTAGTATTCAAATTGCTCTTCCAAACGCTCACTTTTTCGCTCAAGCGGGGTTTGTTCGTTAAACTCTTCGCGTTCGTCGTTAATTTTTATTTGGATATTGTTTAAAAGCTCACCTCTTTGCTCACTTGATAAGGTTGCCCCAAGTTCAGCTAAAGGCAGCTTTGCGTACCCAAGTAGGTTCTGCCAATGTTGTTTTGCAAGCACAACCTGTGTTTTTAATTGTTTAGCCTCCAATGTTTGGTTAAACAATACTTTTATATTTTGTATGTCTTGTCTGTAGGCGGGTAACTGGGTAGTTCGGTGCCAATTTTGTGTTGTTGTAATTATGTTTTTTAGCTGTGTATTTTGCTTTTTATTTAAATCAACATAATCGTCAACCCAAAACGATGAAAGCCAACTCAAATTATTGTAAGTAAAAGATGCCGAACAACTACATAAAAACAACATACTTACAGCAAGGCATATCTGTTTTAGTTTTTTTGCTTTGAAATTATTAAGCATAACCTTCTCTATTATTTAGATTGTGGCAAAGCTCAAAACTCATTTGATAATAATTATCATTTAAGTGTTGACTTGCATTTAGATCTAACTGATAATCGTTCTCACAAACGCAGTGTAACGACCTCAGTGCCTACGGAAGAATATTCAGCAAGGATGCTGACACATTAAAAGAAGAGCGTGCCGCTTCGTGTTATTACTTACTCGACCCAAGTAATAACATCAAATATCACATTTACTTGCTACATTGCTCATATTAGTGACGGTTAATATGACTCAAAAAAGCCCTAACGGGCTTTTTTTATTTCTTTAAATTTTCTATAAAATCTGTATCTTACACTTCTTAAACTCGTTTACTTACCTTAAAAGTCCACCGCGCTATTATTTACATTTTATACGCACGATCTGATAAGGTATCGCCTTGCGTTTGCGCTAAAGCTGGCGTAAAACATAACAGTAGACACCCTTTTTTGCATCTATTTATAATAACCGATTTAGTCTCTACTTAAATACATTGAGTATTAAACGTTTAAAATGCACAAATAGTGCAAAAATTTAATAATTTAGCATTTAACTAAAGTCTGTTTACCTTTCGGGATTAAAACTTGTTCTATTTAGGCGCTATTTAATCGCGGCAAGATATACTGGCCCTAAAACCTATCGTAACTATTACTAATTGGAGACATTAATATGTCACAGTTTAATTTGAAAGCACTCGTTCTTGCTGGCGTTTTACTTGCCAGCCCTTTCGCTCATGCAACATTAGAAGATGGCATAAGAGCAGCTAACGAAGGTGAATTTGCAGTCGCCCTAAAAGAATTTCAATACCTTGCCGATAAAGGTTTTGCGCCAGGAATTTACGAGCTAGCTAAATTATACGAAGGTGGATACGGTGTAACACGCGATTACCGCAAAGCAGCTGCGCTTTATCAACAAGGCGTTAAAAAGAACCATCCGGATTCAATGTTTGCGTTAGCTGTTTTATACGACGAAGGTAAAGGCGTAAAGCTTGATCACCAAATGGCTGTTACCTTATTTGAAAAAGCAGCCAATAAAAACCTGCCTGCGGCTCAGTTTAATTTAGGTGTAATGTATTCCAATGGCGTGGGCGTTACGCGAGATTATGAAGCGGCACGCAACTGGTACGAAAAAGCAGCTGCAAACAATTACTCTTTAGCACAATTCAATTTAGCCCTCATGTATTTTGAAGGGCTAGGTATGCCAAAAGATTTAGAAAAGTCGTACATTTGGAATACTATCGCTGAGTACAACGGCAATATGCAAGCGAGTCATAGCCGCAAACTTGATGAGCGTAAAATGCTGCCTAAAGAAATTGAAGAAGCTAAAGAAAAAGCCGATGCCATTTATGCAAAAATACAAGTGGGTACCTATGCTGGCGAAGGTCGCTTATTTTAAAGTTTAAGACTATTAAGAGTTTAAGACCTTAACCTTAGTTTGAAACTAATCTAAAAAAGGCTGAATTACATAACGTAATTCAGCCTTTTTAATATATCTTGATTTAGCAGATTCAAAATCTATTCAACTTTACAAAATCAACACACTCTTATTTTATGTAAAGCCACTTTAGTAGCTTAATAAGAAGTTTGCTTTGTTTTAGCAGCATAACAATACGAGGATTAAACGAGCCCGATACTAACGTATTTTTAGCATGGCTAAACGTTAAAAACCCTTCTATGCCATGATAATGCCCCATTCCTGAATGCCCTACACCACCAAAAGGGGCATCGTCAGCAGTTACTTGCACTAACGTATCGTTTATTGCCACAGTGCCACTGATTGTTTGCTTCATAATGTATTCTTGAGCGTGCTTATCTTGCCCTAAAATATAAAGCGCTAACGGGTGGTGATGGGCTTTAATATAGTCAATTGCGCTGTCGAGCGTGTCATAACTCATTATTGGTAGTATTGGGCCAAATAGCTCATCTTGCATTAGCTGCATTTCGTCAGTTACTTGAGTCACTAAATGCAGCCCCATACGATGTTTTTGCTCATCTTGCTGGTTTTGCTCAAGTGGCTTAATAATGTTTGCGCCAAGCTCTTGTGCTTGCTCTAAGTAGGTTGCTAAACGTTTATAGTGTGCATCGCTAATAATAGAGGTTAAGTTTTTACCTTCAACACCGTCTTTAAAGTGCTTTTTATAAAGCTCGCATAATTGCTGAACCAGCTGATGCTCAAGCGCTTTGGGTACAAATACGTAGTCGGGAGCAACGCATATTTGCCCTGCGTTGGCCATTTTTCCAAACAGTATGGCTTGTGCCGCTTTTTTAATATCGGCATTTTGCGTAATAATAACTGGCGATTTACCACCGAGCTCAAGCGTTACTGGTGTTAAATTACGACTCGCTGACGCCATTACTAATTTACCTACGGCCGATGACCCCGTAAATAATAAATGAGCAAATGGCAGTGATGAAAACTGCGCGGCTACGTCGCTACCGCCTTGTATTATTTTGCAATGCGTTTGCATGTCGTCTTTAAATATTTTTTCGATAACGACGTTTGTGTGAGGTGTAAACTCGCTTAATTTAAGCATCACTCTATTACCGGCAGCTATGGCGGTAAGCACAGGTACTAACGCTAACTGAATCGGGTAATTCCACGGTGCAATAATACCAACCACACCTTTAGGTTGGTAATTAACACTTACTTTTGAAGGCCACAAACTTAAACCTACAGAGCGATTACTTGGCTTTGCCCATTTTGATAGCTTTTTGATAATGTGCGCGAGTGTTTGAACCGTAGGCAATATATCGCCAAGTAAAGTATCGAAAGCGGTTCTGTAACCAAAGTCTTTTGAAGCAGCATCCACTAGCTCTTGCTCAAGTTCAACAATACGTACACGGAGTTTTTTTAATAAAACGAGACGTTTATCAATTGGCAAGTAAGGTGTTTCGAGAAAGCTTTTTTGCAATTCATCAAATTGGGGAATTAAAGGCATTGCCTGTGATGTGTCGGTGCTCAAAATAGATTACTCAATTTTTAAAGTTACCGCAGACTATAACCTTGTTCTGTTTTTCGAGCAATAACACTAATTATCTAAAAAAGAGCTTCTTGAGCAATATAAATAAGTATAAAGAGTAGCTTTGTTTAAAACTGTAAATATAAACAAAGCTACTGGTTGGAACTAATTTAGTACAGCTTTAAAAGCCAAATACTTGCGCTGCGATAGTCATTGTCACTAGCGTAATTAATACAATGGCGACAATATTTAGCACAAAGCCGGCTCTTATCATGTCGCGCATTTGAATTTGCCCAGAGCCAAAAACGATAGCGTTTGGTGGTGTCGCTACTGGCATCATAAATGCGCAACTACATGCAATAGCGGCAGGAATAACCCATACAAGTGGCGAACCTGTTATAGATTCTGCAACGGGTCCTAACAAAGGAAGAAAGCCAGCAGCAGTCGCTGTATTACTCGTGATCTCCGTTAAAAACGTAATTAATGCCACAACAACAAGTACGCTCATAACAAGTGGAATAGTACTTACACCTTCTATCATTTGGGCAATAAAATCAGCAAGACCTGATGATTTTATTTGAGATGCTAATGTTAATCCGCCTCCAAACAAAAGTAGCACACCCCACGGTACCTCTGACGCATGATGCCAATCAAGAATACGCTCATCTTTGTCTTTATTCGCTGGCATTACAAACAACAGCAATGCCGCCGCAATTGCAATTGTAGTATCTGAAATATTAAGACCTGTTATATCACCTAATAAAGGTCTAAATATCCAACAAAGTGCAGCAAGTACAAATACAAACAACACGCCTTTTTCTGCACGTTGCATTACTCCAAGGTTTTTTAACTGCGTTGAAAATACCGCTTTCGTATCAATTTTTTGATCGTTTTTAACATTAGCATCTACTTTATACGCAAATTTAGTAAGCCAAACCCAGCTAATAATTAGCATGCTTAAAGACAGAGGTACACCTATAATCATCCACTGAGCAAAGCCAATTTCTATTTGGTAACTATCTGATAAGTAAGCAGCCATTAAGGCATTAGGCGGAGTACCGATTAAAGTAGCAATACCACCAATACTTGCACCATAAGCGATTGATAACAGTAAAGCCTTACCAAACCCTTCATTACTCGGGTCTGATTGCTTAACTAAACTGGTAATCGAAAGTGCAATAGGCAGCATCATTACGGCTGTAGCCGTATTAGACATCCACATCGACAAAAATGCGGTTACCAGCATCATAGCTAAAATTTGTAAACTTGGTTTTTTACCCGCATATAGCATAGTGCTTAGCGCAATACGTTTATGTAACCCCCAACGCTCCATAGCAATTGAGATTAAAAACCCGCCTAAAAATAAAAAGATTAACGGGTGTGCATACGGCGCGGCCACACTTTTTATTGCTGCTATGTCAGCCAGTGGTGATATTACCAGTGGTAGCAATGCAGTTGCCGGAATTGGTACAACTTCACTTACCCACCACGATGCCATCCAAAACGCTAAACCTGCGGTTTTAAATGCGGCTACAGACATACCCGTTGGTGGATCGAGTAAACATGTTAATAGCATTACTAAAGGGCCCAGTACTAAAAAAAGCCATTGAAAATGTCTGTTCTTACCTGGTTCTTGCGTCAATATATTATCTGTCATGGCTAGCCTCTAAAACTTGTATTTAAGACCAAGCGCAACACTGCTGTCGTCTTGTTCTTCTAAATTAAGATCGGTATATAAAAGGTAAGCTGTTGTTTGCTTATCAAATACATAGTCAAGGCCCGTACTCCATTGCGTTGCCTCAGATGCTTGACGAAGAGTTGAGTCATCTTTAGCAAATTGAATTTTTGGCACCCACTTATCAAACGTATAACTTGCACTCAATACATAACCATTACCAGATTTAATACCATCTACTGATTCTGAATGCTGGTATAGGGCGCCTAATTGTAATTGCTTAAACTTATAAACGCCTGCGATTCTACTTGCTGTTATATTATTAAGTGAATCAACATGGCTTAATGACACATAATACGGGGTGTTATTTAAATTACGATCGCCATAAATAAGCGTAGCAGCAAAACCTGCTTCATTATCTTTATTATCATCTTTTGGGGCATACGTAAGTGAAAACTGCGTGTTATACCAATAATTTGAAGTATAAGTAATCGTGTCACCGAGGCGGTCTTGCCCCGCAATAACCTGAGCTATGTCGGCTTGAGTCTCGTTAAAGTTATCGAGTTTTCCTTCAGAGTATTTAAAGCGAGTGTCGTTTCGACCTACAACTACCTCACCAAAAGCACCTTTTAAACCTAAGTAAGTATTACGTGCAGTAAAAGGCTCTTGCGTATCATCCTCTTCAAAGCCTTTAACTTGTACTTCGTATTTAAACACTGCACTTAAATATTCGTTAAGTTTGTGATCACCTTTAATACCAATACGAGAAAATGGTGCTTCTATCTGCGTACCTTCTTCTGCGTATCGCATAGTGCCTGTATCAGTATTTGCAATCTGTACTTCAGCTTTGCCATAAACGGTATAATCGACGGCTAAAACAGTATGCGAAAATGTAGCTAAGCAACTCAGTGAAGCTAGATAAATAGTAGTGTGTTTGAGATTTATCATTGTGTGTCCTAATTATTAGAATCTACTTATTGTCGACTCCAATTATGCAAACACACTGCCAATGACGAAAATCACCGTATTTTCAACACCTTAATCTTTTTAGTGACTTTTATTAACACAGTAGTATGCGGTTTACCACACACTTGAAACTGAGTCTTGTCACTTTATCCACACATTTTAATCGGTGAACATATCACGATTTAGTCCGTATTTACTCATTTTATCGTAAAGGGTTTTTCGGGCAATTTGTAATGCTGTCATGGTATTTTTAATACTTCCATGGTTTACCTCAAGCGCATCTTCGATAAGTGATTGCTCATAAAACGATACTTTCTCAGACAAACTTAAATCCGGTGAAAGCTCACCCAAAGTTTGTGTTTTTGTAACCGAAAACGCAAGTTCAACGCCTAATAACACAGCGCGCTCAGCTTGGTTTCTAAGTTCTCTCACATTACCTGGCCAGTCGTAAGCTAATAAACGCTGTTGTAATTCACTGTTTAAGGGCGCTGGTGCTTTGTGATAGCGAGTAGCTGCAATTGAGCTAAAATGCTTAAACAATAAAAGTATATCTGCTTTTCGCTCTCGTAGAGGCGGTATATTTACTTTAACTAAGCTGAGTCTATAGTATAAATCTGCTCTAAATTCACCCTTTTCAACTAACGACAGTAAGTCCACTTTAGTCGCTGCAACAATTCTTATATTTAAATCAATTGCTTTGTTATCGCCTACAGGGGTTACTTTTCGCTCTTCTAGTACGCGTAATAACTTAACCTGCAACGACATGGGGGTACTTTCTATTTCATCTAAAAAGACCGTACCACCTTGTGCATATTCAAACTTACCTTTTCGACTTTGCGTAGCCCCTGTGAATGCTCCACTTGCTGCGCCGAACAGTTCACTTTCTATCAATTGTTCGGGCACCGCACCACAGTTAATAGCAACAAAGTTGCTGCTTGAGCGATTACTTTGATCGTGTAAATAACGCGCTACTAGCTCTTTACCTGTGCCAGTTTCACCTTCAATCATTACATCGGTTGGGGTATCTATAATTGTGTTTAATAAGTGCATCATGTGTTGCATTTTAGGTGTATCACCCAGTATGCGTACACCTGGGGCTGAGGTTTTTTGTACAGCCACTTTTAATGCACGGTTCTCTATAACAAGGCTTCGTTTGTCGCACGCTCGTGCTATGCAATCAAGAAGATGTTCGTTCACTGGTTTTTCGAATAAATCATACGCACCTAATTGCATCGCTTTAACTGCAATCGATACATCAGCGTAACCAGTTAAAAATATTACAGGGAGCTCACTATCAAAAGCCGTTACTTGCTCTAAAAGCGTTAAGCCATCCATGTTCGGCATATTTATATCGCTCAGCACAACTCCAGCAAAGCGCCTATTGAGTTTGCTAAGAGCGGTACTTGCGTCATTAAAGCACTCAACGGTGTATCCTTCGAGAGTGAGCAATTGCTTTAAAGAGTCTCTGATCATTGCTTCATCATCAATGACTATTATGTGATTACATGGGGAGCTATCAATCATCTTTATTTTCCTGCCTGTTAGAGAGGCTAATTATAAATTCAGCCCCGCCTTCAACTCGATTGTGCGCGCTCAAACAACCATTAAACGAATCTATTATTTGTTTTGATATAGATAAACCAAGGCCTAAACCTTTACTTGATTTAGTACTATAAAAAGGTTCAAACAAATTACCAAATGCATGTTGCTCAATACCAGAGCCAGTATCTAAAATCGACAGTTTTACTCGCTCTTCAAAACACTCCAGCTGAAAACTTAAGTTACGAATAATTGCACCATTCATAGCTTGGCTAGCATTAGTAATTAAATTAACCAGTACTTGTTCAAATTTAAGCGAATCGACCCACACAACGACTGTTTCATCAAACTGAGGTGGCTCTACTTGTACGTTATCTTGCTTTAACTGCGCGCTAGAAATCATTAATGCGTTATTAACAAGCCCTGCAAGAGGGTAAGGTCTGAGCTGCATTTTTGAAGGTTTACTAAAATGCTTTAACTGACCTACAATTTGGTGCACTCGATTAACTAATCCCTCAATCACTACTAAGCTTTCACCAAGTGCTGAAGTATTTCCTTTAGCTAATAAACGCTTTGCTGAAGCTAAATAAGTATTAATAGCACTGAGCGGCTGGTTTATTTCGTGGTTGATTCCTGCACTTAGCTGTCCTATTGTCGCAAGCTTTGCAGATTGAACTAAAGCCGTTTGTACTTTTTCCAAAGCCTGAGTGCGCTCAAGGACTTCAAGTTCAAGGCTATGTCTGGAGTACACCAGCTTTCTATAGCCCGCAAAACGAGTTAATAAAATATAACTAACAATAATAACTAAACTACAGATAATAAATACCCAAAATAAGCGAGGCAGTTGAGCTGAATTAACTTTTGTTATATCAACGAGTACGTTCATTGTGGCATTAAAATATCGTAAAGGTCTTTGCGACATTACGTAAAGTTTTTTGTCTATTTTTAAATGTTTAATACCTTCATTAGAAAATTGAAACTGCTTTATATACAAAGGCTGATGATCTAAATAAGCCCGACGAGATTTAATATCTCTGCGCATAGTTATATCAAGCTCAGTGAAGCTGTTTAATCGCCACGTTTGCATATCTGACATTGCAATTACCTCATCTGCAAGCTGCAAAAAAAAGTGACTACCCTTTGAAGTATTTAGAAGCTCTCTGTCATCCTCAAATTTACTTACATTCACTTTTAACACAACAACACCAATGGCTTTATTGTCGCGATATACTGCTTGTGAAAAGTAAATACCACGCTCTTTAGAGCGCATGCCTAATGCAAAGTACGCTACTTTTTCGCCTGCAAATGCACGTTTGAAATAAGGTCTAAACGCAAAGTTGCTACCTAAAAAAGTATAATCTGCTTGCCAATTACTACTGGCAATAACTTCGCCTTGAGTATTTAGAACAAAAATATCTGAGGAACCGCTAGCTTGTTGAATATCAGCAAGGTAGTTATTAATAGCGTTATAGTGCTGTGGCTGCGCATCTACAAAGTCTATCATTAACGAGTTATAGGTAAGTAACTGGGGAATAGCAGAAAAACGAGCAAGCTCAGTATCAATATAGTTATTTAATTGCGTAACTTGGCGCTCAGCCTGGTAGGTTGCTTGCTCAACATCATGAGAACGACCAAGCCAAAAAGTAACAACTAATATAAGTACGAGTAACACACAAACAGTAATGATTTTTTTAGAAAAAGAAAACATGAAGAACTCGCAAAAAATAGCCAAGAAAATTTTAGGGCGCTAGTGTAACGGCTAATCTCTAGCAGAGATATAAACTTTTTGTTAACAACAGTTTTAAAGTGTTTAAAAACAAAAATCGCCGTAAACAACTATGTTTACAGCGATCTGTTTAGCATTAAATTAAAAAACAATTAATTTGTAGCTAATGTTGATCTATTTTTAACATATTTATATAAGCCAATTAACGATGCTGCAATCCAAAATATTTCGATTACAAAGCTCGCTAAATTAAAGTTATAACAAAGGCTAATTAACAGTAAAATTGCCCCTGTTAAATTCATCATATTATACGTTAAGCTAGCTGGAGATGTTTTACCTAGCTGCAGTAAAAAAAATGAACCAACTACTAAAAAAGTACCTGTCATGCCTATGATGTCAAATAAGAGTGCTATCACGAAACTATCCTTTATCCATTTTTAAATAACCCAATAAACTGGCCCGATCCATGGGGAGGGTATTTTTTCATTCATTGAAACAGCAAACCGGGCGATTCTATCAATATGGTAAATTCTAACAAGGCCATATGTCCGCATGCACAAGGCTTTATACTTATTCGCTTAATTAAGTATTATTGCGGTTTAGTATTACTTCATATACCTTATTTAAAGGTTACTTTGCCGCCAATTATTTTATAGGCCGGCGCACCGCGAATAATCGCTTCTCGGGCAAATGGCCGGCTACAGTTAGGGCAAATACAAGCCTCTGTTGTAAAGTCTTGGCTAATACGCTCTTTAAAGCACTTAATTAATGCTCCTTTTCCCCCTTTTCGATATTTAAATAAAGAGGCTTTACAAGCAGAGCAAAAAATATCAACCGTTTTAGTAGGGCCTTTTTTGTTGGGTTTTGCCATTACGTCCTGCGGTATTATATAAAGAGTAATTAGCAATTATATCAGTTTAGATGGGTAAAGGTTACCACCTCTGACTTAGAATTTAGATACGGCAGACTTAATCTATAAAGGCCCATTAAAATATAGCCCTTATAAAATAAACACACTCTAATCTTTAAAAAAGAAGCGGTTTAACTGAGATGACAATACATTCATATTAAAAGGTTTGACTATAAATCCTGATACTTTAGCTGCAATAACTTGCTTAACTTTATCTGTACTGTCTTCACAAGTAACCATTAAAACGGGAATATCAGCGAGTTCTTTATCTTTTCGAATGTTAGTAAGTAAACTAACTCCATCCATTTTTGGCATATGAAGGTCAGTAATAACCAAATCGAAATGCTGGTTGCGCAGAAATACCAAAGCTTGCAATCCATCAGTTGCTTCAACGATATTGCTATACTCTAGTTTTCTAAGCATATTAATTAATACGTGTCGCATAAGTGGCATATCATCAACAACTAATATTTTCATTAGTTTCTTTACCAAATTGTATAAATGGGATTATATAAAACTACTCTACTCGTAGATAAGGATCAAATTTGGATTTGCTGATTATTCAAATCTTACGGCCATATCCCTAAAATGAGCCCCATTAACGAAAATTGTAAAATATGGTACCCCCCGTTAATTAAAAAAAGCTTTAGAGGGCGTTGCTCAAATATATAACTCAATCCAAATGAACTACTGATCCAAAAAAAGCCGATCACAAAGCCGGTTCCTATACTTTCACCTACGCTTGCATCCTTACCTAAAAAAAGAGATAGCATTAAAGCCGCTATAAAAACTAAAAAAAAACTGCCACCAAATATCAACTTAGGGTTAGCCGATTGTAAATCCAGATCAGTTAAGCCAATACTTTCTAGCCATGCATTTTTAAAGAGAGCTTTTGAATACCATATACCACCAAGCATAAAAGAAGACAGTGCAGCCACTAGTATCGCAAAATAATCTACATCTAAAAGGTTCATACAAACAGCCATATACAAAAAGTGTAATACCGTTTGGTATTAAATATTAACGGTATAAAGATACTCCCAATGTAGTTATAAATAGGGGATTGAGCAAATGGCCTAACTTAAATTAATTTTTTGTATAGAAGGTAATTATAAAAATAAAATTTATAAATCGCCAAATTTTGCATTGGTTAATAAGGCTAAATCAGTTGGTGAGAGTGCTATTTCTAAGCCTCTTTTTCCGGCGCTCACATAAATAGTGTCAAAGAGAGAAGCACTGCTATGAATAAACGTAGCTAGACGTTTTTTTTGCCCAAGCGGACTCACCCCTCCTAAAATATAACCGGTACTAACTTGTACTTTTTGTGGGGCAGCCATAATTACTTTTTTAGCCCCACATAATTTAGCTAACTGTTTTAAATTAACTTGTTGAGATACAGGCGTTACAGCAACAATTAGTTGCCCTTCATGTGTTTCAAGTACTAAGGTTTTAAATACTTGTGCACTGTCTAAATTTAACTTTTCAACGGCTTCAAGCCCGTAATGGCTATTATTCTTATCGTGCTCATAACTGAGTACTTCAAAGGTTTTTTTTTGCTTTTTAAGTAGATCTATTGCTGGTGTCATGCTGTTTCATCTTTTTTATTCACAGTAACAAAAATTAAGTTTAAAGCAAAAAAAACGACGCTAAAAGCGTCGTTTTTTTGTTCATAATAATTTAAATTTATTTAGTTAAATCATCAAAAAACTTTTTAACACCGTCAAAAAAGCCTTGCTCTTTAGGACGGTTTTTAGAGCTATCTGTGCCCATGCTTTCATCTAACTCTTGAAGTAGTTCACGTTGACGCTCGTTAAGATTAACTGGCGTTTCGATTACCACTTTACAAATTAGATCGCCTTGGGCACCACTGCGTACAGACTTAACACCTTTGCCACGCATACGGAACATTTTGCCCGTTTGAGTTTCAGACGGTATTTTAAGTTTTGCACGACCATCAAGTGTTGGAACCTGAATTTCGCCACCAAGGCCTGCTGTAGTAAAGCTAATTGGTACTTCACAATATAAATTATTCGCTTCACGTACAAATATTTCATGTTCACGAACCGATACTTGCACATACAAGTCGCCCGATGGCGCGCCATGCATTCCGGCTTCGCCTTCACCCGTTAAGCGGATACGGTCGCCTGTATCAACGCCAGCTGGAATTTTAACTGAAAGCGTTTTAGTTTTTTCTACGCGGCCTTGTCCATGACAACTGTTACAAGGGTCTGAAATAATTTGACCTTGCCCCTGACACGTTGGACACGTTTGCTGAACAGCAAAGAAACCTTGGCGCATTTGCACTTGGCCAGCACCATGACATGTAGTACATGTTTTAGGTTTAGAACCCGCTTTAGCACCACTGCCATCACATGGCTCACAACCAACCCATGTAGGTACTTTAATTTCAACTTCTTTACCACGAACAGCTTCTTCTAAGCTTAAGTCCATGTTGTAACGTAAATCAGATCCACGTTGTTGACGAGATTGACGTCGACCACCGCCGCCACCAAAAATATCGCCAAATACGTCGCCAAATACATCACCAAAGTCGCCATGTCCGCCACCAAAACCACCGTGACCACCGCCACCACCTTGTTCAAAGGCTGCGTGACCATGTTGGTCATACATTTGACGTTTTTGATCGTCGGTTAAAATTTCGTACGCTTCTTTAACTTCTTTAAATTTTATTTCGAGATCTTTATCGCCTGCGGTACGATCTGGATGATATTTCATCGCTAAGCGTTTATACGCTTTTTTTATGTCTCGCTCACTCGCATCTTTGCTTACGCCGAGGACTTCGTAATAATCGCGTTTTGACATATCTATCACACTACTCTTTTCTGTTTACAGCGTAAGCTGCTGGATAAACCGATAAATCGCATCGATTTATCATTGAATTTTTAAACCTTGAATACATGCAAAAGGCGCGACAAGCTATTGCTCGCGCGCCTCAATTGTTCATCCTAACCTAAACACCTAACTGAGTTAAGTGTTTTTGGCTAGCGAGAAGCGGTAGCAACAATTACTTGTCGTCTTTCACTTCTTCGAACTCTGCATCAACAACGTCGTCGTCTTGCTTAGTTGACTGTTGTTCGCCAGCGTCTGCTGAACCTTGCTGTGCTTTCGCTTGAGCAATTTCCATTAGTTTTTGAGACTTTTCAGCAAGAGCTTGAGTTTTAGCTTCAATCTCTTCTTTATTGTCGCTCTTAATTGCAGCTTCTAAATCTACAACAGCAGCTTCAATTGCTTCTTTGTCTTCGTTTGGTAATGCATCGCCAGCTTCTTCAATTTGCTTGCGAGTACCGTGAACTAGAGCGTCAGCTTGGTTACGAGCAGCTACAAGTTCTTCAAACTTTTTATCGTCTTCAGCATGTGCTTCTGCATCACGAACCATCGCTTCAATTTCGTCATCGCTTAAGCCTGAAGATGCTTGAATCGTAATCTTTTGCTCTTTACCTGTATCTTTATCTTTCGCAGATACATGTAAGATACCATCGGCATCAACATCAAATGTTACTTCGATTTGTGGTGTACCACGTTGTGCTGGACGAATACCTTCTAGGTTAAATTGGCCTAGTGATTTATTGTCGCTTGAACGTTTACGCTCGCCTTGAAGTACATGAATTGTTACAGCAGATTGATTATCTTCAGCTGTTGAGAACGTTTGCGATTTCTTAGTAGGAATCGTCGTATTTTTCTCAATCAATGCAGTCATTACTGAACCCATTGTCTCAATACCTAGAGATAATGGAGAAACGTCTAGTAATAGTACATCTTTAACGTCACCAGCAAGTACACCACCTTGAATCGCTGCGCCTACGGCTACTGCTTCATCAGGGTTAACATCTTTACGAGGCTCTTTACCGAAGAACTCTGCAACGATTTTTTGTACTAAAGGCATACGTGTTTGACCACCAACAAGAATAATGTCGTTGATGTCGCTTACTGATAAATCAGCATCAGCAAGTGCACGTTTAAGTGGCTCAATTGTTTTAGTTACTAAATCTTCAACTAGTGACTCAAGCTTAGCACGTGTTAGTTTCACGTTCATGTGCTTAGGACCAGATGCATCAGCAGTTACATACGGAAGGTTTACTTCTGTAGACTGTGCAGATGAAAGTTCAATTTTTGCTTTTTCAGCAGCTTCTTTAACACGTTGCATTGCAAGCGGATCATTTTTAAGGTCTAAGCCTTGATCTTTCTTGAATTCAGCTACTAAGTAGTTGATTACACGGTTATCGAAATCTTCACCACCTAAGTGAGTGTCGCCGTTTGTAGCAAGTACTTCAAAAGTGTGCTCACCTTCAACTTCATCAATTTCAATGATTGATAAATCGAAAGTACCGCCACCTAAGTCATATACTGCAACTACGTTTTCGCCACGGTTTTTATCCATACCGTAAGCAAGTGCCGCAGCCGTTGGCTCATTGATAATACGTTTAACTTCAAGACCCGCAATACGACCAGCATCTTTCGTAGCTTGACGTTGTGAATCATTAAAGTATGCAGGTACTGTGATTACGGCTTCAGTTACTTCTTCACCTAAGAAGTCTTCAGCTGTTTTCTTCATTTTTTTCAGTACTTCAGCAGAAATTTGTGGTGCAGCGCGTTTTTCGCCGCCCGCTTCTACCCATGCATCGCCGTTATCAGCTTTAACAATTTTAAACGGCATGATGCCGATATCGCGTTGTACTTCTTCGTCTTCAAAGCGACGACCAATTAAACGCTTAATTGCAAATAATGTGTTTGTCGGGTTAGTAACCGCTTGACGCTTAGCAGATTGACCTACTAATGTTTCGCCGTCTTGCGTATAAGCAATAATAGACGGGGTTGTGCGATCGCCTTCCGCGTTTTCAATAACACGTGCTTTGCCACCATCAAGTACTGCAACACAAGAGTTTGTAGTACCTAAATCTATTCCAATAATTTTACCCATGAAATCTCTCCAACTTCAATATTCGTTAAACGTTCGATGACTAGTAAATAGGGTTGCTCCAAACTTATTTCAACTGTAAAAATGAAAAAAAATTCATTTTTTGTGATTTATTTACAAAATAACCCTAATAATTGTAAGGAATGGTGATTTTTACACCGCCAGGGACGCTTTTAATTACTGGTCTGACTAGTGGCGTTGTGTTATAAATTTATTAAATCGCACTATAAAAGGACATCTTCATGCATTTTGAGCAACTACTTCAACAAGCGGAAAAAATTGGTCAAACCGAAAATACAGAACAATTAAATAATACAATGCAATTTCCAGAAAACTGGTGCCAAGGCAGAACTGCTTTTGGTGGGCTTTCAGCCGCACTGCTGTATCAAGCAATCAGAGGTAAGGTAACGAATGATCGTCGCTTACTTTCGCTTAGTACTAATTTTGTAGGACCATTAATTGCCGATACTCCTTTTTCTTTGTCCGTTGAAATATTGCGCCAAGGTAAAAGCAGTACACAGGTACTCGCCAAAGCAATTCAAAATGAACAAGTGTGCGTAATTGTACAAGCGTGTTTTGCTAAAAGTAGAGAATCGGGTATTAATGTACCTGTTTCAAAATCTTTGGGTTTAAAGCCGGTAGACGAGCGCCATACACTACCTTTTATAAAAGGTCAGATGCCTGAATTTTTCCAACATGTTGATTTATGCCCGCAGCAAGGCGCGATGCCATTTAGTAGTGCAGAAACGTCTCACCTGGGTGGCTGGATGCGCTTTAAACATACGCCCGAACAAATAACTGAAGCCCATGTGATTGCACTTACCGATGCATGGCCGCCAACACTTTTACAAATGTTTAAACAACCCGCTCCTGCAAGTAGCATGTCGTGGTATTTAGAATTTGTGCAAGAGCCAAACTTAACACCTGGAGAATGGCTTGGCTTTGAAGCAATTACTCATCATTCAAAAGATGGTTACGGTTTAGAGGATGGCTGTATATGGTCGCAGTCGGGTGAGCTAATAGCGCTTACACGTCAAACAGTGGCTTTATTTGATTGATGAATGGGTTTGGCCTTCATCAACAATCCTTTTATAAGTACCATTTTGCTTGATGAGCGCCAAACCAATATCAAACTCAGTAGCTAAAGAGAAGTTGTTAAAATAAGCAGGTCGATCTGCTTTTGGAAATAAAGTGTAAATTTGCACAGCTTCGGGGGATTTATGCCGATTGTAGTAATGGTAAAAAATACGCTTATCTAACACAATTACATCAACCCAACCTTTTAACAGCTTATCTACCTGCGCTTTTTGATTAATAACCTCTTGATATGAGCTAAAGTGCTTAACATTCCTTTTAAATATAGGAGGCAGATATGCCGTTGCATTTTGAAAAGCAAGAACGTTTTTATTAAACATGCCTTCTATTTTATCGATGTTATATTTATTTCGCTTGAGTGTAATGGCCACATTTTCATAACTAAGTACCGTTTTACTTGGATAAATACCCGCACTAATTCCTCCAGCATAATTTAAAAGTATATCTACTCCTTTATTATGTAATTGATGCTCAGCGCGTTTGTTCGACATATATTGCACATTAATATTAGCAAATCCATTGGCCTTTAACGCGGCTTTTATTAAATTTAGGTGTATACCCAAGTCCGTTTTTACAAAAACATAGGGTGGAATTGATGCGCTCGCAGCGATGATTATCTCTCGCTCTTTATTAATAGCCACAGCATTTTGCGAGCAAATAAAGAGCCACATTAATATGTAGTAAAAATAATATTTCACACGCTTCCTTTATATAACGAACAGCTTGATGGCAGAACGCGTTGTATTAATGTATTAAATATAGCAAAATTGAAGAAATATTCTTCTTGCTTGGTATTAAATTGCAAACTGTATGCCCCTGCTGCGATCTGATCATAGATATACCTCGCATAATCGCAAAACAAATGGCGATATGCCCACATTGCCACCATAAACTTTGCGAAGCCGATGTTAATCACGATAGTCGTATAGTTGCACTAAGCTTTAGCGCACTATTAATGCTGCTGAGCAGTATGTTTTACCCTTTTATTTCTTTTAGCAGTAGTGGTATTACTCAAACTATTACTCTGCCCGACGCGGCTCGAATTTTATTTAATTATGATAGTGAACTGCTTGGCTTATTTATTGATTTGAGCATTATTGCTCTGCCTATGGGTTTGCTTCTTATTTTAATTCCTTTGCATCTTGGGCTTTTAAAAACATTACCAGAGGGCATAGCAAGGCGACTACTAAAGTTCACCCTTGCGTTAGAACCGTGGATTATGTCGGAAATATTTTTAATTGGCGTACTTGTTAGTATGGTTAAAATCATGTCGCTGGCTGATATTAGCTTTGGCACGAGTTTTTGGGCTTATGTGGGGTTTGTTATTTTATACATAGCCGCGCTTGTTCACTTAAATCGCCCACGCTTATGGGCTCAAATAAAGCCTGTAAAAGTACTTGAAGGCGCAGAACATGCTAAACGTGCAATAGATGAAAATATTAAAGCCTGCCATGTGTGCCATCAACTATGTACCGGTAATATTTGTCAGCGTTGCCATACAAAAACGCACGTTAGAAATCCTTACAGCGTACAAAAAGCAGCAGCTTGGCTAATTACCTCTGTTGTTTGTTATATTCCAGCTAATGTTTTGCCTATTATGCATACCACTAGTCTTGGGGATGAATCCCCTTCAACTTTAATTGGTGGTGTTATTACTCTTTGGAAAAGTGGCTCCTACCCTATTGCCGCTATTATATTTTTAGCCAGCGTTGTGGTGCCACTTGCTAAAGCTTTTGTATTGAGCTTTTTATGCTTTATGGTAACGAGACCTGCCAATAGACATACAAAAAGTTACACCCGAATTTATCAACTTACTGAATTTATTGGAAAATGGTCGATGATAGA
The DNA here is from genome assembly GCF_015864265.1 of Pseudoalteromonas sp. NZS37. NCBI lineage: Bacteria > Pseudomonadati > Pseudomonadota > Gammaproteobacteria > Alteromonadales > Pseudoalteromonadaceae > Pseudoalteromonas > Pseudoalteromonas sp. NZS37. Next base: position 337,192 of record NZ_JADYXL010000003.1, on the reverse strand, counting down.
TGTATTCGTGGTTGCTATTTTAGTTGCCTTAGTTCAACTGGGTAATTTAATGTCAGTAACACCAGGATTAGGCATTGTATTTTTTACAGTTATGGTAATATGCCAAATGATGGCTGCCCATGCCTTTGACCCACGCTTGTTGTGGGATTCCCCTAAAAACAAAAAATCAGAGAACAAAGCATGACCGAAACTGCCGAAATAACAAAAGAACCGAAAATTTCCGCTATCTGGATCATTCCGGCAATTGCGCTGTTAGTGGGCATGTGGATGTTATACCAATACCAAGCAAATAAAGGCCCTACAATTTTTATCGAAATGCCACAAGCTGAGGGCATTATTGCAGGTAAAACTGAAATAAAAGTGCGCAGTGTAAAAATAGGTCAAATTGATCATGTTCGACTATCAGACACCCAAGACAGCGTTATTGCCCGTGCGCAAATAGACAAAAACTACAATAACTTATTAACCGATGATGCCAAAATTTGGGTCGTAAAACCACGCATTGATGAAACGGGTATTAGCGGAATGAGCACGCTATTGTCTGGTGTATATTTAGAGTTTTCACCCGGTGAAAGTAAAGAGCTAAAAGAGCGTTTTAAATTACAAGACGAACCCGCCCTCATTGGTAAAGATGTGAAAGGTGGCCGTTTCAAATTAATGAGTTACAACGCTGAAGTGCTTGATGTGAGTACCGGTATATTTTTCAAAAATTACAAAATAGGGCAAATAGAAACCGCCACTTTTGATTGGGAAAACCAAGCAATGAAGTACGGCGTATTTATTAAAGAACCTTATCAAAATCTCATCACCATGAACTCTATTTTTTGGGTGAACGCAGGGATTGAAATTGACCTATCTGCCGATGGCATCAATATTAATACGGGCTCTTTAAGTAAACTTTTAAAAGGCGGTATTTCGGTTGGCTTACCTGAGCAACAGGCCCCGGGTGAAATAGCACAAGATGGGCATAGCTTTTCATTAAGCCAAAGCTATAAAGAAGCGCTAGAAGAGCGCTTTTACGATTTTGATTACTACCTCATTGAATTTGAACAATCAGTTCGAGGACTACGCACAGGTGCTCCTGTCGAATATAGAGGTATGCGTGTAGGTACTGTTGTTGAAACCCCTGCCAATGTAATTATTGACGGTAAACCTGCCCACTTTAGAAACCATAATACGGCGGTTCCAGTACTTATAAAAGTAGAATACGGACGCTTGTATCACGACAGTGCCTCAGCTAAAGAGTATTGGCAAGGTAGTTTAAAAGGCTGGATTGAAAGTGGTATGCGCGCCTCGTTAAAGCCTGGTAATTTATTAACGGGTGCAGTATACGTTGATTTTGATATATACCCAGATGCACCGCAAGCACACCTAGGTAAACTTGTGCAGTATGATGTTTTTCCGAGTATTTCTAGCGGCATAACCGTATTAGCAGACCAAGTCTCTGACGTACTTAATAAAGTAAATAACTTAAAAGTTGAAGATAGCTTAGAACAAATGCAAGCCACATTTACCGATTACCGAGCGCTTGCTAATGAAATGCGAGAGTTACTAAGCCAAAAAGATACACAAAACTTACCGGGCGACTTTAATCGTAATTTCGAAAAGATGACAAAAAGTATGGAGCAGTTTGAAGTAACTATGCGCCAATTTGATAAAACCATGGCCAGTTACCAAGCAGGTTCTGAACTTCATCATCAAATACAGCAAACATTAAAAGAGTTTAAACGTTTAAGCGAGGGCCTACAGCCTCTAACTCGCGGATTAAACGAGCAACCTAATATGCTAATTTTTGATAAATCATTACCAGCAGATCCAAAACCAAGGAAGCAATAATGAAATCGTTATTTTTAACTGCAAGTTTATTATTACTATTGGCAGGTTGTAGTTCATCAATACAAACTGCAACACAATATTATCAGTTTGAGCAGCCTATTGGTGCCTCGTCTCGAAATGTGACAGACACAGACGCACAATTAAGAATACAAACAGTTGTACTTAGAGGTGCTTTAAATAATTTAGGTATTGCTATGAAAATAGATAGCAACCAAATACATGCCGCAAATTACAACCTGTGGGGCGAATCGCCGGATGTAATGCTCACTGCAACAGCCCAGCAAACTCTTTTTAATGCTATGCCAAATTGGATGGTAATAAAGGGCTTACCGGTCATTACTGAACTCGATCAGCAAACGTTTTATGAGCTTGAATACGAAATTCACCACTTTAATGGCGATATGGAAGGTAACGCTGATATTTCAGGGCTTTGGCGTTTATATTACACACACCCTGAAACAGGCCGACGTCTTATAAGTATTCATAATTTTTCAAACCTAGTGCCTATAGATGATGATGGATACGACGGTTTAGTTTCAACGCTTGAAGCAACATGGCTAAATATAAACCTAAATGTTGCAAAACAAATAGAACAAGCAAGACTTTAATCATTAAGCGAAAATATAATTACGGCGGTTTGATCATTATTGATAACCGCCTTGCCCTCTATTTTAAAGCCCAATTTTAACAACACATTCTGCGATGCCCTATTATCTGGTGATGTTATTGCACACAATTTTGTAATTCCAAATTCATGCTTATGGCGCAAAAGTGCGCTGGCCGCTTCAAAAACATAGCCCTTTTTTTCAAAACCGCTTACAAGTGCAAAACCTAAATCAGGTTGTTGTAACGCTGCTCGTTTATAAAACCCAACAACGCCAACCACTACAGCATTATGCAAAGTAATAACATAAGGCCCAAAGCCTTGGTATTTATGAGAAGCAACAAATGACTGATTGATGTATGACTTGGCATCATCAAGGGTATAAATTGCTTTATCACCAATGTGCTCTATAAAACTAGCCTGATTAACTAGCTTAAGTAAAATAGCTGCATCAAGCTCATTTGCATGGCGTAACAACAGACGATTTGTTTTAAGTACGGCGTTCAATGTAAGTTCCTCTAAAAAACTTTGTTTAGCATATAACTTTTTGTTGACTGAAATTAAAAAGCAGATTATTTTTGCGCCGATGTTTTTACAGGCACAACAATAGCGGTTTGCACTCCTTGCACCGTCTGGCGCCAAAGCCAACGCGTTTCACTTAAACAGCTATTTAACATAACTGTTTAAGTGTCCCTCCCTCGCGTACAAAAGCAGTGACTTGGAAAATGATTTAACAACAAACTTATCATCTTCTTTGTTTTTGTATAAGCAGCTTGAAAATTAATTTAATTTTTATGCATGCTTTTAATTTTGTGAATACTTAAATGCTTGAACCTTCTGCGTTGAGTTTACTACCACCGTTAGTGGTGGTTGTATTGGCTGTTGTATTACGCCGCCCTATTTTATCTTTACTTATTGGTGCTTTAGTTGGTTTAGTTATAGCCGATCCTGCACAGGTACTTACTAACTTTGCGAGTACATCGCTAAAAGTGATGACAGACGAAACCATTGGCTGGCTAATACTTGTATGTGGTGGCTTTGGCGCTTTAATCGCGCTATTAGTGCGCACAGGTGGCGCATCAGCTTTTGGCAAGCTAGCCCTTAAATACACTAAAGGTAAGCGTTCATCTTTGTTTATGACCTTTTGTTTGGGTGTAGTTATTTTTATTGATGACTACTTAAATGCGCTTACCGTGGGTGAAACCATGAAACGCATTACCGATAAATTTAAAGTGAGCCGTGAGATGCTTGCCTATGTTGTAGACTCTACTGCTGCACCAATTTGTGTACTTGTCCCTTTATCTACCTGGGCGGTTTTTTTTGGTGGCTTACTCGTAGATAACGGTATTGCTGAAGAAGGCAAAGGGATTGCAGTTTATATCCAAGCCATACCGTATATGTTTTATGCGTGGTTTGCAGTGCTTGTTGTTTTACTTGTTGTGCTGGGTATTATTCCTGCGATTGGTCCAATGAAAAAAGCAGAACAAATGGCGCAAATTGAGCAAGCTCAAGTCGACCCTGCTCAATACAATGACGTTCAAACAGCGGATGAATATGCAGTAAAAGCAGCTGAAGAAAACTTTGAAGATGCTGATCCTAAAGGTAAATTACGTAACTTTTTGGTGCCGATTATTTTACTGGTTGCATTTACTGTTTACTTTGAAATAGACGTATACAAAGGCTTACTAGCAACAATGGCGGTCACTCTCCCGTTTTATGCGCTACAAAAATTAATGAGCGTAAGTGAAATGATTGAGCGCATGCTTGATGGCTTTAAAAGTATGATCCCCGCTATTGGTACTGTTATAGCTGCGTTTATATTTAAAGATGTATGCGACTTAATTGGTTTGCCTCAGTTTGTTATTGGCAGCTTAAGCCCTTATATGACTGCTGCATATTTACCAGCCGTGGTATTTATTTCAATGGCTATTTTAGCGTTTGCAACAGGGTCTAGCTGGGGTATTTTTGCTGTATCAATTCCGATTGTTATGCCACTGGCAAATGCGGTTGATGCAAACATACCACTGGTCATTGGTGCGCTATTATCGGCTTCTTCTTTTGGTAGCCAAGCGTGTTTTTACTCAGATTCAACCGTACTCGCAGCGCAAGGCTCTGGTTGTAATTTAATGAGCCATGCCGTTACACAATTGCCTTACACGCTAATTGCTGCGGCATTAGCTGTTATAGGCTTTTTAATAATGGCTTAAATTTGCTTAAATAAAAACCCCAATGTAGCAATACATTGGGGTTTATTTTTAGCTGTATAAATAAAGCTTATTTTTGTAGTTTAATACCATTGTAATAGGCATCAAGCGTTGTGATTTTAGTTTGATTTGGTAAATCGGCAAAGTCACTTTCTATAAACTTAGTACCACGTAATTGCACATTTAAACGTGCCGCATTAGGATTAAGCATTGTTTGCTTGTAGTAGTCTTTTATATCTGCAAGCGTTACTTTTTCAACTTCATCAATCAGCTTTTGCTTAGAATCAAAGGTAAAATTTTCACGGTACCAATCGTTTATAAGTGGGCTCATTTCGTCACTTAAGTTTTTAGGCTGCTCTTTAAGCGATACTAGGGTTGAATTTTTAAGCTGCTCAAAAGTCTCTTCGCTCATGTTATCAAGTTCAACTGCGTATTCTTTTTTAAACTTATCAAAACGAGCTTGTATTTCTTTAGGACCTTTAACCGGTGTTTGAATATACAAACCAATTGCTGAGTAATCCTCGATTGGGCGAGCTAATGCACCTACTGCGTATGCAAGTTGCTCCTCAGTACGCATTTTATCAAACGCAACTGTTCTAAAGTGGCTTTGTAATACAGCCGCTTCTGCTTTTTGTTTGTAACCCGCAACAGGGTGAACGGTCATATCAACCACCGCTACATCGGCTACATCAATATCTTTTTGCAGTACCAGCGTTTCGCCCGGTTGTGGCAACCATGCTTTGCTTCGCGCAAATTCACTGCGTTTATGGTTGCTTGGTAATGTTGCACTTAATTCGTCTGCAATCGCGTCTATATCTTGCTGATTGTAGTTACCGTAACTAAATACGCGTAAATCGTTTTGTGCAAACGTAGCTGTTTTTAATTGTGCTAAGTCGGCAACACTCACTGAGTCAGCGGCTTTAATAAGCGCGTCTGTATCAAAACCACCTGTACGCGTTAGTTTTGAATACTCGCCAAATGCTTGTGCATACGGAAACTGTTTTTGTTGGTTTAGTAAATTACGTTTAAAGCGATCAACTGCTTGGCTAAATGCTTGTGCTGTTTCATCGGCTTTTAATCCGGTTAAAGCTTGTTTAAGCAATACATCTTGTTTATCTGTGAAACCACTCATAGATAAAACAAGACCATTACTCGGCGCAAGGCTTACACTCATACCAGCGATTGCTGCTTCGGTACTTAACTGACTTTGTTGAATATTGTATAAATCAGCCCAAACAGAATAAAGTACTTCTGCTTTAATATCGTTCAAACCTGGTTGAGTATTTATATAAACTTCGACAAGCCCTTTTGGCTGTTCTGCAAATTTTTGACTTGCTTGGCGCCATACTTTTACACCATTTTTATCGTAAGCAAGTTCTGGGTGTTTTTGCTCTTTAAATGCTTGAGTTTTTATTGCAAAATTTTCAGGCAATAAATTGTTTACAGTTGGTAGTGCTAACTTAAATTCGCTTGGTTTTTTCCAGCTGGCAATTTCATCATCGCCAATATCACTAATGCGGTATTTGCCGTCGTAAAAGTGTAGTTGCGAGTCAGTCTCTTCTTGCTGCGATACATACCAAATACGAAGAGTATCGGCATTTAACTGCTCAAGTACTTTATTTACCGCATTAGCATCAAATTTTGCATAATAGTAAGGTGCATTAATAGCGTGATTTAACGGATAGTCTTGCATGCTTTGTGTAAGTGAGCTTACATAATTAAACTCATCACCTTTTTCTAAAAACTTAAACTGGTTATTTAGTGATGTACGAATTTCGTTGAAGTACTTGCTATCAACGCCCTCTTTTTTAATTAAATCGATGTACTGCATAATAGTCGCAACTATTTCGTCACGATTTTTCATGCCTTCATCTGTAAGCTCTGCGTTTACGTTTAATGACCCGTAATTACCATATTGATTTGGTGCAGCTGAAGCTGAAAGCTGAGACCCCCACCCTTTGTCGCGAAGCAGTTGCGCTGGGCTGCCCGGCATTTCATTACTTAGTAAATACGCTACAAATCGGTTTGGTTTAAGCGCGAATTCGCTATTATTATTAGCAATGGTGAAATCAAGTTGTAGCTGTTTTACATCTTCATTTGGTGCATAAAACACGCGTTTACCGCCAGCGTTATCAAAATCAAGCTTTGCAGTTACTGTTGGTTTTTCTATGTTTTTATTTTTTATATCAGCAAAGTATTTTTGTGCTTTTTGCTCCATTTCAGCAATAGGTAAATTAGAAATAAGCGCTACTTTCATGACATTTGAAGAATAATATTTATTATAAAAATCAACCGTTTCTTTGTGAAGAGAACTATTTTCTTTGTCACCAAGTGTTTCTAGGTTACCAATTAAAAAGCGATTAGCTGGGTGATCGCCCATCATTTTACGCGCTAGTTTAAATTGACCAAAAAAGTCCATTTCGCGACGCATTGACCACTCTGCGTTTACTGCATTTTTTTCTTTGTCTGTGTATTCAGGGTATAACTTAGGTGCCTTAAAAAAGTCGGCAAAACGGTCTAGCCCTTCATCAAACGCGTCGTTATTAATTTTAAACATGTAATTAGTAATATCGAGCCAAGTATACGCATTGTGCGCGCCACCATTTTTGGTCATAAAATCAGAATACCCTTTTGTATCTGGGTAACGATCAGTGCCTAAAAACAGCATGTGTTCTAAATAATGCGCCATACCCTGTTGCGACATCGGGTCGTGTAGTAAACCTACACCTACACTTAGTGCCGCTGCTGACTTTTCAGCACCCGGATCAGACACTAAAATAACTTCAATGTCGTTTGCTAATTTAAGTGTTTTATATTCGCGGTTATCGTTAGGACTTACAACTAACGTGTCTGATAATAAAGAGGCCGGAGGCGCCACAGAAACCGAAGCTGTATTTGAACAACCACTTAAAACTGCAAGTGCGATAGCACTAAAACCAATAATCTTTTTCATTTTTGTTTTCCATTAAAAAGTATTGCGCAAAATAGCGTGCGCCAATTCAAAGCAATATAGTTAAGCTAAACTAACATTTTCAATTAATAACTTTCTACAAAATAACGCTATTTTGTGTAACACATTGTGAAAAATGTCTTCATAATCGGATATTAGTTGGGAGTCTGCCAACCTTGCGAGATTAAAAATCATTCAATATCAAAAGATACGCAAATTCTAAATAATAATAAGGAAAAACAATGGAAAAAATCATCATACTTGCCATGTTTGCACAAGTTACGCTTTCACTGGTTGTCATGCTCATTATGGGTAAAAGGCGCTTTGCAGCAGCTAAAAACAAACAATTAGATTTAAGCGATTTTAAAACAATGCAATTAGATAAGGCTGGCGACACTATTAGGGTTGCAGATAGAAACTTTTCAAATCAGTTTGAAATACCTGTGCTTTTTTACGCGGGGTGTTTACTTGCACTACAGCTAAATAGCGCCAGTACACTTGTGGCTATACTGGCCTGTTTATTTGTAGCAACACGTATTGTGCATAGTGTTATTCATTTAGGTGAAAATAACGTACGCGCACGTTTTAAAGTGTTTTTACTAGGTTGTGCTTGTGTGTTTTCAATTTGGCTTGCGATGGTTTGGCGAGTATTACTTTAAACAGCAAAGTTTAATAATAATGTGGGCGGCTGGTTTACGCCATCCACATTACCGTTAATTTTAATTATTTAGCACGTTTTAAACGAGGAACCGCAAGTAAAAAAGCACCTAAAAGCCAAATTAATCCGCCGCCAGAACTGCTACCTGAATCTGTTGATGTGTCAGAATCAATTAGCGTATTTTCAGTAACAGTAAGACCTGCGGCTGAATTAGGATCATCATCCATTACCGCCACGTTTTGAATAGTCACTAAATTAGCATTGCTAATTGTTACATCAGTGCTTGCACATTGTTCAGAAGTAATACCAACAACGGGTGTTTCACCACAGTGTACTAATGCTGCAATTTTATCTAACGTTGATTGGCTTGCTGCAGTAATTTGTCCAAACACAGTAAAGCCACCGTTTTGCGTATCAAGTGCTGCACTATTGTCTGTAATATTAAAAAACCACTGGCTTGTTGCGCTATTAGCATCACCCGATAGTTTAGCCATCGCAATGGTGCCCTTAACATTAGAAAAAACAGGCTCATTTTCTACAGCAGGCTTTGTGGTAATCGCATCTAGCGAGTCAGAAAATGTAAATCCTCCCCCTTGAATAACAAAGTTACTAACAGAGCGGTGAATTACTGTTTCGTTATATGAATCGTCTTGAACGTAACTTAAAAAATTTGCAACTGTTTTAGGTGTTTGTTGATCAAACAAGTTAATTTCTATGACACCTTGGCTCGTGTTCATTTCGACAATAGTGGCAGCACTTGTAAAGCTTGCTGCGGCGAGTACTGAGCCAAGTAAAAGTTTTTTCATGTTGTATTCCTGTTGTTATATTTTTAGATAATTGTTAATGCGTTAACACATTAATGCCATAGGCGATTAAAATCGATTCTAAAGTGCGAGTTGATACAAATTAGACCGTGTTGATAACAAATTAATTACATATACCATTACTTATATTCTTTTTAGCTATATAAATCTAATTATTTAAAATTAAATCATCTTAAGAGTATGGCTACTTTTTGTTACCTTTAAAAAACACAAAACAACAGGATCTTATAATGTCACACACTAAACATGCAATTTGCGACTTTGGTTTACACAAAGGCGAACCCTATACAAAACTGCCAGCAAGCTTTTTAACCTGGATGATAGGTACTAATCACCACAAGCGAGAGTATGCGAATACGGAGTTGAAGCGTCGTGAACGTGCTGCCACAAACCAATTAACAGCCCCTTCCAAATAAAATGTAAATAAGTACGTTTTTTTAGCATGGAACTAGTTTAAACTAGCTGCCTGATAAATTAAGTAGACCTTAATCCATAGGTATTTTATGCGTATAATTATTTTATTTTCGGTTATTTTTAGTGTACTCGGATGCACATCTCCTGCTCCTGAATCCGTGTTTAGCGCTACCCCGACTAAATATTTAACTGTTCTTCATACTAATGATAACCACGGGCGTTTTTGGCAAAACGAAAAAGGCGAATACGGTATGGCCGCTCGCAAAACGTTAATTGACTCTTTACGCAATAAAGCTCAAAAGCAAGGTCATGCAGTATTACTACTCTCTGGTGGTGATATAAATACAGGTATTCCTGAGTCAGACTTACAAAAAGCAGAGCCTGACTTTAAAGGTATGTCGCTGATTGGTTACGATGCAATGGCATTGGGTAATCACGAATTCGACAACCCTATTGATGTATTGAAGCAACAGCAAAAATGGGTGAACTTTCCTTTTCTATCAGCCAATATATTTGAAAAAGAGTCAGGCGAACACGCGTTTGATAGCTATAAAATATTCAAAAAGAATGGATTAACTATTGCTGTTATTGGTTTAACAACAACCGACACAGCTAAAATTGGTAATCCTCAGTATATTGGGCACTTAGAGTTTAAAGACCCTGTTGACGTTACAGCAAAACTAGCGAAAGAAATAAAAGCTAAGTACAACCCTGACATTACAATCGCCCTGACTCATATGGGTCATTATGTTGATGCTAGCTTTGGTATTAACGCACCCGGTGATATAACACTTGCTCGCTCACTTCCTGCAAACACGCTAGATATGATCATTGGTGGCCACTCTCAAGAACCTGTATGCATGAGCGATACAAATGTAAATGACGATAGCTTTAAACCAGGTCTTGCCTGTAAACCAGACCAACAAAACGGTACTTACATTATGCAAGCCCATGAATGGGGTAAATATGTTGGTAAAGCTGAGTTTAAGCTTGAAAACGGAAAATTAACGTTACTAGACTACAAACTGATGCCAGTTAATTTGTATGTAGATAAAGTACAAGCTGATGGCTCAACTAAAGAAGTGTTAGCAAACGAGTACATTAAACCAGACTCAAAACTTGAATCTTATTTAGCGGTATATCAAGCAAAAGGCGCTAAACAAATTGAAGGTACCATTGGTGAAGTAGATGCTCGCTTAGAAGGTGACAGAAACAAAGTTCGCTACCAACAAACAAATCTTGCACGCGTAATTATTCAAGCTCAAATGGATGTAGTGGGTGCAGACTTTGGACTAATAAGTGGTGGTGGTATTCGCAGCTCAATAGAGGCTGGTGAAGTGAGCTATAAAGATATTTTAAAAGTACATCCTTTTAAAAATCGTATTACTTACATGGATTGGCAAGGCAGTGATTTATGGGACTATTTAAATACAGTAACGAGCTTCCCACCGGATGCTGGCGCTTATTTGCAATACCATAAACTATCGTTTGAGCGTAAAAATAATCAGTTAGTTAATGTTGTTATTAACGGCCAACCTTTGAACAAAAATAAAACTTACCGTATGAGCTTAAATAGCTATAACGCATCAGGCGGTGATGGCTATCCTGCGCTTACAAATAAAAAAGGCTTTGTTAGTACAGACGAAACAGATGCCCAAGCACTTCAAGATTTTATATCAAAAAACAGCCCTCTTAAAACGGCTGAATTTACTCCTAAATAGCCTCTAATAATAGGAAAGTAACCTTGTTACTTTCCTATTATTTCAATACTGCCCTTTTTAATATTTGCCAGCCCATAACTATGCAGACGAGAGCGAGAACCCTCCCCGTATGCTTTAGGTGGATAATATAACTCTTTTTCTTCGGGATACTCGCTGAGTACTTCATCTAATGCAGCACGTACTTCGCTCAGGGTTTTTTCTAGGCTATTATTAAAGTTAGGCCTTTTTCTAACTGTATGGCCGAGTTCGACCAACCTATAAAAATACTTGTTAGCAAGCTCTAGCAGCTCCTCTGGCACATCTTTATTATGACTAAGCGCTACATCATCGTTATTTGTACAATACTCTACAAGTGCTAAATAAAAGCACAATGGCTTATTGGCTAAACACATTTTTTGTTCTGTATTACAACTACTTGATAATGTTTTATCATTAAGGTCAACAATAAGTATCAACGGCGTAGGCTCTGCAATTGATTGATGCTGTGCATTATTAAACTGCTTATTGCTCTGTTTAATAAACGCAAATTTCACCCAAAAACTAATCAACACACTTAACACTAAAAATATAAAATAGTAAATAAAATGACTCAATGCAAAGTGGGTTTGTTGGACGTTAAATACAACTAATACAAACCCATTACTAGTACTCAAACTACGTATTATTTGGTGTGAGTTTACAGGTGTTACCATCTCGTTTTTTGGTGCAATAGCAACAACTTTGAGCTCGTTCGAATTAATGTAGCTGTTTAAAGTTTTAATGTAGCTGTTAACTGCATCTTTATTACCTGAATGCTTTAGCAGCTCATTCGATAAATCGAGTAATGGTAAGTCGAGTGCTATTTGCCTCTCTACCTGCGTAATTTTTTGTTTAGCTACTTGCTGGCTTTTTTGAGTTACAGAAATATAAAAGACTGACGATAAAATAAAAAATAAACTTATAATAACAAGTAATTGCTTATACTTACTCATCACCAGCCTCCTCTTTTAAGCCTACTAAGCTGGCGCCACAGCGCCAAAATGGCTGGACGTTTTGATAGTAATGCAAACTTTGATCTTTAGACATATCAAGCAAATTTTCCTGCACTGCGCATAATAAATCAGTGTTGTTTTGCTGCATTTTTAAATACCATCTTGTTCCAGAAATATTATTACTCAATGGCGTAATATAGTTTTTTGAAAAACGTTTTTCGTCGCTCTCTTTCCAAAACGAAGCAATAATATCTACTTTTCCATTAGCGAGTAAATCACGTAATTCGTTATGAGAGCTAGCATAAGTGATTTTCAAATTGGCTAAATTAATATCCAACTCTTTAAACGTTTGCTTTGGTAAAATATGCCCTGATCGGCTGGTCGGATAATCAAGCAAACCTATGCGCTTATCTAAAAAGTATTGTTTAGTGACTCGAGGTTTTTCTTTAGAAGATATAAAAAAAGCCGTGTAGTCAGAAAAACCAACAACGGGCTGGTAGTTATAGGTCGACTCTGCTTTAAAGGCTGCCATAATATTGTTTTTAGCCAAAATTAAGTCAGCAATTCCTTTACCCACAAACTCAAAGCTGTCTGCCGTTCTATACCCCCAATACCCTTTTACAGAGCCATATTGCTTAGCCACCACGTTATCAGAGCATAACTTTTGTGTTAATAACTTAGCTATTTTTTTTGATTGCGTAAAAACAATTAATTGGCCTTTGTTACTTGTTGCAGTTGTTTGACACTCTGTTGAGGTTTCGATCATAACTGGAAAGTGTAATTCATCATTGTATACACTAACTTGACCGCAAACCCACGTAACGACCAACAATAGAAACAAAAATGTAACAATTAACATTTTGTGCAACACGATATTTTTAAAATTCAAAGCAATGCCACTCAAAAATAGACTATATAGTGCATTTGAACAATTTCGCTTACTTATTACAACAAGTAATTTTACCTGTTAAACATAACCTATTGATTTAAAAGTAATGTGAATAAGAAACTATGAATTTTAATGAGTCCTTCCTATCAACACCAAAAGTAAGGACAATTGACCGCATTAGCCTATAGCAACGCCATGAAATATTCATTAAGGAAGTTCTAATGCATAGCAATATAAAGTACTCGATATCTTCTGCGCTTTTGATTAGTGCAATATTTACAAGCACTGACTCACATGCTTGGGGTCAAAATGGCCACCGCATTGTAGGGCAGATTGCAGAATCTCATATAAGCGAAACAACTAAAGCGGCAATACAACCCTACCTTGATGGTGAATCACTTGCACAAATATCAACGTGGCCTGATGAAATGCGCTCTGCCCCTGGCGAGTTTTGGCAAAAGCAATCATCTCGTTGGCATTATATTAATGCAGCACCAGGAAAATCTTTCAGCTTCAATCACGATCACACTAAAAACAAAGAATCTGTAAGTAATATCCTAGAAGGCATTCACTATTCAATGCAAACGCTCACTGATAAAAATAGCACCTTAGATGCTAAACAGTTCAGTTTACGTTTTTTAGTACATTTGGTGGGCGATAGTCACCAACCATTTCATGCTGGTCGAAGTGAAGATAGAGGTGGCAACCGTATTAAGGTTTCATTTTTTAACGAAGAAACAAATCTTCACAGCCTTTGGGATACAAAGTTAGTTGAGAACGAGAATTTATCGTTTACTGAGTACGCACAATTTATTGATACAAATAACAGCGAGTTAATTGCTGAGTATTTACAAAGCTCACCTATAACATGGGTTGAAGAATCTCATAATTTAGCCACAAAAATTTATAAATATACCAACAACGAAATTGGTTATAGCTACATATATAACAATACTCCAATTATAAAGACGCGCTTACAACAAGCGGGTATTCGATTAGCTGGATTACTAAATGCCCTATTTGACCCTTCTGCAAAAGAGTTAGAAACGGCACTGAAAATGACGACTGACAAATAAACTGTATTAAATTTATATAACCTACACACGGGAAATCAACATTATGACTAAGCTTCGCCTTTCGAAATTAACTGGAGCGGTAATTTTAGCTCTAGGTGTTTCTACAAGCGCAATGGCTGCTGATACTTCATCTGCAATGCGTGGTAAAATTACAACGCCTTCAGGTGGCAGTGCTGCAAACGTTAAAATCAAAGTAATTCACCAACCAACGGGAACTATTAGCGAACTAACTACAAACGAAAGTGGTACGTTTATCGCTAATGGTTTACGTGTAGGTGGTCCTTACATGGTTATCATTGATTCTGATACGTTTAACGATACCACTGTTGAAAATATATACTTGAACCTTGGTGAAACTTACCGTTTAAGCTCGCAGCTTGCTCCGCTAAACATCGAAAAGATTGAAGTGTCTGGTTATAAGATTGTTCAACAATCAGGTGGCTCTAGCAGTACATTTGGCTCTGACACTATTGAAAATATGCCAAGCTTTAATCGCGACATTAAAGATATTGCGCGCTTAAACCCACTTGCCAGTATTAATGGCAATGGCGAGCTAACGTTTGCAGGTAGTAACCCTCGTACCAACGGTTTAACAGTTGACGGTATTGGTCAAAATGATGACTTTGGCTTGAACTTTGGTGGCTACCCTACTTCTCAGCCTCCTGTAGCACTTGACGCTATTGAACAAGTTTCTGTTGATGTATCTCCTTTCTCAGCTTCTAAAGGTAACTTTGGTGGCGGTACTATTAACGCAGTAACAAAGTCTGGTACGAATGAGTTTAAATTCTCTGGCTTTTATGAAATATCTACTCCTGAGATAGCTGGCGATGTTGATAATATTGTACAAGAAGACGATCTTGATGAGCTAGGTCATAAAACTTACTCTACAAATAAAGTAGAGCCGATTAAAACTGAAGAAAGATTTGGTTTTAACGTTGGTGGAGCGATTATTGAAGATGAACTGTTTTACTTTGTTAACTATGCAGAATGGTCAAGTGAATTAGATCTAGATTACGGCTTTGACGGTTCTGGTGCTTCAAATGAATTTAATACTTCTGAAGCTAACTATAATCGTTTCATTTCTATCTTAAATAATGAATACGGCTTAACTGATTCATTAGCCGGTGCGCCAGAAGATACAAACAAAAACTTGCTTGTTAAATTAAGCTGGAACGCAAGTGATGACCATCGTTTAGATTTCACTTATCAATGGCAAGACGACCAAGATGAGCGTAACTCTAGCACAGGCGGTGATAATATAGCCTTAATTTCAAGCACTTATGCATACGTAACTAAGTTTAATAACTTTTCATCTAAACTTTACTCTGATTGGACTGAAAACTTTTCAACAGAAATTGGTGTGTCGTATAAAGATGTTACCTCTGATAGCGCAACTCGCTCTAACTTAGGAAGCATTACTGTTGAGGAAGACGGTCGAAATGGTCCTTCTTACAACTTTGGTACAGATCAATACCGCCATGCAAACCGTTCAGAAACACAAAACCTAACTTTTACGTTAGACGCTACGTATTTAATGGATGAGCATGAAATAAACTTTGGAGCTCAGTACGAGTCACTTCGTTTATATAACTTGTTTGCTCAAAACTCTCTTGGAACGTGGAAATTTGATAGCTTAGAAAATTTTGAAAACCGTGAAATTGGTTCTTATGATTTCTCTTATCAGAATGCTTACACTAACGATTCAGCTGATACAGCATATGATGTAAGACGTAACCAGCTAGCACTCTACATTGAAGACACTTTTTATGTAGGTGACGATTTAGAAGTCACTGCTGGTGTTCGTTATGAGCGCTTATCATCTGATGATAAACCAACTCTAAATGAGAATTTTGCTAATACGTATGGCTTTACTAACCAAGAAAACCTTGATGGTCTAGACATTATACTTCCTCGTGTTGGCTTTAAGTACTACGTAACAGAAGCGCTTACTATTAATGGTGGTATTGGTCGTTTCCAAGGCGGTATTCCAAATGTTTGGTATAACAATTCATTCCAAAGTGATGGCATTACATTAGTATCAGCACAAAACGATGTAATTAATGATTACTATGCAAATAACACAGCTGATATTACTCAGGTTCCTGATGAAATAAAAAATACATTAGAGCAAGGTGCTGGTAGCGTTGCGTATATCGACCCTGACTTTAAATTGCCTTCAAGCATTCGCACCCAAATAGGTTTTGAATATGAGTTTGATTCTGAACTATTAGGTGATGGCTTTAAATGGCAAGCAGAAATTGCTTACCATAAAAAAGAGAATGAAGCGGTATGGCATAATTCGTCTATTAACCCAGTAGGCTTAGCTGCGGACGGCGAACGTGTTATCAATCAAAGTATTTACAGTGGCGATAATGTTGACATAGAAATGACTAATTCATCGGATGATGGTCGTTCAATTATTATTTCAACGGGTATTGCTAAACAATGGGACAATGGTCTGTTTGTATCGGCAAGCTATGCTCACCAAGATGTTACAGAATCATCAGCAGGTTCAGCTTCTCAGGCAGAAGGTAACTATAAGCACAATATTACAGTAAATCGTAATGAAGATATTGCAGCACGTGGCTTTTACGAAGTTGAGCACAGCTTTAAAATTAACTTAGCGTATAACACTGAATTTTTTGAAGGATATGCAACCAAGTTCAATGTTTATTTTGAACGTCGTTCAGGTCGCCCATTTAGTTACACAATGAATATGTATAAAGATGAAGACTTAGGTGATACTAGCTCTTTATTCACTAATGGTGCTTACTTACCTTATATCCCTACAGGTGCTGATGATCCGAATGTAAATTGGGCTGATTCTAAAATGACTTGGGCTGAGTTAGAACCGTTATTAGAGCGTGCTGGTATATCTCAACGTGGTGGGATCTTAGATAAAAATACAGCAACGCAACCTTGGGTTACTACAATGGACGTTAGCATTAAGCAAGAAATACCTGGCTTTGCTGAAGGTCACACTGGTGAGGTTTATCTAATGATTGATAATTTCGCAAACCTTCTAAACAGCGATTGGGGTGTAGAAAAACGCTTAGGTTACTCTAACCAAACTATTTATGACTTTGGTGGTCTTGATGATCAAGGTAGATATAAAATAGACAACAGTTTTGGCGGTGCGGATGTGCGTAATTACTCACAAATCAGTTCATCGTCATCAGCTTGGCAGGCTAAAGTTGGCATTAGCTACAAGTTTTAAGTCTTAATAGGTAAGTAATATCACATTAAGTTATTTGTTAACAAAACCCATTGCAAAATTGTAATGGGTTTTTTGTTTTTCACACCCCAATTTCACATGTTTGTCATAAAGCCCACGTAATATATACCCCGATATAGAGTTATTGCTCAAAAAAACACTCAAATAGACAAAAATAGTACTATTTATTAAAAATATATTGCAGTTGTATTTTATTTGTAACGAATAAATAAGGTACACTAGTAACGGATTTTGAATAAATGAACTTCAACTGTTTATTTTGCAAAATTTAAAATAAAAATATAAAAATTTAATTAATAACTACACGGGAAAATTAAATGAAAACTCAATTACGCAAAACAGCTCTTTCACTTGCTATTGCAGCATGTGTTGGTGTAAGTGGCGCTGCAATGGCTAACGAAACGACCTCTGCAATTAAAGGTCAAGTAATGGGGCCTAACGGCAACCCAGCAGCCGGCACTAAAGTAACAATTTTACACGTACCTTCTGGATCAGTAAAAACAACTGAAGTAAATGACGCTGGTTATTTCACAGCTAAAGGCCTGCGAGTTGGCGGTCCTTATAAAGTAGTTGTTGATTCAGATGTATATGCAGACCAAGAATTCAATAACATAATTCTTAATATTGGTAACGATTACCCAGTAAACGTTTCTCTTGAGTCACAATCAAGCATGGAACAAATTGTAGTTTCTGGCGCGCCAATTAGCTCTATGTCTGGTGGTACTGGTCCGGCGTCTACATTTACGCTAACTGATCTTGAAAATACGCCAGCTATTAACCGTGATTTAAAAGACATTATCCGTATCGACCCGCGTATCACAATTGATGACAGCCGAGGTTCAATTAACTGTGGTGGTGGTAACCCTCGCTACAACAGCTTAACGCTAGACGGCGTTCGTATGAACGATAACTTCGGCTTAAGCTCAAATGGTTACCCTACTATTCGCGCCCCTTTCTCTTTTGATTCAATTGAACAAGTTTCAGCTGAACTTGCACCGTTTGACGTTCAATACGGTGGTTTTACATCGTGTAACATCAACGCAGTTACCAAATCTGGTGGCAATGATGTTCATGGCGCTGTTTTCTACGATTACACTAGTGACTCTTTCAAGGGTGATAAAATTGAAGGTGATGACGTTGATAACGGTAACTATACTGAAAAACGTTACGGCTTCAACGTAGGTCTTCCACTAATTGAAGATAAACTATTTTTATTCACTTCATATGAAAAACTTGAAGGTGTTCAACAGTTTAACTACGATGGTTTAAGCAGTGGCAGTGTAACTGCTGATGATATCTCGCGTATCACAAGCATTGCTCAAACTGTATATGGTTACGATGTAGGCGGAATGCCTTCAAGTATGCCTGTTGAAGACGAAAAAATCTTAGTTAAACTAGATTGGAACATCAACGAAGATCACCGTGCAAACTTAATCTATAACTACAACGATGGTAATACTGTTTCACAGTCTGATACTGGTTCTAGCCGTGTATCACTATCTAATCACTTTTATGACCAAAGTGCAGAATTCACTTCAATAATTGCATCTGTTTACTCTGATTGGTCAGATGACTTCTCTACTGAAGTTCGTATTGGTAAGTCTGAGCTTGATGCAACAGTACAATCACTAGATGCAGCAAGCAGCTTTGGTGAAATGCAAATTCGTACCGAAGATGGTGGTACAGTTTATATTGGTCCAGATGACTCACGTCAATCTAATGACTTAGACTACGATACAACTACATTTAAAGTTGCAGGTACTTACTACCTTGATCAGCACACAATTACTGCTGGTTACGAGTTTGAAGAGTTAGATGTATTTAACTTATTCGTTCAGCATACTGAAGGTGAATACCGTTTCAACAATGTTGATGATTTTGAAAATGGTATTGCAAGTGCTGTTTACTACAACAATGCTGCTGCTACAAATGATCCAAACGATGCTGCTGCGAGTTTTTCGTACGCTCAGCATACATTTTACGTGCAAGACGAGTACTCGTTTACTGACTTAGACGCAAATATTACGTTTGGTTTACGTTACGATAAATACACCAGTGATGATGTACCTAACTTAAATCAAAACTTTACTGATCGCTATGGCTACAGTAACCAAAGTACATTTGATGGTATTGATTTAATTCAACCTCGTGTAGGCTTCCAATGGTACGCTACAGATGCACTTGAAGTACGTGCAGGTGTTGGCTTGTTCTCAGGCGGTAACCCTAACGTTTGGTTATCTAACTCTTACTCAAACGACGGCATTACTAACATTAGTGCAAACCAGTTTGGTTCTATCGACTTGTTCGCAACACCTAATGTAAATAATGGTACTCCAGGATTTGAAGTACCTCAGTCTCAATTTGATGCAGTAGCTGACACTGTAATCGGCTCAGGCGATTCACAAGCAAACGCTGTTGACCCAGACTTTGAAATCCCATCAGAGTGGAAATACTCACTTGGTGCAACGTACACAACTGAAAACGAGTACGTAATCTCTCTTGATTACTTATATTCGAAGAAGAATGACGCTGCGTTAATGCGTGACATCGCACTTCAAGATTCTGGCGAAACTACATTTGATGGCCGCCCTATTTACGAATCAATTGAAGGTCGTTCAAACGAATACTTACTAACAAATGTTAGCGGTGATAGCGGTGATTCATCAGTTATCTCATTAGCTGTAAGCAAGATGTTTGATAATGGCGTAAGCGTTAACTTTGGTTATGCATACACAGATTCTGATGATGTTAACCCAATGACAAGCTCTGTAGCTGGTTCAAACTACGGTAACATTGCACTAACTGATCCAGGTAACCCAGGTGTTGCTTCATCTGATTACGAAATCCCACATCGCTTTACTATGACTCTTGGTTATAGTCATGAGTTTGTTGATGGATTTGCTACTCGCTTTAACTTATTTGGTGAAGCATATAAAGGCTTACCATACAGCTACACGTTTGATGGAAGTGATGGTACTTTTGGTGACAACAACTGGAATGGTAACCGCCAACTATTGTATGTTCCACTTGAAAACGATCCTAACGTTGTTTACGACATGAGCGCTGCTGATATCAATGAATTCAATGATTTTATCGCATCAAATGGTTTAGAACGTGGTCAAACGACTAGCCGTAACGCTGAAAACTCAGATTGGTTTGTTAAGTTTAACTTTAAGTTAACACAAGAGCTTCCTGGTTTTATGGACGGACATAAAGGTGAAGCGTTCTTCGTAATTGATAACCTTACTAACCTGTTAAACGATGATTGGGGCGTACTTAAGAAAGGTCCTTTCGTAGGCGCTAGCATGATCGAAACATCACTTGATGATCAAGGCCGTTACGTTTACTCAGGCTTTAACGGAAATAATGCAAATACATCAGTACAAACTGATGCATCTGTATGGCAAATGCGTGTAGGTGTTCGTTACACTTTCTAATTTAGAACTGTAACCTAAAACATCTTTTAAAAGCCCACTTTGGTGGGCTTTTTTATGCCTTTAATTTGTTATTTAACTTTTCAAAAATACTCACTAGCACTTCGTATTCTTCGTTGGTTAAAGTGCTCAGTAACTGTTTTTCCCAATTTAGTGCATCGGGCGCTATATTTTCATATAAGTTTTGCCCTACTTGGCTCAGCACAAGTAAGGCCGCGCGTTTGTCTTGCTTATTTAGCTCACTTCTCACTAAACTTTTATCTATTAAAACTTTTACCGCGCGCGACACTGTCGACTTGTCCATATTTGCTTGCGCGCATAAATCCTTTGCGTTGCTTTGGCCATACTGCGCTAAATTAGCAAGTATTCGCCACTGGGGAATATTTAAACCGTACTTAGTTTGATAAACCTCGGCAAAGTCGTTACTTACACGTGTTGCTACATTCGTTAATTGATAAGGTAAAAACGTTGCTAAATCAATTTTCATTTTTAGTTATCCCAGCTTTGTAAGGTTTACTTTGGTGTTCATTAATATTTACGCAGATGCGCAGTTGCACATTTGATATTAGTCTCACTTGAGAGTATCTTAACTGAAATAAAAATAATATTAAACCAACCCCTCTCACAGGAGTCAGTAATGGCGACACAATTAAGTTATATGACCGGTTTTGGTAATGAATTTGAAACACAAGCGCTACCCGGTGCATTGCCGATAGGACAATTTAGCCCACAAAAAGTTAAATACGATTTATACACCGAGCAATTTAGTTCGACTGCATTTACGGCTCCTCGCGCTTCAAATCGCCGCACTTGGTTTTACCGCCTTCGTCCTTCGGTAGTGCAAGGTGATTACCAAGCAATTGATAACGGCCTAATAAGAACAGCCCCAATCACTGAAGCCGTAACACCACCAACAATGCTACGTTGGAATCCTATTGATATGCCTTCACAGCCTACTGACTTTATTGATGGCTTGGTAACAATGGCAGCTAATGGCAGTGCTAATGGGCAATCTGGTATTGGCATTCATGTATATGTCGCTAATCAGTCAATGCAAGGACGTTACTTTTGCAATGCCGATGGCGAAATGTTGTTTGTCCCTCAGCAAGGTGAGTTATTAATTCACACCGAGTGCGGTAAGTTAAGCATTAAACCAGGTGAAATTGCTGTAATTCCCAGAGGAATTAAGTTCGCTGTTGATTTAATTGATGATACAGCCCGTGGTTATATTTGTGAAAATTATGGCCATGCGTTAGAGCTTGCAGAGCGAGGACCTGTTGGTGCAAACGGTTACGCCAACGACAGAGACTTTCAATACCCCGTTGCTGCCTTTGAAGATAAAGAAGGTGACTTTGAGCTTGTATCTAAATTCAACGGTAATTTATTTAGCTGTGAAATTAAGCACTCTCCTTTTGATGTGGTTGCATGGACGGGTAACAGCTCCCCCTATAAATACGACTTATCGCGTTTTAATGTGATGAATACAGTAAGTTTTGATCATCCCGACCCATCTATATTCACTGTGCTAACCTCTCCTTCTGCTACTGAGGGTATGGCAAATGTCGATTTTGTGATATTTCCACCACGTTGGATGGTAGCCGAAAATACATTCCGCCCGCCGTATTATCACCGCAATATTATGAGTGAATTTATGGGCTTGATTGAGGGTGTGTATGATGCAAAAGAGCATGGTTTTGTACCTGGTGGTGCAAGTTTACACAATTGTATGTCGCCACATGGACCTGAAGCCGACGTATTTGAAAAAGCCTCAAACGCTGAGCTTACACCACAAAAATACGAAAACACATTGGCCTTTATGTTTGAGTCGCGCTATATAATTTCACCGACAAAATATGCATTAGAAGGTAGGGAACGCCAACCAAACTACACCGATTGCTGGCGTACTATTAAAAAACAATTTACAGGTTCACAGGATTAATTATGAAATTATACAGCTACTTTCGCTCATCAGCGGCCTATAGGGTGCGTATAGCGCTTAACTTAAAAGCAATTGATCATGAACTTGCTATTGTTAACCTTTTAAAATCGGAGCAGCTTGGGGAAGAATACTTAGCGACTAATCCGCAAGGCTTACTACCTGCACTTGAAACCGATAATGGTGTTTTAGCACAATCGCTTGCAATACTGGAATGGCTTGATGAAACTTATCCGCAATCGCCATTAATTACAGGAACTGCGTGGCAAAAAGCACAAATAAGAAATTTAAGCTTTGCCATTGCCTGCGATATTCATCCTGTTAATAATTTACGCGTGCTGAAGTATTTATCGAACGAATTAGGTGTTGATGACGAGGCTAAAAATAAGTGGTATCGACATTGGATAGAAGTTGGTTTTGAAAAAATAGAACTGATGCTAAACGAAAGTGATGACTACTGTTTTGGTAACCAACCAACACTTGCTGACATTTGTTTAGTGCCTCAAGTATTTAATGCAATTCGTTTTAACGTAGGTATGAGCGCTTATCCAAAAATTGCAGCTATTTACGAACACTGTAATAAATTAGCTGCATTTAATGATGCTGCACCGCAAAATCAACCCGATGCAAATTAAGCTAGTTTAGTAACTAACCAGAGTTCAGGTTAGCTAGCTTTGTAGCGCACTATGAATAACCGTAATGTGCTCAATTAAATCTAAGCCCAGATCAGTTAAATACCCGCCATCTGGGCTATCTATAATCCCTTTTTCAAATAAACGTTGCGCTGCACTAAGTAAGCTTGGCTCTGCGTCTGAGTGTAATTTAATACCCTGCATTTTACTGTCGCGAGGAAACTTTGCTAATAGTGTGAATTCTTCGATCATTGTTTGATTAAATTGCATTGTGTGCACCTTCTTATTGTTCTGTGAGTAACTAAGTTTATAATTAAAATCACTTTGTGTACTTTACACTAGCACGTTTTTTAGCTTAATGTATTATTTTTAACCCTCCCTATTTAAAGGCCTCTAATGCGTAACTTTTTAATTCTATGCTTTTGTTTTAGCAGCTTATCGTATTCAATACTTAGTGAAGCAACAACCCTTAAAACCCATTCAATTATTGATGCAAACCAGTTTGTAAATGAAGAATCAAACTGTTGGTACGACAACAAACGCTATAGCGAAGGCGCATTAATACAAATTCACTCATTTACACTTTTGTGCGGTGCTAAAACACCCCAACACAGTAACAGCCAACTCATTTGGCTTAAAATAGATAAACAGGGTAATGCTATTTACCCAACAGCTCCTAAAACAATCACTGTGAATTAGCGCTAAAAGCTGATTTGAGCTACAATGCACGCAGTTTAAATAAGTAGTATGGCTATGGATAATCAACCTAAAAACCCTTTACATGGGGTAACGTTAGAACAAATACTTGTTGAGTTAGAACAGCGACTTGGCTGGAGAACACTTGGCGAGCAAGTAAAAATCAAATGCTTTACTGATCAACCGAGCATTAAATCGAGTTTAAAGTTTTTGCGTAAAACGCCTTGGGCTCGCGATAAAGTGGAAGCACTTTATATTCACACTATAAATAACAAACCTATTCGTAGACCAAAAAGTGCGCCGAGAGAAACATCTTCTCAAGCGCCGGATACAACAGGGTTTGTTTGGCCATCAATTAAAAAATGATATAAAAAAGGAGCTAATTTAGCTCCTTTTTTGATTGTAATTAGCGCGATTTATTGCTCTTTGCAAATCACATTTAATGAGGCCGGCTCAATAGTAATAACGAGTTTGTGAGCAGTTTTAACTTCACCGTCAAGTACGTACTTAAGCTCTCCTTCACCTGTCACCTCGACTCTTTTAGCATTTGTATGATGCGAATTTATAGCTAAATGTGTTTGCGTTAAACTGCTAAACATCAGTTCTGCAATGCTCAATATTGTCGTAGAATTTTCATTATTTGGTGTTAGCCAATTCACATCAAGAAGCCCGTCACTATGATTTGGCTGCCCACCACCTTGAGCCAATAACGTTGTAAAAGGCGCAGCATTAGCCACAATAAAGCTATTTGTACATATTTCTTTCGGCTCATTATCATCGAGTTTCACACTAAGTAACTGTGATTTTTGCTCGCCAAACGCTTCAAAAAAGCCATTTAAATAGGCAAGTTGCCCCGACTTATTTTTCGACTCTCTATCTGCTTTTTCAATCATTGATTGCTCAAAACCAATGCCCGCTAATAAAAGTACTAATTCGTTATTACAATAAGCGGTATCTATTGTGCTTGTTTGACCATCAATTATTAAATCACAGGCTTGTTCAACAGGAATAAATTTAGAGCTAATCCCCATCAATACATGCGCAAGTGCGTTTGCAGTCCCCATTGGTATAATACCTAGCTTACATTGTGTATTTACAAGTACGCTTGCAACTTCGGCCACTGTACCATCGCCTCCACACGCTATTATCATGTCTGGTTTTTGCGTAATCGCTTGTTTAGCAAGCTCAATACCGTTTACGTCTTGTGAAGTAGTAAGTACTTTTAAATCGTAATAGGCCGATAACCGCGCAACAATTAAGTGCTCTTTTTCTTGCCATAATCGTGTACCAGATACAGGGTTTGCAATTAACACGGCTTTGTTTTTAATTAGTAATTCGCCTTTTTTATGACGCTTAGCTAAATGGCGAAGCTGATGCTTATTTAAGTTTGCGGTTTCGCGGGTTTCTTTTATTTGTGCAAGTACTTCATGTACATCTGCATTTTTGTTTTGACTCAATAAATAAGCCGCCATTACAAAAACAGAGCGCCCACGGCCTAAAGCACAATGTACAACTACGCGACGGTTTTCTTTAATATGATGATGTATCCAATTAATAGCCTGATTTAACTGAGAATGGGTAGGAATACTATGATCGAGCACCGGAATGTTTAAGTAATTTATATTCTCTTGTGTTGAACTCCACTCGAGTCCGTCGAATTCACACGTTACATCTAAAATTGCAGTAATTCCGTTATCTTTTAATGTGTCTATGTCTGAGGGAAATAATCGGCAAGCTAAAAATAGGTTTTCGTTTATTTTTTGAATTGGCGGCACTTTATCGCGCTTACGTGACCAGGCATTATAAATTTGCACACCAAATAAAAATGGCACAAACGCCCAACGTATATAAAATGGGATCACCCCATTTTCACGTTTTCTAAATATTTTTGCTGTATTAAAAATATATGCGGTACTCACTAATAAAAGTGACAGTGCAGTCCAATAAAAAACAATAGCAAAGTAAACAGAGTTTACTTCCCAACCAATAAAAATAAGTAGTAATGCTAAAAGTGAATAACCAATTGCAGCCCACATAGTTTCTCCTTTGTGTAAATAATTCCGATTTTCTAATTTTAATTTAAACGGCTTTATGTACTCTTTTGCAAATATCACGCCATATAAATGGCATTTTAAATTCAAATTAAAATCATAAGCTATTGATATATAATGTTAATAATAAAATAAATTTAAGTACAATCTGCTCTTTGTGCATTTTTTACAAACATGTGAATAAATTATACTTACACGTCTAAATTTCAAACACTGATCGGTTATTGCTTGTACTAACGTATAAAGCAGCTAATCTAAAAATCAATTAATTTTTTTGCATCCAAATCACACACTCAACCGTTTACTCAATGATAATAAGAAAAACAGGACCCCTATGGATAACGATGATTTACTCCCTCTTTTGTGCGCAACAGCACAAGGAGACAAAAATGCTTTCTCAAGTTTATATCAACAAACTAGCGGCAAACTTTTTGCTATTAGTTTAAATATGCTCACTAACAGAGCTTATGCGGAAGAGGCACTACAAGACGCTTTTATAAAAATTTGGCATAACGCATCTGAATATAACGCCTCTAAAGGCACCGTTATTAGTTGGATGATAAGTATAGTTAGATACAGAAGTCTTGACTCACTGCGCTATCACAAAGTACGAAAAGAGCAGTCGTTAGGCGATGACGAATATGAAAATGAAAATGAAAGTATCGACGTTAATTACGATGAAGAAACGAAACTGGTTAATTGTATCGAACAGCTTGAGCCACAACAAAAACAAGCTATTCACTTAGCTTATTATAAGGGGCTGAGTCATAGCGAGCTAGTGGATCATATAGAAACGCCATTAGGTACAGTTAAAAGCTGGATCAGGCGTGGGCTTATGCAGCTACAAAGGTGTTTAACATTATGAATTATAATAAACCCGAACTATTAGACGCGCTTGCTGGGCAGTATGTGCTTGGCACACTTAGAGGGCTTGCCCGTAAGCGTTTTCAGCGTCTGTTGCTTAATTCAAATCAAGCACGTGAAGCAACAAGTCTATGGGAGCAAAACCTAAACAACTTAGCGAGTGCTATTACGCCGCAAACGCCACGTGACGAGGTATGGGTAAATATACTACAACGTATTGAAAACAGGCCACAAACAAGTAAAACAGTGATACATACCAAGCCTTCAATTTGGCGTACATGGTCTTTTGTGGCAACTGCTGCGTGTATTGTTTTAGCCTTTTTAGTTATTCAACCTAGTACCAATGTTATGCACACTCAACAAATTGCTTTGGTTCAAAATCAAGATAAACAATCATTGTGGTTTATTGATGTAAGCGAGCAAGGGCTCTCAATTAAAGCCAGTAGCCAATTGGTTGCCCAAACTAATAAAGAT
The DNA here is from genome assembly GCF_015864265.1 of Pseudoalteromonas sp. NZS37. Lineage (NCBI taxonomy): Bacteria > Pseudomonadati > Pseudomonadota > Gammaproteobacteria > Alteromonadales > Pseudoalteromonadaceae > Pseudoalteromonas > Pseudoalteromonas sp. NZS37. The sequence goes on along the minus strand of NZ_JADYXL010000003.1, from coordinate 309,723 downwards.
TATGAGTTGTGGATGATTTTAAAAGGGCAAGATGCACCTATTTCACTGGGTTTACTGCCCAAGCAAGGCAGTAAAATATTATTTAAAGATAACCGCTTTAACGCAAGTGATATCGCATTGTTAGCAGTGAGCTTAGAACCTATTGGCGGCTCGCCAAATGGCTCTCCTACTGAAGTGCTTTACACCACAGAGCTAGTACTTTTATAACCCTACTATTATGACTAAAGTTGGCTGTTTACTTAAAGCAGCCAACCTTCTTTAAAACTTTTTTAACAAAAAATAAAAATAATTTAACTTTTTTGCATCCAATTTAAATCCTGCCCCGTTATTAGCTATGACTTCAATCAAAACTAAAGGACAAAGTCATGAAAGCTTTAACTCCATCAATACTCGCAGTAGTAATATGTAGTACGTTTGTAAGTGCACCAAGTGAAGCATCTAGCCACAGAGAAGCGCCAAATATAAGCCGTTTCCCGACTTTAGATTCAACCGATTTTTATGTATTTAATAGTTACGAGCAAGGTCGTGATGATTTTGTAACATTAATTGCTAACTATATCCCGCTGCAAGATGCATACGGCGGTCCTAATTACTTTGCAATGGACCCAGATGCTACCTACAGCATTCATATAGATAACGACGGCGATGCTGTTGAAGATATTACATTTGCGTTTAACTTTAAAAGCATGCTTCCTAATGATAACCAAGGTGTGCAATTAACTGTTGGACCTGAAGGTAATCAACGCACCGTGTCTGTACCGCTTAAAAATGTAGGCGGTGTATCTGCCGGTGATGACAGCGCTGCAAATTTTAGTGAATCATACACAATGAGCATAATTAGCGGCGCGCAGCGTACTGGCGAAACAACGGTATTAAACAACACAGCATCAAACTCAAGTACATTTTCTAAACCACTTGATTATGTGGGCAATAAAACATTTGGTTCAATGAGCGATTACCAAACTTACGCTGACCAATTTGTGTATCAGGTTTCAATTCCTAACTGTGAAAGCATGGCACAAGTTTTTGTAGGACAACGTAAAGACCCATTTGTAGTTAACCTAGGTAAAACATTTGATTTAGTTAACTATGTACCTGTAGAGGGTGATAGCGCCCCTGGTGCTGGTGACGGCGGTGGTTTTCCAGGTGGTATAACACAATCAGCTGATAACGACGACCTTGCAGATAAAAACGTAACGTCAATCGCTATCGAAATTCCTAAAAGTTGTGTTGTAGGTGAAGGAAATGGCGTCATTGGTTCGTGGACAACAGCAAGCCTACCTCAAGCTCGCGTATTAAACCCTAATGCTAAATTTGCTAATAACGCCGTTAATGGTGGTGCTTTAACACAAGTTTCACGCTTGGGTAGCCCGCTTGTAAACGAGCTTGTAATTGGCATTAAAGACAAAGACACATTCTCTACTGCTCACCCTAAAGATGATGCACAATTTTTAGATTATGTATCTCATCCAGCACTACCAGAGTTATTAAACATTTTGTTTAAAGATGCTGTTAATACGACCCTTGGCGCAAACTTAGAAACACTGGCACCCACAAACTTCCCGCGTACTGATTTAATCACTGCATTTTTAACAGGTTTTGCAGGCGTTAATCAACAAGCAACTGTAACACCTTCAGAAATGCTACGTTTAAATACAGGCATTGCAGCAACAGCGCAAGCTGATCAATCTGCATTTGGTGTAGCGGGTAATGATTTAGCCGGCTTCCCAAATGGTCGTCGCCCGGGTGATGATGTGGTTGATATTGCACTTCGTGTTGTGATGGGTCGTTTATGTCATCCTATCCCTGTAAATGGTGAAGACACTGATTTAGGACTTTGTGCACCAGAGGATGCTAATACGGGCACAGTGCCATTTACAGACGGCGCACCTATTGATGCAACAATGATGGATTCATCATTCCCATACCTTGCAACACCACTTGCTGGCTCTAAATAAGGAGTAAAATAATGCGTAATTTAAAAACTACCCATATTTGTGCTCTCCTCAGTGCATTAACATTGGGAGCATGTAGTAGCGATGATGATAAAAAACAGCCTACACCGGTTGTAAACACAGCGCCTACAGCAAGTGATGCAATGCTAACTACACAAACTGAAGTAAGCATTACCGATATGCTTAGCGCAACCGACAATGATGGCGATTCACTGACTTACTCGTTAACAAGTGAGCCAACTCTTGGAACTGTTACCGTTAATAGCGATGGTAACTTTACCTACACACCGAATAAAGAAGTGACAGGTTCAGATAGTTTTATGTTTGGTGTAAGTGATGGCGTTAATTCGCAAGTAACTGCAACAGTGAACATTACAATTGACGCACTACAAGTCGACTTTGCTCAATTTGCAACCGATGCATTTAATCAAGCCCCAAATGCAGAGCCGTTAACTGTTAACGGTCGGGTGTTTACAAACACCGATACCGATGTTGATGGATTAATTTCAACAAACGGTAACTAACCAAGTAATTAAGCTGACAGGCCATGGATGGCTTTTTTCAAAGGATATTTATAATGCATTTATCAATTTTTAAGTCCGTCGCATTTATTACTTTATGCCTAACACCCTTTGCGTTAAGCGCTGCGCCTTTTACCCCAAAAGATGATGCAGTTATTGCTAAAAGTAATTCAACGCTTAGTGCTTCCCTCTCTGTTGACGAAATAAATACATTAGTCACTAACAGCCAATATGCCGGCCAAACAGAGCGCTTACAGGGGCTACTTAAAACCCGTTTAGCCCAGCTATATAAACACACACCCTCATCTCAAATTGGTTACTTATATGCTCGCGTTTTACAAAAAGAGCACCTTTTTGACGAAGCTATTGATATTGCTAACAACGTTTTGATTAAAGAGCCAAAACATAGTAATAGCCATTTATTGCTAGCCAATATATTTATGACTCAAGGTAAGTTCGCACAAGCAAAAAAACACTGCGTAGCCTTAATTGGGCAAGTAAGCACTATTACTGCTAGCACCTGTGTACTCGATGTACAAAGCCAACATGAAAGCGTTTTAGACAGCTACCAAGCATTAGTAAAAATTATAAATAATAATCAAACTAGCCTAGCTACAAACCATGTTTTAAGTGAAATGAGCTACCGTTTAAATAACTACAAACAAGCTATGTCTCACTTACAAAGTGTAGATTTAGTTCAAGCCCCTGTGAGCCTTATTGTTTTATGGGCCGATATTCAAATTGCTCTAAATCAACCACAACAAGTATTAAATACATTAAGCGTACTGCTTCCTGATAAAAGTAATTTAGAGGATGCTATTTTGCTAAGACTTTCAATCGCAGAAAAAAAACTAAATAAACGCGATAAAAAATGGCAAAATACAATGACGCAAAGAGTTACACTACGAGAGCTTCGCAAAGATTCTTTTCATGCAAGTGACTTAGCTAAATATTACCTTGATGTACAACCAAATCGCGAAAAAGCACTTTACTGGGCTCATATTAATTGGCAACAGGCTAAAATGAGCACCGATGAGCAATTACTTACTCAAGCAAAAGCGATGCAACGAGACACACTATGAAAACGCCTTATCTATTTATACTCACTTTAATGCTGTGCATTTTTTCAACTTACAGCTTTGCCCATCAACTAAGTACAAGTTATATAACCTTAAATAGCGAGAACAATAACGACACCAACAAAAACCAATACACGGGTACCTGGCAAATTAATATAGCCGACTTAGAGCACGCAGTGCCTCTGGATTTAGATAAAAACGGGCAAATTTCGTGGGCAGAAATAAAAGCAAAACGCAGCTCAATTAATAACTTCATTGAAGAAAATTTAAATATCACGCAAAACGCGCAATCATGCCTTTTAAAAAGTGAAGGTATCTATCAGCTAGATAACCATTTTAACCAGCCTTATTTGGTGATTCCGTTGCTGTTTAGCTGTGATGACAATGAAGCAATCTCCCTTTCCTATTCCGCTTTTTTTAAAACCGATGCCAATCATAAATCCATCGTAAATATAAACGGTGTATCTCGTGTATTTAATATCAACGAGGCACAACAAACGTTCAGCTTTGAGCAAACAAGTTATTTAAGTACGTTTAATCAATACGTGTATCAAGGTGTTTTACATATTTGGATTGGTATTGATCATATTTTATTTTTAATCGCCCTGTTACTTACCTGTGTTTTAAAGCGCAGCGATAAAGCATGGCAAGGTATTAGCTCTAAAAAACAAATTATTAAACACACAGCATGGATAGTAACCGCGTTTACACTTGCGCACTCTATTACGCTTACCGCAACAGCTATGAGCTTAGTCTCACCAAATAGCCGCTGGGTAGAGCTTGGAATTGCTATATCTGTTTTATTTGCAGCATTAAATAATGTGTGGCCGTTGGTACTTCGTTTAGGTTGGCTTACTTTTGCTTTTGGTTTACTGCATGGGATGGGATTTGCGAGCGTACTTGGCGAGCTTGGCTTGTCGAGCGACTATCAGCTGCTTAGCATTTTAGCGTTTAATTTAGGCGTCGAAATCGGTCAACTTAGTATCTTACTAGTAGCCTTACCAATACTCATTTATGTACGACACTACACTTGGTATAAAAAGTGGTTAATGCCAATGGGCTCCGTTGCTATCGCAATTGTTGCACTTCAGTGGTCAATCGAGCGCTTTTAAATAGACTAAAATAAAAAAGCTAGCCAAATATTGGCTAGCTTACTTTTAGTTATTTATTTTGAGCGTTACTGCGCTTCATCAAATGGCATCAGTAATGTTTTCATTGCAGGGCGAAGTGCTATTAGTACCGTTTCTTCGGTTAGCTCAGGGTAAAGTAACTTTCTGAGTAATAACCCCGCCATCATCGAAAAAATAACGTTAATTCGGCTTTCAAGTTCAAGCTCATCAATGTCTTTGAGCGCACTTCGCTCGCTTGTTAAAAGCTGTCTCATGCGCCCTCTTGCTTGAATATCGGTTTCACGCAAGAGAGTTGCTACTTTAACATTTCGACCTGCTTCTGCCATCATGTCTAAATCAATAACACACGAGCCTGTATCCATATGCCTTTGCACACCAATATTTAATCCATCTAAAAGAGCCGCTAAAACATCACCTGGGTGATCTTCAAACTTTTGAAAGATGGAGAACATTTCTTCCATATCTTTTTCAATAATGCTTTCTATAATGGCTTCTTTACTTTCAAAGTAATTATAAATATGGCCTGCACTCATCCCTGCCGTTTTAGATATTTCAGCCATACCTGCACCGTGATAACCTTTTCGGCGAAAACACTCTGCAGCAGCTGTTAATATTTGCTCACGCCTAGCCAATGCTATCGCGGGATCTGTTTGCCTTTTTGCTTTAGGCTTCATGTTCAACTCCACTACCAAGTCATAAACCCAGTAAAGCAAAAGCTATAAATAGTCTTGCCATGTAAATATGTAATGCGGCTTTAAAAGCCGCAAATATTATTTCTCTACCTGAGCTGTTTCACTGGTTACGTTCCATCCGCCACCAAGCGCTTTGTACAAGTTAATTTGGCTTGCAAGATACGCTTGCTGACCCGAAATTAACTGTTGCTGCGCGCCGTACCATGTACGCTGAGCATCAAGTACTTGCAAGTAGCTATCTGCGCCTTTTTCGTAACGCATTTTTGATAAATCAAACGTGATTTGTCGGCTATTTATAAGCATATCAAGGGCACTTAATTGCTCTTGGTAACCTTCTCTATCAGCAAGTGCATCGGCAACTTCGCGAAACGCATTTTGAATTTTTTGCTGATAAGTAGCCACTGCAATTTCTTGATCAGCTTTTGCTACATCAAGATTTGCTTGGTTACGTCCCATATTAAAAATAGGTAAGCTAATTGACGGCACAAAACTCCATGTACCCGAGCCTGAATCAAACAAGCCACTTAAATCACTTGAAGCAGACCCGGCATTGGCTGTTAAGCTAATACTTGGATAAAACGCCGCACGTGCAATACCAATATTGGCATTTGCAGCAAGCATTAAATGCTCAGCGGCTTTAATATCAGGGCGTTGAGATAACAGGTCAGACGGTAAACCGACCGGCACTTCTGGCATGCTGATCAAGTTAGTCAGGTCTTTACTAGGCAGTAAATCAGCTGAAACAGATTTACCCACTAATAAATCTAGGGCACTTTTATCACGTTTTAACAAACGCTTGTACGTAGCTATGTCTACTTTTGCCGTAGCAACTGTACTTCTAAGCTGCTCAAGGGTAATTGAAGAAGTTGCACCTAAATCAAAACTTTTTTGCGTAAGCGATAATGACTCTTGCTGAGAGGTGAGCGTTTCTTTTGCAAGCTCTAGCAGTTGTAAGTCCGTCGCGTAACTAAGCCACGCATTTGCCAACTCTGAAATTAAAGACACCTGCGTACTGTATTGGCTAAGCTCTGTAGAGTATAAATTTTGGAGTGCTTGCGCTGATTGGTTGCGTACTTTGCCCCAAATATCTAACTCATAAGATGTAATACCCACTGTTGCACTGTATTGCGAGCTAATAGCTGCATCGCCAGTACCGGATAAATCAGCCGGTAAACGCTGGCGCGTACCAGAAGCATTTAAATCAAGTGACGGGTACAAAGCAGAGTCTTCGATTTGATACAAACCACGCACACGCTGCACGTTAAGCACAGCAATTTGCATGTCTTTATTATGCTCAAGGCTTTGCGTAATTAAGGTTTGTAGTTTTTCATCATTAAAAAACTGCTGCCAATTTAATTGCTGTGCAGCGCTTTGCTCAGTACCTGATGCATAAGCATCAGATACTGGTAGAGCAAGGTCTTTTTGCTCTGGCGCTAATTGACAACCGCTTAGCACCAATAGAGCAATTGCACTTAGGCTGAATGTTTTAATGCTCATTCTGCCCTCTCCTTTGTTGTCTCGTTAGTTTTTCCAGGAAATACACGGCGAACTAACACAAAGAACAACGGTACAAATACAACAACTAATATTGATGATGCGAGTGTGCCGCCAATAATCGAAATACCTAACGCATTTTGTGCGCCCGAGCCCGCACTTGAGGCTATTGCAAGTGGTAAAACACCACAAATAAAGGCCATCGAAGTCATGAGTATTGGACGTAATCGTAAGCGTACAGCTGCAATAGCTGCATCAACTAAGCCAAGCCCATCATCCATTTTATGAATCGCAAACTCTACAATCAGTATCGCATTTTTAGATGCCAAACCAATGGTGGTCAACAAGCCTACCTGCAAGTAAATATCGTTTGATAAGCCACCGCCTAGCGCTGCCATAATCGCACCAAAGATACCCAGAGGCACAATCATCATTACCGCAAACGGTACCGACCAACTTTCATAAAGCGCGGCTAAACATAAAAATACAAACAACAGCGATAAGCCATATAGTAAAGGTGCTTGACCGCTACTTGAGCGCTCTTGGAATGAAATACCGGTCCACTCAGACGAAATACCATTAGGCAGCTGTTTAACTAAACGCTCCATTTCATCCATTGCTTGGCCTGTACTGTAACCCGGCGCTGCACTACCTTGAATTTCCATTGCTGAAAAACCATTGTAACGCTCTAAACGTGGCGAACCATACGTCCAGTAGGCACTAGCAAACGCTGAAAACGGCACCATATCGCCATTATCATTGCGCACATACCACTTATTTAGATCCTCAGGCACCATGCGCGATTGTGCATCACCTTGCATATACACTTTTTTAACTCGACCACGGTCAATAAAGTCATTCACATAACTACTACCCCATGCTGTCGAAAGTGTACTGTTAATATCGTTTTGCGACACGCCAAGCGCTTCAGCTTTTGCCAAATCTGTATCAAGTTGTAGTTCTGGCATATCTTCTTGTCCATTTGGACGCACGCCCGCTAAAATTGGACTTTGGCTTGCTAAACCTAATAACTGATTTCGTGCCGCTAAAAGTGCGTCATGGCCAAGACCTACACGGTCTTGTAAGAAAATATTGAAGCCATTAGCAGTACCCAGTTCAACAATTGCAGGTGGCGGGAATGCAAACACAAATGCTTCTTTTATCGTTGAAAAGTAGCCCATCGCTTTACCTGCAACACCTTGAACAGATAACTCGTCACGCTGACGCTCATCCCAATGTTTAAGGTTAACAAAGGCAATTGCTGAGTTTTGGCCAGAACCTGCAAAACTAAAACCAGTAACGGTAAAAATACCATTCACAGCTTCAGATTGATCGTTTAAAAAGTGATTTTCTACCTTTTTAACAACCTCAAGCGTTTGTTGTGTTGTAGAGCCTGCTGGCAGTGAAACTTGGTTAAACAAAATACCTTGGTCTTCGTCAGGTAAAAATGCCGTTGGCAAGCTTGAGAATACATAAACCATACCGCCCACAATCACGCCATAAATAAGTAAGTAGCGTTTAGAGTGCGTAAGCATACGGCCTACAAAGCTTTGTGCACCTGAATTTGTTTTATCAAAACCACGGTTAAAGCCTGTAAAAAATCGGCCAAATAACGTCTCATTGTTATGTACATGGCTTGGCTTTAAAAGCGTTGCACACAATGCAGGCGTTAAAATAAGAGCAACTAAAACAGATAACCCCATCGCCGATACCAGTGTTATAGAAAACTGACGATAAATAATACCGGTAGAGCCACTAAAGAATGCCATTGGGATAAATACCGCAGAAAGCACCATGGCAATACCTACCAGCGCGCCTTTAATTTCATCCATCGATTTACGCGTAGCTTCAAGTGCCGAGAGTTTTTCCTCGGTCATTAAGCGCTCAACGTTTTCTACAACAACGATTGCGTCATCTACCAATAAGCCAATGGCAAGTACCATCGCAAACATCGTTAGCGTATTTATTGAATAACCAAAGGTGTACAAAATACCAAACGTACCTAGTAAAACCACTGGCACTGCTATTGTTGGTATAAGTGTTGCTCTAAAGTTTTGTAGGAACAAATACATAACTACAAAAACAAGTACAACAGCTTCAATTAAGGTGTGAATAACTTTTTCGATAGATAACGATACAAACGGCGTTGTGTCATAAGGTATAACAGCATCTAACCCTTCAGGGAAAAATGGTTTTAGCTCTTCAATTGCTTTTTTAACTCCAGCGGCAGTATCAAGTGCGTTAGCACCACTGGCTAATTTAATACCTAACCCTGATGCAGGTTGCCCATCGTAACGAGCAACAACGCGGTAGCTTTCACCGCCAAGCTCTACTCTAGCAACGTCCTCTAGACGTACAAAAGAGCCATCTGGATTGGTTTTAACTAATATTTGTTCAAATTGCTCTGGCGTTTGTAATCGACTTTGCGCTGTTACTGTTGCATTAAGTTGCTGACCATCAACGGCAGGCATACCGCCAAGTTGACCGGCAGATACTTGTGCATTTTGCGCACTAATTGATGCACTAATATCAGCAGGTGTCAGCTTATAATTTTGTAACTTTGAAGGGTCTAACCAAATACGCATCGCGTACTGAGAACCAAACAGCTGCACTTCACCTACGCCTTCAACACGCGAGACAATATCTTGCACGTTTGATGAAACATAATCGCCAATATCAATATTGGTCATGCTGCCATCTTTAGACACAAAAGCATAAACCATTAAAAAGTTACGCGCTGACTTTGCAACTACAACACCTTGCCTTTGAACGGCTTCTGGTAATAGTGGAGTCGCTGTTGCTAGTTTATTTTGCACTTGAACTTGTGCAATATCAGGGTCTGTTTCAGCGCTAAATGAAAGTGTAAGCGTAGCAGAACCACTCGACTCAGACGTAGATGACATATAAAGCAGGCCATCAAGTCCTTTCATTTTTTGCTCAATAACTTGCGTTACCGTATCTTCAAGTGTACGTGCAGATGCACCAGGGTACGTTGCAGTAATACTCACTGCAGGTGGTGCAATTGAAGGATACTGCGAAATAGGTAAACTCCTAATCGCCAAAATACCTGCAAGCATCACTACAATAGCGAGTACCCAAGCAAATATCGGTCTATCGATAAAAAATCGTGACATTAAAACTCTCCGTTATTGCGCTTGATCGGCTTTAGCAGACGATTGAATTTCAGATGGATTCACTGGTGCACCAGGGCGGATTTTTTGTAAACCTTCAACTATTAACTTATCGCCATCCATTAAGCCATCAGTAACAAGCCAATCAGATCCAATCGTTCTATCTACTTTTAATACGCGGCTTTCTACTGTGTTGTCTTTGCTGACAACCATTGCTGTTGGTTCGCCTTTTGAATTACGGCTAACACCACGTTGCGGAGCTAAAATAGCACCCGCCTTAACACCTTCCACAATAGAAGCTCGGGCATACATGCCTGGCAATAATAATTTTTCTGGATTTGAAAATTTAGCACGTAGTATTACTGAGCCAGTACTTGGATCAACTGTCACTTCAGAAAACTGCAATGTGCCTTTATGAGGATAAACAGAGCCATCTTCCATAATAAGTTCAACGTCAGTTTGGCTCGTCGAATCAACAGTTAGAGCACCTGATGATATTGCTTTTTTAAGTTTGGTAAGCTCATTACTTGATTGTGTTAAATCGATATAAATTGGATCTAACTGAGTCACTGTAGCAAGTGCAGTACTTTGATTGGCACTTACTAATGCACCTACTGTTACGCTTGATTTACTAATTTGACCACTAATTGGTGACGACACATGGCTGTAATCAAGGTTAATTTGCGCCGATTTCAACTGCGCTTTAGCCGTTAATAATTCTGCTTTTGCTTGCTTGTATGCAGCATCTGCTTCATCAAAGTCTTGCTGACTTACCGCTTTTATTTTTAAAAGCTCGCTAAAACGAGATGCTTTAGCTTTACTACTTGAAATACTCGCCTGAGCACGTGCAACACTTGCTTGACTTGCTGCTAAGTCTGCTTCAAATGTCGCAGGGTCTATTTGATACAGAGCCTGGCCTTGTTTAACCTCTTTACCTTCTACAAATAAACGAGATTGCACAATACCACTTACTTGTGGGCGAATTTCAGCAATTTGAAATGCACTGATACGACCAGGAAGTTCTTTTTTGAGAGTAAGCGCTTGGCTTTTTAATGTAAGTACACCCACTGGTACAGCTTTAGGAGCTGAAGCTTGTGACTGCTCAGCAGCCTGATCGCAACCAGTTAAAGCAACAGAACCGACGAGGGCTGACAATACAAATAAAGCGATGCGGGAACGCTGCATGTTAAATACCTTTTAGTTTAGAGTGAACGATCATTCTAAGTTAAAACGCGCTGATAATGAATCTTAATTAGAAGAAATTTACACAAACTTACACTCCTCAGTACAATATACGTCTTAGGTTGCATTTAATGTTAATTAGATGAAAATAGAATCAAGACTGTATGAAAATAAAACAACTTAACATATTGAAATAATATCTCATTTTAGAAACGAAGTTTTTAACAGACACAAAAAAGCCAAGCAAATACAGCTTGGCTATTTATATAAAAACTAAAGCGCACACCTTATTTTAAAGGATATTAGCACTCTGCGGGTTAATAACCCTTGAAACTAACAACTGCTCTACCCTAATTCCTTCTACATCAACAACTTCAAACTTAAAGCCTGAAAAAGTTAAATGCTCCGCGCGTTTAGGTATTCGCTTCATATTGTAAATTAAAAAACCAGCGACCGTTTCATAGTGCATCTGGTCAGGAAATTCTTCTATATCAAGTACTTTTGCTAAATCGGTAATTGGGGTTAAGCCATCTACAAGCCATGAATTTTTATCGCGTTCTATGATTAATTCGTCGCCTTGATGAGTGATTAAATCACCCATAAACCCTTTCATTAAATCTTTTACCGTTACAATACCCACCGAAAGCGCATATTCGTTTACGACAACAGCAAATGGTTTTGCTGCACTTTTAAACGCATTTAAAGCTTCAGATAAGCTTAATGTTTCGGGTAAGTAAAAAACATCTTTATCAATGAGATCATCGTTTATATTGGCGGCTTCGCCCTTTAGTACTTGTCGTAAAATATCTTTAGATTCAACAGAGCCATGCAACTTATCTAAATTTCCTGACACCACTAAAAAGTGGTTATGAGGATGGTCAATAATTTTAGTCGCAATATCATGGCTAGATTCGTTTAAATCAAAATATACAATTTGGTCGCGTGGCGTCATTACGCTTGATAAAAATCGTGCTTCTAGGTCAAACACATTGCCAATGAGTTCATACTCTTGCTTTTGTAAACTGCCATATGCAGCACCTGCTTCCATCATGGCAACAATGTCCTCAGTTGTCACATTGTCTTCTCGCTCAGCGGGCACTTTAAATAAGCGCAGCACAAAGTTAGTGACACCATTAAAAAACATCACCAGCGGGGTTAATGCAAAGGTAACCCAGCGCATTATTGTAACCACTCTAACAGCGACCGCTTCTGGCATGATCATCGCTAAACGCTTTGGCATTAAATCGGCGAACAATATAAACAAGGATGTAATAGTAAAAAACGAGAATAAAAAGCTAATTTTTTCTAAATGTGCACCTTGATAAAACAATACCAACACACTTTCAACATAAGGCGATAAAGCCTGCTCGCCCACAATACCACCCAATATCGCTATCGCGTTGAGTGCTATTTGGATCATGGCAAAAAAAGCCCCTGGATTTTCTTGTAGCTTTAGTACCGCTGCTGCCTTTATATTCCCTTCATCTGCCATTACTCGCAGTTTTATTTTACGCGACGCTGCAATTGCTATTTCTGACATAGCAAACAACGCACTGATCAAGATCAATAAGCTAATCCCGATTAAATCACCCATTTAACGCTCCAAAAAGTTAGTGCTTTTTTAAACAAAAAGCAGCTGGATTATAATCGGTTTTTAAAATGCGGCAATTTATATTTATAAAATATATTAAAGTAATTTAATTTCATTAGGTTACACTGATTAAACTGTTTTTTTTAAACTGTTTAATTGCCTTTAAAGGCGACTTTTAATTGAACAACTAAGGCCGGATCCATATTTATATTACAAGCAAAAAATAATGGAGATTGAGCTGTATTTAGATTTAGTAATGGCTCGAGTAGCTCAAGCCTTGGCTCAGTTTTTATTCGATAGCTAAATTGCTTTTTGCTAAGAACAACAAAATCAAGAATATCGTGACGAGTGCTTATGAGTTTATCTATTTTATCTAGGCTATCGATGAGTAATAAATGCTTGTTCTCACTAAAGCCCCTCTCAAGCAAATAGTGATGACTAAAGTTATCACGCAGTACTGCTATTTTATATTTTTTAGCATCATTGAGAGTATTTAACTTTATACCTCTGGACTTTAGACCATAAATAGCAGAATCAAAGCTTTCCAGTTCACCTACCCAGTTAAACTTACTTTCTCTATTAGGTAATCGAACAATCGAGAATATACAGGTATTTTTATCGCGTAGCGCTGCATTGTAAGATATGGCCCAACTATACGCCAACATAGTGTATTTTATACCAGTGCCTTCTAGCGCTTTATGAACTTTCTCGACAGAGCGGCCAACGAGTTTATTATCTTCATTGAGATACTGAAAGTCCGGAAATACTTCCGTTACTATTGTGATTTCAGTTGCATCAACTTTAATACAGCTAATGAACAATAAAAAGATCAATAATTTCATTCAGCAAGGCCTCAACTAACTCATTATAAGTATTTAATAAATATAGCTGAGGCTTTATGAACTGCTAGTTTTTAGTCATGTAATGCACACTTATACGCTGATAGTGCTAGTATTTATAGCTCATACAGCTTACTTGTTCATCGCACTAATTAAAAAGGCTGAAATTTTAGCGCCTTCTCTAAGTGTCGTTTCAGAGCTTGATTGACCCACTAAAGAGCTGTCGGTAAATGGCGCTATTTCCATCATATCAGCACCCGTAATCGGAAACTCATCCGCAATGGCTGATAAAATATCAAGCGCATGCTGTGGTGTTAAACCATTATGTTCTGGCGTACCTGTGGCAGATGCAAACTCTGCATCAAGCGCATCAATATCAAAGCTTACGTATACTTCATCAACGTTATCAGCTTTTAACTGTGCAATAGCGTCGGCAGCAACCGCTGCTGCGCCGCGCTCAATGATTTCATGTGCCCAATGTTGCTTAACGCCAAAGGTACTTTCCCAGTGTGCTTTAGGCTTGCCACTTGAGCGTATACCAAATTGTATTAAATGATGTGGCGCCGGTAAAAACTCTAAAATATGCGTACACCACGAGCCAAAACATAAATCTATGCCTAGGCGCTCAACAAGTAAATCGGTATGCGCGTCAAAGTGAATAATAGCGGTACGCTTACCTTGCTCACGTTTTGCTTTTAAGTAGGCTTTGGTAAGTGGGTAACTAATTGAGTGATCGCCACCAATACCAAATATACCTTTATCTTTAAATGTTGCGTAAAAACTGTCGCATACATCCTCAGTGATTGATAATGGGCTTACGTAATAGTCGTTATCTTCATTACCGTATAGGGCTTTTTGGCAATTAGAAATGGTTGCATCATTTAGGTATTTATCATGAAGTAAATGTGGGATTACACGTACATCGCCTAAATCAAACGAATGACACTGCGGTTGCTGATCAATTAAAGCTGAGCGCACAAACAGTGGCCCCCAGTTTGCACCGCGTAAAATACCACCGCCACAGTCTGAGCTAATACCTAACATAACGGCTTTATGTGGAGAATTTGGTAATTCATTTAAAGACTCGCGCCACAAATTATCAACGTTTTCAGTTTGTCCATAAAGTTTATTACGCAGTGCGGCTTTGCGCTCCTTTGCAGTATTTACTGTGTATACGCCATCACCAGGTGCGCACAAACAGTGCTCAACTTTGTTTTTAAATGCTTCAAATTGTGTGCTCATAATAAACTCCTTCGATTTTTATTCTGTACGTAGCTAATTACTTTTGATTAGTTATGCAAAATCACCAAAAGTGCCTAAACTTCAAATAAATTCCACTTTGCTAAATAAGTCTGTGCCTAATATAAATAAACACGTTATCTTTTACGTGCTTAATACAAATTTAAGCCATTGAATTAATTTAATATTAATGAATATTTACCATAAACTATTTAGTTGTAGTTACGCGCTTGGTTGATACTTATTATGTCTGCTTGAACATGTCAACAGCACAACAAGCCTACGTATATAAGCACTTGATTGAATATTCATAGTTGATGAATAAATCAAATTAATCCTTAAAATTATTAAGACTTAATTGGAGGAGTTAAGATAAAACGGACAATCGTCCTGTACTTGATAAACGTTTCTAGCAATGATGCTAGATTGACACAATTTATTATAAAAAGGCTTAGCTATGGAAAAGGTATTTCACTTAGGACTATGTATTGACGATCTTAAAGGTGCAAAACTTGCGATTGTACCGGGCGATCCAGATCGTGCTGCACGCATTTCACAATTCCTAGACAACCCAACCTGCCTTGCTCAAACTCGTGAGTTTCATGTTTACTTAGGTCAACTAAACGGCCATTCGGTGGTTGTTTGTTCTACGGGTATTGGTGGTCCATCTACGTCGATTGCAGTAGAAGAATTAGCACAACTTGGCGTGCGTAAATTTTTACGTATTGGTACAACAGGTGCGATTCAACCACATATCAACGAAGGCGAAATTTTAATTAGCCAAGCGTCTGTACGTTTAGACGGTGCAAGCCAGCATTTTGCTCCTCTTAGCTACCCTGCTGTGTCTGACTTTTATGCAACACAAGCTATGGTACAAGCATGTAAAAACTTAAATATCGATTTTCATATCGGTATTACTGCATCAAGCGATACATTTTATCCAGGACAAGAGCGTTACGATACGCATTCTGGTTACGTTCCTAAATCACTACAAGGTAGCTGCGAAGAGTGGCAAAAACTGGGCGTGATGAACTACGAAATGGAATCAGCAACATTATTTACTATGTGTGCAGCCCTTGGTTTACAAGCAGCATGTGTAGCAGGCGTACTTGTTAATCGTACTCGCCAAGAAATACCAAATGTTGACCATGGTGAAATTGAGCGTAAATCTGTAGCGGTAGTATTAGAAGCGGCTAAAGTATTACTTGATTAATACCAAGTAAACTTAATAGATAAAATTGTAAAGCACAGCTCTGGCTGTGCTTTATTGTTTTTCAGAGGTTATTTTAGCTGAGCGCTAATTACTTCTATTGCCGGTAGATTTTTAAAACTTGCAAGTACAGCACGTGCTACACCCGCTTGGTTTTCATGGCCTGCGGTTTCTAAAAGTGTAATTGATTTTACTGTACTTTCGTTAAAGCTAAGCCCTGCGATAAATAATTGGCTAAGTGCACTTTGTAGTGGCGACAAGCTTGGGCTGTACGCTGCGTTTTCTGCGTAACTTCCGTAAAAATCACCATTTTCAAATGTACTAATTTTTACTGCACTAAAGTTTTTACTATAGGGTACGTATGCGTTTAATGCTGTACTTGCTAGCTTTTCATCTAGTTGATCATTTGCAAATACTTGCTGGTGAGGCTCTGGATTAAACAAGCTAAACGCGTTACCTAAATCAGTCGGCCCAAACGAGTGCGGCAGTAATTCTGCCAACTTAAAGTGTTGCTCTGGCAATAAAATATCAAACTCTTTAGCATCTGCGAGTTCGTTCATAAACTGGCGGCAATACCCACACGGTGCATCGCTAATCGCTATTTTAACTATTTTTTTAGCACCGTTTAACCATGCGTTATTTATAGCCGATTGCTCTGCATGAACCACTAAACTCAATGCTTGATGATCAAACTCTACATTTGCACCAAAGTAAAAGTTTACCTCATCGTTTTCATCAAGTGCTTTAACAATTGCGCCTACATGAAAATCTGATATCGGCGCAACAGCATACTCAGAAGCCAAAGGTACTAAACCTTGTAATAATGCATCATCAGACACATTGAGTTGCGCGCATAACGCTTTAATATTATTAGAATTTAATATGCCACGTTGTGATTTTAATTGACTACGTAATGACGCTGTTTGCGCTACGTTTAATGTGATGTGATAATTTGTAAGTGCTGTATCTTGCTGTACAGTAAAAGTTGCTGAAGCCATAACATTTTTTAATTATTCAATGGCTAAGTAGTTTAAAAGGTTAGGATGTTAAATACCAGCCTATTTAACGCAAAAAAAGGGAGCACATCGCGTGCTCCCTTTTAATACCAATAGGTATACCTAACAAAATAAAGTGTTAGCCGGTATTACGCATACCTGCTGCAATACCTGTCATCGTGATCATTAATGCATTATCAATGTCACCTTCGTTGCGTTTTTCCTCTGAGCGAGCACGGCGTAAAAGCTCAACCTGTAGTAAGTTAAGTGGATCGGTGTACGGGTTACGTAAACTAATCGACTCCTTAATCCAAGGTTGTTCGGCTAGTAGGCTTTTTTGCGGGCTAAGTGATTGCACCAAGCTAATTGCTTCTTGAAGCTCTTTTCGAAGTGTTACACCCAGTGGTTTGTACATATCTTCCACCAGCGCATTATCATAATGCTCACTCAACCAACAATCGGCTTTACTAAATACCATTTCTAGCATTTCTAGGCGCGATCTAAAGAACGGCCACTGTAAGCTCATTTCGTTTAGGGTTTCAGCGCCGTACTTATTAAGCGCAGCTTTTAAGCCTGTTAACGCACCTAGCCATGCAGGAAGCATTAAACGGTTTTGGCTCCACGCAAAAATCCATGGAATAGCGCGCAGGCTTTCAACGCCACCATTAGGATTACGTTTTGCAGGACGCGAGCCAAGCGGTAACTTAGACAGTTCAAGCTCAGGTGTTGCCATTCTAAAGTAAGGTACAAAGTTTTCATCATGACGAACTACATTACGGTAATGCTCACATGACTCCTCACTTATTAGCTTCATTACTTCGCGCCACTGCGGTTTTGGCTCCGGTGGCGGTAATAAGTTACTTTGCAGAACTGCGCCTGCGTAAATATTTAAGCTTTGCAGTGCTACATCGGGTAAACCAAATTTAAAGCGAATCATCTCGCCTTGCTCGGTTACACGCAAGCCACCTTTTAATGAGCCAGGCGGTTGTGAATGCAGCGCTTGTGCAGCGGGTGCACCGCCACGTCCTACTGTGCCACCACGTCCGTGAAATAAAACAAGCTCAATACCACGTGCATCAGCAAGTTGTACTAGTTTATCCATTGCTTCGTACTGTGCCCAACCTGCTGCCATCATGCCGGCATCTTTAGCTGAATCAGAGTAACCAATCATTACGTTTTGAGTGTTTTTAATGTGCCCGCGATACCAAACATTATCAAGCAGTGTGGTAATTACATCACTGCCTGCGTTTAAATCGTCGAGTGTTTCAAACAACGGTGCTACTGGTAAATCAAAGCTACAGCCGCTTTCTTTTAGCAATAGTTGTACTGCTAAAATGTCTGACGCTGTTCGTGCCATCGAAATAATATACAAACCAAATGTTGCTTCGTCTTGCTTGGCAATTACATCAAAGGTATCAAGTACTTCTTGTACATCAGGGCTTGGTTGCCAATGTTTTGGAATAAGCGGTCTGCGTGAGTTAAGCTCTGCAAGTAAAAATGCTTGTTTGTCTTGCTCTTGCCATTGGTTATAGTCGCCTAAACCTAAATAACGAGTCAGTTCTGAAAACACATCGCCGTGGCGAGACGAATCTTGGCGCACATCAAGTTTAGCTAAACGCAAACCAAAGCTATTTATACGGTGCAGTAAATCAAGTAATAAGCCATCAGCAACAACTTTCATATTACACTTTAATAACGAGCGATAGCACACCTCAACCGGGTGTTTAAGCTGATTAATATTAGTAATTAAGTCTTGTGAATCGCTGCGCTTATTTTTAATTTTAGCACCTAAGTGCGCCACTGTTTCCGCAACCTGATTTTTAAGCTTTTTGATTACTGCTCTATATGGTTCAAATTCCTGCCCTGCAAGCTCAACAAGCTCATCACTGGCATCTGACATAGAGAGTTCAGCGCACAACGTTTTTAAATCTTGAATGTATAAGTTAAGTGCCATCCAACGACCATGATCAAGCACTTCTTTTGTTACCTGCGATGTTACAAATGGATTACCATCACGGTCTCCACCCATCCACGATGTAAACTCAATTGGGCTGTAATCAATTGGTAACTCTAAGCTCAACTGGTCTTTAACATTCGCTGAAAATTCACGTAAAAAGCGCGGAACGGCATGCCAAAGGCTATTTTCTATTACTGCATAGCCCCATTTGGCTTCATCAACTGGCGTTGGGCGAGAGCGACGAATATCGTCAGTATGCCAAGCTTGGCTAATCAGCTGTTCAATACGATTTAAAATATTGTCCCGCTCTTGTGGTAAGTTATCTTTTCGCTCTAATGACGCTAAGCAATCACTTAGTTCAACGTGTTTGTTAATAATAGTACGGCGCGTAACCTCGGTTGGGTGAGCGGTCAGTACTAAGTTTATGTGGAGTTTTGAGAGTGTTTCGGCCAAATGATTACTGTCTAACTGGCCTTGTTCTGCTTTTGTAGCTAACGTTTTTAATGTTTGAGTGAGAGGGTTTTGTTGACCAAGGCCAACGTCATTAAAACGCGAAACGGTATGAAATTGCTCTGCTACATTAGCAAGGTTTAAAAAATGATTAAATGAACGGGCAACCGGTAAAAGCTCTTCATCACTAAGCGCATGTAAAACATCTATTAGCGCTTGTCTGTCGTCTTCGTTACCACTGCGAGATGATTTTGATAAAGCACGAATTTCTTCCACTTTATCTAAAATCGCTTGACCTTGGGCATCTTTGATTGTTTGTCCTAGTAGTTGCCCTAGTAAATTTACATTACCTCGCAAGGCGGCGTATTGTTCACTCATTTATCAGTCTCCATTTTTTCGTAGGACACTATTAATATCATCATGAAGAGATATTTAATAGATCCATTTGCAATGTCTTGTCGTAAAAAAGTATATATAAAATAATCACAAAGCATTCACATGATCATTTTTTACGATGGTAACTGCCCTCTTTGTAGCACCGAAATGCAGCAACTAAAACACGCTGATAACAAAAACTTAATTACGCTTGAAGATCTTAACGCGGGCGACTTCAGTGAGCGCTACCCGTATATTGATAAAGATAAAGCAATGAACTACCTTCAAGCTCAAAAGCAATCAGGTGAAATGATTTATGGGCTTGATGTAACTTACGAAGCATGGAAAATAGTGGGTAAACACAGCTGGTTGAAAATTTTTCGCTTGCCAATAATTCGCTTTTTCGCTGACTGCGGATACCTATTATTTGCTAAGTATCGGCACCCCATCAGTCGCTTTTTAATGCCAAATACTCAGTGCAGTAACGGCCAATGTGGACTAAAAGCAAAAGGTGATAAATGAAAACTATTGTTTTATTCGGCGCAAGCAGCGCCATAGCAAATGCATATATAGAACATCTACAAATAAACACGCCTACTCATCAGATCGTTTGTATTAGTTCAAAAAGTATTGAATCTGGCTCAAGTGTTGTCCACCTGCATACTGACTACACAAAACAAAGTTTAGCGCGCGTTACTAATTACCTAAAAGAGCAAAATGCCGATATACAACAAGTTATTATATTCAATGGTACACTGCACAACGAAACCCATATGCCTGAAAAAAAGCTGGAGGATTTAGACGCTGAGTATTTTAGCCAACTTCTAAATTCAAACACCCTAACTCCCCTACTTTGCTTACAGAGCGTATTGCCGCTGTTAACCCACAAAACGCAGTGTACTATTACAGCACTCAGTGCGCGTGTGGGCAGCATTAACGACAATAAATTAGGCGGTTGGTATACTTATCGCGCATCTAAAGCGGCGCTTAACATGCTATTTAAAACTGCCGCTATAGAGCTTGCTCGTCGTGCTAAAAATACCAAACTCATTCTGTTTCACCCTGGAACTACCGATACAGCACTTTCAAAGCCCTTTCAAAAGAATGTACCTGAAGGCAAATTATTTACGCCTGAATTTGTAGCCAAGCAACTATTTGAATTAACAAACAATAACCCTGATTTAAAACTCAACGGTGAGCCTGCTTATTTAGACTGGCAAGGCTCAACCATACCGTGGTAAGGATTTTTAATGCATTTTACTAAAGCGCGTATAGACGCACTTGAAAAACATACCCGTACACATTTAATTAATTCTCTTTCGGGTTTTAAAAGCGCTAATTTAATTGGCACGCAAGACTTACTCGGCAATACCAACTTGTCGATTGTAAGTTCGGTTATTCACCTTGGGGCTAACCCACCGTTAGTCGCAATGATTATGCGCCCTCACAGTGTGCCGCGTCATACATTTGAAAATATTTTACAAACGGGCACTTACACCATTAATCAAGTGAATAAGTCAATTTACAAACAAGCTCATCAAACTTCAGCCCGTTACGATAAAGACGAGTCTGAGTTTGATGCTACAGGGTTAACGCCTGAATACTTAAACGACTTTGCAGCGCCTTTTGTAAAAGAAAGCCGCTTAAAGTACTCGGTTAAATTTGTAGAAAACCAACATTTAGCCATCAATGGGACTGAGCTCGTTATTGGCGAAATTATGGATGTTTTTGTTGATAAAGCCGCGCTGCAAAGCGATGGTTTCCTAGATTTACAAGCAATAGAAACAGTGGCAGTAACCGGGCTTGATAGCTACCACACAAGTAATAAACTCACGCGTTTACCTTACGCTAAAAAATAATATGACCTTTTAAGAGGTTATTATTTTATAGCCTCTTATCGCATAACATTGAATTTTACCTTGGTATTAATCACACTAGCTAAAAATCCAAGGAGAAAAACATGACCACTACGGGCATAGGTACACAATCAAGCGAGCAAGCGCTGGCAAGCCTAAGTAATATGACGCAAACGCTAACCCCTATTGCAGCTGACGAACATTTAGAGCGCATAGCCAAAGCGCAAGCTTATATGCTTGCAAACAACATAGATGCAATTTATTTAAACGCTGGCACCAACCTAACCTACTTTACAGGTATGAAATGGTACGCGAGCGAGCGCATGGTTGGCGCAATACTACCGGCCCTTGGTGAAGTACAATACATTGCGCCTTATTTCGAAATTGGTTCACTAAACGGGTTTAAAGTAATAGAGGGACCTATTCATGGGTGGCAAGAGCACGAAAATCCTTATGCACTTTTTGTTGAAGTACTAAAAAAGTTAAATATTAATGAAAACGCAACCATTGGCATTGATGAAAGCGCACAATTTTTTATATTCGACGGCATTAATAAAGCGCAAACGGGTTTAACACTCATAAACGCACAACCTGTAACGGCGCATTGCCGTATGCATAAATCAATTCACGAGCTTAGCTTAATGCAGCGCGCGATGGATATGACCTTAGCCGTACATCAAGCCACAGCAAGCATGCTTTATGAGGGAATAACCACCACCGAAGTAGAAGCCTTTATTAAGCAAGCACATCAAAAAGTAGGCGCGCCAGGTAACTATTTTTGTATTGTTTTATTTGGTGTTGCAACGTCTTTTCCGCACGGTGTTAAAGACGCGCAAGTGCTTAAAAAAGGCGATATGGTATTAATAGATACCGGCTGTAAAGTACACGATTACCTATCAGATATAACCCGTACCTATGTATTTGGCGAACCGACAATGCGCCAACGGATGTTTTGGGATCATGAAAAAGCAGCGCAAATGGCCGCGTTTAATGCCGCTAAAATCGGTGCTACCTGCGAAGACGTAGACGCGGGCGCACGTACTTATTTAGCGGCGCAAGGGCTAGGTCCGCAGTACCAAACACCGGGTTGCCCGCATCGAACGGGTCACGGCATTGGGCTAGACATTCACGAATGGCCATACTTAGTTGGCGGTGATAAAACCCCACTTGCCCCTGGCATGTGCTTTAGTAACGAGCCAATGTTAGTTATACCCGATGAATTTGGCGTGCGTTTAGAAGATCATTTTTACATGACCGACAACGGCCCTCATTGGTTTACACAACCAAGTTATAGCATTGACGACCCATTTGGGCTTAACGCCTAAAACTGAATACCTTCAAGAGCAGCTGTTTAGCTGCTCTTTTTAGTTTGGTATTGATAAAGTGCAGTTCATCCCAATATCCCCTGTTATACCAAAGCAATCCTCAAAAGGATAAATATGAAAAACTTTAAAATTGATATCGTTTCAGACGTAATGTGCCCTTGGTGTGTAGTGGGTTATAAAAACCTAGAAACTGCACTAGAGCAACTTAAAGACGAAATGAGCGCAGATATTACATGGCATCCTTTTGAACTAAATCCAGATATGCCAATTGAAGGTCAAGACTTAAACGAACACTTAATGCAAAAGTACAACCTAAGTGAAGAGCAAGGCGACGAAAATCGTAAAAACATGTTCGAAGCCGGTCAGCGTGCTGGGTTTACCTTTAATTTTGATGGCAAACGTATCATGATCAACAGCTTTGATTTGCATCGTTTATTAATGTGGGCACGTGAAGAAGGTAAGCAAACCGAGTTAAAACTCGCCTTTTTTGAAGCGCACTTCACAGATTTAAAATACTTAAATCAAGAAGAAGCGTTGCTCGACGTTGTTGAAAAAGTGGGTCTTGATAAAGAAACTGCGCGCGGTATTCTACATTCAGACAAATACGTACAAGACGTACGCCAAGAGCAAGACAACTTTAAACAGATGGGTATTACTTCTGTCCCTACGTTTATCATAAACGATAAATATGCACTCACTGGCGGACAACCAAGCGACTCATTCATTCAAGCACTAAAACAAATTAGTGAAGAAGAAGCCAAGCAAGACGCTTAACGAGTAAAATTGTTGTTTAATACTTAAAAAAGGCTGCACATTGCAGCCTTTCTTATATATTTATCAGTTCAAAAATAATACAAAGTTGTTATTTACCTTAGATCTCTTTTGGTGTCATTATAGAAACTACATTTAACAAATCGATAACAATACCTATAAAGGGATTTATAATGAAATATATAATTACAACATTAACTTCACTGTTTCTTTTAACCGCATGTTCAACAACACCTTTAGCTGATAACCCTCGCTCTACGCTAATAATGCCCAGTCCTCCGGAGTATCCAATTAAAAGTGTCCGTGAAAAAATTGAAGGTAGTGTGACAATGTCTTTTGATGTAAATGCATCTGGTAAGCCCATTAATATTAAAGTGATTAAAGCTGAGCCTGTGAAAATTTTTGATAAAGCAGCGATTCGCTCTCTTTCTAAATGGCGTTACGCACCTAAAGTAGTTAATGGTATTGCGGTAGTTGATGAGAATTTAGAAATGACTATAGATTTTAATTTAGCAAAATAATAACTAACTAAAACAGGCTGCACATTGCAGCCTTTTTCTATATAGCCAAGGTTACTTCTTACTAAAAAGTAAACTAAGTACGATAAAGCACTTTAATAACATGCCAGCCGAATTTTGTTTTAACTAGGTGGGGTTCTAAAATTGCACCTTTAAATGCAATTTTGTCAAACTGTGGGACCATTTGCCCGCGTCCAAATTCACCTAAATCCCCGCCTTTTTTACCCGATGGGCATGATGAATACTTTTTAGCTAAGGTTTGAAACTTTGCACCTTTACCCAATTGCTTAATAATATCTTCTGCAATTTCTTTGTGCTTAACCAAAATGTGAAGTGCATGTGCTGTGTTTGCCATTAAAAAAGCCTTTTATACCGTTAGCTAAAATTAAACGCGGCGATTTTAGCACAGCCACCTAAACCTAGCATCTACTTATAGCTAACCAATCTAATAATTGGCAACACTCAATAGTACACTTTAATTCACGAAACCTGATATTTGATCTAAGCAGCTATATTCAGGGTCTGAGAATGGGCTTAACCTAGTTACTTTCCTTATTCGTGGTGCTTTACTTTTTTCATGGCTGGAAATAACGCCCTCCACTAAAAGCATTCTATTGCTACAACGCTTAACAAACCCCTCAGTTACATCACCGTAAAATGGGAATACTAAGTATTGCTTTGACATATTCTCTAAAGCTGCACGATCTTCATAAAAATCAAGGTGTCCATAATATCCAACTAAGCACACTTTAGTTCCAATCAGCTCACTTTGATTCTTAAACAGTTGACCCCATGATACTTTTTTACATTCAATATTTTCCTGTAAAGGAAATGCTTTTACAGAAAAAACAGCTACTATTAAAAATAACAATTTAGACATAGATATAAATTTTTTCATATTTTCCTCCTATGTTTACAATAAGAAAAATTATACATTTGGCTTCTATTAATTTTCGGGGAGGATAGCCCTATAACGCATCCGTACACTCTAACCTGAGAGGCCTAGCCATTTTATAACCTATCAATTTGTATAAATTAATACCTCAAGATTAGCAGTAATCAACCAAAGGCAAGAAAAAAAAACCCTAACAGCTGACCGATGCATAAGCAGCTTATATTGCATCATTGCGGTTATTCCACTGCTTAAAGTATTTGTCTAATGGAGCACTATGATTCAAAACATTAGTAAATTTCTTTACCTGCGTTCAGGTTAAATAATGTTTAGCATCCTCTGGGTTGGGAATTCTGCAATACTGATATTTTCCAAATAACGAATACCTATTTAAAGCAACCCTATCGTATAACCAATTATTAAACCTATTTGGCAAAATACTAAATACGTTTGCTAGCTTATATGGGTAACCTAGCTGCTTAACAACGTTAAAAAAAGCATGGCTTTGCGTATACGCTTTACCGTTTTCTAGGTAAACCATTGAGGCATATTCAATTGTTGAAAAACCAAAGTGTGCTAACAACAGTTCTCCTTTTGGAGATTGCACACTACATAATCTAAAAATGGTATTGACATCATTGTTAATAATAAAATTACACCACGCGCTGCACAGCTTACATTGCGCATCAAATAATATAATTTTTTGATTTTGCATTAATGTAGCTGCATCATCGCTCATAACACTTTCCTTAAATTAAGTACTAAATTACTGCTGCACCGGCTTTTTTTGTAACTTGCGCTGCAAAGTACGTCTATGCATATTAAGTTGCCGCGCGGTAACCGACACATTGCCATTATTACTGTGCAGTACTTGTTGAATATGCTCCCACTCTAAGCGCTCCGGCGACATAACTGCATCATCAATAACATTCGATGCCGATGCCACAGGCTCGGTGTTAAGCGCTTTTAATAATGTTGCCATATCAACCGGTTTAGTAAGGTAATCGTTTGCACCTAAACGCATTGCCTCTACTGCGGTTGCTATACTTGCAAACCCAGTTAGTAAAACAATATGAGTTTGGGGGAGCAAACTACGCAGCGGTTTTATGAGTGCAAGTCCGTTATCGCCGCCTAGCTTCATGTCTAATAAAACAAAGTCGGGCAATAGTTTACGCGCGGTAAGTAACGCATCACTTTGATTATGCGCCACCTCACAGGTAAAGCCTTGTTTAGTTAAACGCCTTGCCAGTGTGCTGGCTAAATTTATGTCGTCTTCAATTATAAGTAACTTCATGAGGCGTTATTCTCAGTGTTTACAATAGCGAGTTTAACTTTGGCGACAGCGCCGCCATCTGCATGGTTAAACAAGGTAAGCGAGCCATTTAAACGCTCAAAAGTAACGTTTGATAAAAGCACAGCAAGCCCCATTCCTTGATCGCTTGGCATAAGTTGCCCGCCCAGCTCTGCTAATTGCGATGACGAAAAGCCACAGCCAAAATCACGAATTAACAAGTAAACGCATTCGCTATGTAAGTTATCTTGCTGCCAACTCAGCTCTAACTGGGTTTGACCTTGTTTTTGATTAGCAAGCGCGGCGTTTTGCAATAAATTTAAAATAGCGGGCAATAACATCGCATCACTCAATAATGTTGCCGCAATTGGTGGCGTAATCCATTTAATTTGCTGATCAGGGTATTGCAATAAAAGTGTGTCTGTAATTTGTGTTTGCAGTTGCTTTACCGTCACATGTTCTTGTGAATTTTTAAGGCGTAACTGCTCCGAGAGCTTTCTAAAGTCGTTAAGTTGTGTACTGCACTGAGTAAGCGGCGCTTGCATGTGCTTAACAATAGGATTGTTTGGTTGATCCTCTAATAACTCTTCAAACAGTAACTGTAAATTTGCAATTGGGGTCGCTAGTTGATGGGTTATTTGTGCAGCAGCCCCATCAAGGGTAACAAGCTGTTCATTACGTAATTGTTTTTCACGCACGTTAGCAATAATACGCTCTCGCTCTTTAAGTGCCCTGCTCATTGCGCCAATCACTAATGCGATTACGCTAGCACTTAAAACAAAATTAACCCACATACCAATAAAGTGACCACTCATATTCATTTGATGCATACTGTGATCGGGCATCTTTATCAGTAAAAAACTGTATGCGGCAATGGCTAATACCGCAATATAAGCTAATCCTTTTTCTCGCAGCGTCACAGCGGCTATCATTATTGGGAGCAATAACAGTGATACAAATGCATTGGTTGCACCACCGCTTAGCGAGAGTAAAACCGTTAAAAATAATACATCAGCGGTTAATTGCATCAACATACCCAAAGGTTTAGCCTGGCTCACATTACGATAAGCAAATAGACTAATAAGCTGAAACACAGCCTCAACGGCAATAACAATCAGTAAAGGCAGTAATGCAATTTGATGTTCTAGTAAAAAATAAACGCTAAGCACCGCAATTAATTGCACGGCAATTGCGCCGCTTCGCAGCATTAATAGTCGACTAATGGTGGGGTCGGTTTGCATTAACAAGAGGTAATTACCCAATCAAATGTTTAATAAGGTTATTTTAACGGTTATGTGATTTTTAATCATCATCCATCGAAATTGAAAACGGTGCACAAGGCGTTCCTTGATGAAACACCATCTTCCATTGCCCATTAGTTTGGCGCCAAAGCGACATACGCAATGAATAATTAAATTCACTGCGAGCAGAGCGCCTATAAGCAGCTTGATAACTAAGTTGCACTACATCATCGCTCAGCATTCGGCCCTTAAAATGCTGATTATAAAACTGTGGCACAACCTCGGTAGGTAAGCGGGTAAGTACTTGGTATTTATTAAATGTAGTGCCATTGGCAGCAATTTCGATAAATTCATCATCGAGTAAAGCATCTAATGCGCGCTCAGATTGGCGAACTTCTGGGTCGAGTAACTGGCGCTCAGCGTCAATTAAATGATTAAATAACGACACTTTTATTTTGCTGCTCATAACCTTCCCTATTGTTTATAAACTTGCCCGGCTTTCATAACAAATTGCACGTTTTTAAGTACGTCGATATTTTTAAGCGGTGAGCCATTCACACTGATAATATCTGCTTGTTTACCAACACTCAAGTCGCCAATGAATGCGCTTTGCCCCAGCAGTTTAGCTGCATGTATGGTTGCTGATTTAATAGCTTGGGCTTCGCTCATACCATTGTTTACCATTAAACTAAATTCGTTAGCATTAAGCCCATGACGCGACACACCTGAGTCTGTTCCAAAAGCTATATTAACCTTGTTTTTCAGTGCAAGTTTAAACGAAGCTTGCATTTTTGGAGTCACTTCACGCACTTTGTCGGCTATTGCCGGTGGCATATTTGGATTTGTAAGCACCTCTTCACTTACCGTTGCACCCGCTAAAAGCGTCGGTACTAAATAAGCTCCCGTTTTTTTAAATAACTTTATTGCCTCTTTATCTAGATAAGAGCCATGCTCAATAGAATCTACACCGGCTTTTATGGCCGCTTTTATACCTTGTGTACCGTGTGCATGCGCTGTAACTTTACGCCCCAAGTGATGAGCAGTATCAACAATTGCAATCAGCTCTGCATCTGTAAGTTGTTGGTTAACACCAGCAGCGGTATTACTTAGTACTCCACCCGTGGCAGTAATTTTAATTACATCAGCGCCACTTTTAATTACCTCGCGTACCGCACGGCTACAATCATCCGCGCCATTACATATACCAATCCCGCCTGTAACCGCATCTGTAATATCTTTTCGATAACCGTGCATATCTGCGTGTCCACCGGTAGGCGATATTGTATTACCCGCTGCAAAAATGCGAGGGCCGTTAATATCATTTCGCTCAATAGCACGTTTTAGCGGAAATATAACTTTGTGATCGCTACCTAAATCTCGCACTGATGTAAAACCCGCATCGAGCGTACGTTGTAAATATTTAATTGAGCGCAAAGCATAATCGGCATCATATTCTGTTGCCCAGCGGTGAGGGTTTGCTTTAGCATCTCGCTCAAACGTAACGTGAACATGCATATCAATAAGACCAGGCATTACAAATTGATTTTTAAGATTTATAATATCGGCATCAGGTAGGTTAAGTTCTACTTTTGTGAGGTAGCCGTTTTTAATGGCTGTTATTGTATTATCTGTTATGACTAACGTTTGCTCTGTTTTTACTTTTTGATCCTCGGATGCAAGTAAACTGCCCGCATAAATAATTTTATGCTGTTGAGCAAAAGCCCCATTTGCTATTAATGCCAGCGTTATTGCAGTGAATGTTGTTATTAGTGTTGTTTTCATACTTGCTCCTTTTTTATACTAGCATTACCTTAAATAACCTGTAATTGCGAATATTTACGACACAAAGCATGCTATAAACTAGTCTTGAAAGCCGTTTTTTGGTATAACTCACCCATTAGTAATACATGTCAGACCACCTTAAGAGAACATACTATGCCTTACGCACATATCACTGGTTGGGGTAAATGCATTCCACCAGCAAGCATTAGCAACGATGAAATTAGTGAAATAGTTGATACCACCGACGAGTGGATAACCTCGCGTACAGGCATTAAATCTCGCCGAGTGAGCCATGTAAGTACCGCCGAGCTGGCAACCGTTGCTGCTAAGCATGCTATTGCGTGCGCAGGCGTTGATCCTAAAGATATTGATTTAGTGATATTAGCAACCTGTACACCTTCTACTGTTGTGGCAAATACCGCCTCACAAGTGCAAAAAAACATTGGTGCAACAGGCGCTGCCGCAATGGATACAAACGCGGCATGTTCGGGCTTTTTATATGCATTGCAAGCTGCTACAGCACAAATTCAAGCGGGTATGATCAAAAAAGCAGTGGTAATAGCCGCTGAGCGTATGACCTGGTACGTAAACTGGGCACGCCGTGACAGCGCTGTATTATTTGGCGATGGCGCAGGTGCAGTAGTACTTGAAGCGGCAGATACGCCAGCTGGTTTACTAGCAACCAAAACTGGTTGTGACAGTGAAGACCGCGATATTTTACACATCACTAACTTTGGTAGTGATTTAAATAAATATGAGCCAATTGGTCCATCTGATTTATTATTTGAAGGTCGTGAAATTTTCAAACGTGCTGTTAAAGGCATGAGCGAAGCATGCGACGATGTACTTAAACAAGCCGATTTGAGCCTTGATGACATTAATGTACTCGTTCCACACCAAGCTAACTTACGTATTATTCAAGCTATTCAGCATCGCTTAAAAGTACCTGACGAAAAAGTAATGGTTAACATTGGTGAGTATGGTAATACCTCTGCTGCTACGATTGCTATTGCGTTATGTGAAGCCGTTGAGCAAGGGTTAATTAAACCGCATTCAAACATTATGTCTGCTGCATTTGGTGCAGGTCTTACGTGGGCTGCAAGTTACATAAAATGGGGCGAACGTGTAACGCCTATTAGTGTAAGCGATGCCGCTTTACCGCCATGTGATAAAACCGGTTTAGAACTTGTAGCACCGGCCGTTAAAGCATGTAAAGAAGCGCAGCCAAGCTAACACAACATGTAGTAAGCAACATATAAAACGCACTTAATTAAGTGCGTTTTTGCTTTTTAAGGAATTAAATTTGAAACTTTTAGGTATTCACCACGCTGCTATTATTTGCAGTAACTATGCACGTTCTAAACACTTTTATAGCAATGTACTTAAACTTAACGTTATTAATGAGCACTTTAGAGCTGATCGTAATTCATATAAATTAGATTTAGCCATGCCCGATGGTAGCCAAATAGAGCTATTTTCGTTTGATGGATCGCCCGCAAGACCAAGCTATCCCGAAGCACAAGGCTTAAGACATTTAGCTTTTAAGGTAGCGGATGTACAGAGTGCAAAAACGTATTTAGAGTCGTGCGATGTAAACGTTGAGGATATTAGAGTGGATGAAATAACCGGCAAAAAGTTTACCTTTTTTGCCGATCCAGATAACTTGCCACTTGAGCTTTATGAGGTTTAAAACTCATAAGCTCAAGTTCTTACTATTGAATCAAAAACTTATTTATTAAAACGATTTTGTAAGTAGTTAAATACAGCACGAATACCTAATGCTTCACCACCCGTTGGACGACCTGGTAATGCACGTAAGTTCCACGCCATTACATCAAAATGTACCCACGGTGTTGTTGGCTCAACAAATTCTTTTAAGTAAAGCGCTGCAGTAATAGCACCACCAAACGGTGTACTTGCACAGTTTGCCATATCGGCCACATCACTTTTTAGTAAGTTTTTGTATTGCTCAAACAACGGAAGTTGCCAAACAGGGTCATGTACACTTAAACCTGCATCAATAATACCATTTGCTACATCGCGCTCTGTTGAGAAAAAGCCCGGAAGCTCCGTGCCTAACGCAACACGACATGCACCCGTGAGGGTAGCAAAATCAATAATTAGCTCAGGATTATCGTTTTGTGCTTCGCTTAATGCATCACACAATACTAAGCGCCCTTCTGCGTCTGTATTATCAATTTCGACCATAATGCCTTTGCGTGTTTTAACAACATCGCCAGGGCGAAATGCATTGCGCGATACTGCATTTTCAACAGCGGGTACAAGCACTCGTAATCTAATTGGTAAGTTAGCTGCCATAATAAGCTGTGCTAGTGCAATTACGTGCGCCGCGCCGCCCATGTCTTTTTTCATGTTACGCATGCCAGAGCTTGGTTTTAAATCAAGTCCGCCCGAGTCAAAACATACGCCCTTACCTACTAGTGTAATTAATGGAGCATCTGTTGCGCCCCATTTTAAATCAAGTAAACGCGGTTTATTTTCGCTTGCACGACCCACCATGTGAATAGTCGGGTAGTTTTGCTCTAGTAACTCATCGCCAATCCACTGTGAAAATTCGCCATTGTAAGTTGCAGCTAAATCTTCCATTACTTGCGATAAATGTTGCGGCATCATATCTACCGCTGGCGTATTAACTAAATCACGTGCAAGTGTAATGGCATCAGCTTGTTGCCTAATACGCTCAAACAACGCTTTATCGCTAATGGCTAATTGCGCTTTTGCTGTTGGTTTTTCTTTATATTCACTAAATTCGTAACCACCAAGCACAAACCCTAAAGCAACTTGCTCTACA
Source organism: Pseudoalteromonas sp. NZS37 (assembly GCF_015864265.1). NCBI lineage: Bacteria > Pseudomonadati > Pseudomonadota > Gammaproteobacteria > Alteromonadales > Pseudoalteromonadaceae > Pseudoalteromonas > Pseudoalteromonas sp. NZS37. The sequence goes on along the minus strand of NZ_JADYXL010000003.1, from coordinate 277,395 downwards.
AAAGCGCTCTCGCCTTGAATTTGATAAGTACCAGTAGGAAGTGTATTTGCTAAATTACCCGCAGCCCAAAAATCATCGCTACTTTGCATTAAACAAAATACCTGGCTTAACTCGCCCGTTTTAGCATCAGGGATTAAAGCAACACCTTGCTTTTCGAAACCTGTATTAGTTAACCAATTTTGTATAAATGCAGGCTGCTGTGCTTGCCAGTCAGATAATTCGTTTTTAAGAATAAAAGATAAAGGAATACCAGAAGATGTATGACGTAGTAATGCACTCATTAAAAAGCTCATATAATATAAAAATGGTACTTAAGAGCATATCAATAAGCGCACCTAAAAGGTATCGCTAATTTGAAGGGATTTTAGCTACTTTTTTAAGCTGTTTTTGGATTCTTGCTTTTGATTTTCTTGATCTATTTTAGCATCAAGTTCTTTAATAGATTTGTTTATATTAAACGAGCTTGGCAGTACATCAACTCCCACTAAACTCCCTAATTTAACAACTAAAGGAATTGTAAGCGGGGCAAAAGGTAATACAGCAAACACACCGAGCCCTAGCCCTTTTAGAATATCAACAAACTGTTCATTAGCGCGTTTTAACTCCTCTTTACTTGTTTGGCCTTGGGTATAGCGCCTATAAATAGAGAGCATTTCTTTGGTTTCTTGTTTTTCTTGGGCAAGTGCGATTTTAAGCGCCACCATAGCACGACGAAAACGCAGCTGTTGGCGTTTCTTACTAATTTTAACTACCCGCCAAGGCGCACGGTGAATAACTTTATATAATCGCATAGCTTTTATTTTCACACAGCGGCGCAGGTTCACAAAGAATAATTTACTTGCTACGGCCTTTCACTTACTCTTATTGCACCAAATTAGTATTAAATACATACAATAATGCAAAATTTATCAAGTCAAATACCGCAAAAACCTGAAAAAACAAAATCTGATGAATGTTGTGGTGGTGGCAGTTGCTGCCCCTGCGTGTGGGATGAATATAAAGAGAAATTAGCAACTTGGCGATGCGCACAAAACATTGAAAACCCCACCAAAAAGAAACAAATAAATAACATTTAAATACTGATAACGCATTAATTTTCCTCTCAACAACCCTATTTGCACTTATTTAGTTCATTTTAGCTTTACTTTGCACCATTGTTGCATTTTTTCTTAAATTGAATCTTTTTGTTATCAAATGGTTAATTAGTAATTGCCCTTCCCGTTTTTTACCTATAGTCTGTAAATAGGACTTCACAAAAAGTAAGCTTAATTGATTAGGCTTTTGAGCTAAACCCTCAAACTTATGTGAAACAAAAAATTAAGTTAAAAATAAATGATGTGAAATTAGCATCAAAAATAAGAATTATTCTAACTGGGGAAAATTAGAATGAAATTAAAAAATAATGCGCTAAACCAAGCAATCAAATTTGCTTTAGCTACAACCACTGCAGGGTTGTTTTTTTCAGGCACTGCTGTTGCAGCAGACGAGCAACAACAAACTAAAGTAAACAAAAACGTAGAGAAAATTGCCGTAGTAGGTACGCGCTCAGCTCCACGTTCAATCGGTGACTCACCAGTGCCAATTGATATTATTGGTGGCGAAGAATTAGAAAGATCAGGCAATACCGACATGCTTGAGCTATTAAAAGGTGCAGTGCCATCTTTTAACGTACATCAAAATCCTATTAGCGATGCGGCCTCTCTTGTTCGCCCAGCTAACTTACGTGGTTTACCATCAGACAGCACATTGGTTCTTTTAAACGGCAAACGTCGTCATCGTGCTTCTGTAATTGCATTTTTAGGCGGTGGTATTAACGATGGCGCGCAAGGCGCAGATATTTCAGTTATTCCAAGCATTGCTATTAAACAAGTAGAAGTACTTCGTGATGGCGCAGCTGCACAATATGGTTCTGATGCAATAGCCGGTGTAATGAACTTCCAACTAAAAGACGCTTCTGAAGGTGGCAAATTAGAAATCCGCCATGGTCAATTTTATGAAGGTGACGGCGATACAACACAAGTGTCGGGTAACGTGGGTTTACCGTTTACCGACAATGGCTTTGCTAATTTAAGCTTTCAATATAAAACAGCTGATGCAACAAGCCGCTCAGTTCAACGTGCCGATGCCGCAGCACTTTCAGCTGCCGGTGTTCCTGATGTATCTTCTCTTGCACAAGTATGGGGCGCACCAGAAGTAAACGACGATATTACAATTTTTGGTAACGTAGGTTTAGAGCTAACAAACGATTCTGAATTTTACATGTTTGGTAATTACTCTGAACGTGATGTACGCGGCGGCTTTTACTACCGTAACCCTCAAACGCGTTCTGGTGTTTATTCAAATGATGGTGGCGAAACTCTGCTTGTTGCAGATTTAACACCTGATATGAGCGCTAACTGTCCTACTATTGCAATAACAGATGGCAACGTACTAGATGATCCAGCTTACATAAATGGTGTAGCGAACAATCCAGATTGTTTTGCATTTAACGAATCGCTTCCAGGTGGTTTTACACCTAACTTTGGCGGCAACATTACTGATACTTCTTTAACTATCGGTACTAAAGGGCGATTCACTGGTGGTTTCTTAAAAGATACTTACTATGACTTAAGCGGTACTGTGGGTTTAAATGAATCACGTTACTTTATTTACGATACGGTTAATGCCTCTTTAGGTGCAGATACACCACGTGATTTCAGCCCAGGTAAATATGAGCAACTAGAGAAAAACTTTAACTTTGATTTATCAAAGGGTGTCGACTTTGGTTTAGCTTATGATGTAAATATTGCCGGTGGTTTTGAATGGCATGAAGAAACATTCACTATCATTTCTGGTGATGAAGAATCTTACACAGCAGGCCCTTTAACAGAACAAGGTTTTGGTATTGGCTCTAACGGCTTCCCTGGTTTTAAACCATCACAAGCAGGTGAGTTTTCTCGTCGTAACTATGCAGCATATGTTGATGTTGAAGCACCGTTCACTGAAGATTTCCTAATGGGTGTGGCGCTTCGCTTTGAAGACTACGACAGCTTTGGTACTACAACTAACTACAAAGTAATGGCTCAATACCATTTAACTGAAGATTTAAATATTCGTGGCTCTGTAAGTAGCGGTTTCCGTGCACCTACAGTTGGTCAAGCTAACGTAAGTAACGTACAAACAAGCTTAGACAGCGGCGTGTTACAAGATTCAGCGCTTCTTCCACCAACAAACCCTATTGCAGTGCAATTAGGTGGTACAGAGCTTGAGCCGGAAGAATCACAAAGCTATACGCTTGGTGCTGTATACACAATCGGCGAGTTATTTTTAACGCTTGATTACTACAACATTCAAGTAGATGACCGTATTAGCCAATCAGATAAAATCAACTTAAGCCAAGCAGATAAAGATACACTTACAGCGGCTGGAGTTCCTAATGTACAAGGTCTTGCTCAGGTAAGCTTTTTTACAAATGACTTTGATACAACAACACAAGGTATCGATTTAGTTGCCAACTATACAGCTGAACTAATGGGCGGTAGCTCTACATTTAGCCTTGCTTATAACTGGAATGATACTGAAGTAACTCAATTTAGTGAGATTACAGGTGCGTTTAAGGTTAAGCGCTTAGAAGAAGATTTACCTAACCATCGTGCAACGTTCACATTGTCTCAACAATGGGAATCAGTTTCTGCATTTGCTCGTGCAAACTACTACGGCGAATACCAAGGTGTTCACGTTGATTATGATGCAACAGCTAAAACAGCAGATGCTGCAGTCACTATTGATGCTGAAGTAACTTACTTCTTAAATGAATCAGTTAGCTTCTCTGTAGGCGCTCAAAACTTATTCGACCAAGATGCTGAAAAACTTGATTTTGCAGATGCAACGGGTATCCCTAATAACAACTGGGGTGGTCAGTTCTACGAAACATCTCCGTTTGGTATTAACGGTGGCTTTTACTACGCTAAAGCAACATATACTTTTTAAACTATTTTCATGAAGAACCAAAGGCGAAATGTTAAAGACATTTCGCCTTTTTAATTTTATAGTTAATAAAAATAATAATAATGTCTAACTATGTTAATTAATAAAGCCAACCAATTATTTCAAGAGAATAAACTCAAAGAAGCCGAGTTCCATTTTAAAGCGATTTTAAATAGTAATCCCGAAAATGGTGAAGCTTTATTTGGCTTAGGCAGAATTGCCCTACGACTAGAGCGTTATGACGCTGCCGTATACTTACTCCAAAAAGCGTGTGAGCGCATGCCTCATATGCTTGAACCATTACATGCCCTTGCTGATGCATTTAACGGTGTTAATTCGCCAAACGATGCGTTAACGGTGCTCGAATACGCAAAAAAATTAGCAAGTCATAACCCAGAGCCTCATTATTACTTAGCACAGCACTATTTAACACATGGCGAGTTAGATAAAGCCCATACAACCTTTGCTCATGCACTCAGTATTGGGGTATACCCTGTAACAGCTTATATTTTATTTGAACTTGTGCAGTTAGGCCGCTTTGATAAAGAGCATAATTATGTAAGTAATTTGCACCACTTACTAACTCAAACGAGCAATTTACGTTTAAAAATGGTGTGTTACTACGCATTAGCAAACAGTTACGATGCACTTGAAGATACCGAGCAAGCATTTAATTATTTTATATTGGCGAATAAATTACAAAGAAAATTAAGTGAATTTAACACTAAAGATTTAATCCCTTTTTACAATGAAATAATAAAATACAACACCGAGGAATTTATTGCCTCTGCCGATAAAAAATTTACAGGTAATATTACACCTGTATTTATTATTGGTATGCCTCGTAGTGGCTCTACCCTCCTGGAGCAAATGTTGGCAAGCCATAGTCAGTTTTCGAGCCTAGGAGAAAGTACGAGTATTAGTAATAACGCGGTTGCTTTTATCGAGCAAAAAACGGGAGTTGCTTACCCGCAATGTTTAGCGCATTTAACGCCTGACTTAATCAAAAAAGCCCGCGAGCTTTATATCACAACATTAAAAACAGCATCGCCCATCAGACCTTTTATAATAAATAAACTGCCGAGTAATTATCAGTCGCTCGGACTAATATATATCCTATTTCCAAATGCCAAATTTATAAACTTAAGTCGTAATTTTAATGCTACAGCGTTTTCTATTTTCACTAATTACTTTGCTGAAAACGAGCCTTATTTTTGCTCACTATCTGAGTTTAAGCTTTACCATAGTGTGTATGAAAAACTGATGAGCCATTGGCACTCCTTTAAAGGTATGCCAATTTATGATGTCAGTTACGAAGATTTAGTGAGCAACCCAAAAGAGCAGCTAACGCAGTTACTTGGCTTTTTAAACTGTCATTTTCAAGAGCGCTGCTTAGCGTTTTATAAACAAAAAACACCGGTAACCACGTTGAGTAAACATGCTATTCGCCAACCTATTAATAACGCCGCAATCGCTAAGTGGGAGCGTTACAAAACACCGCTTTTAAAGTTACTTGATGAGAATTAATCGGACGTGCTTTAAACCAATTAAGTAAATCTTTAAATTGATCATCACGCGCACTTGGGTGGGTAAGCATATTAATATGATCGTAATCAAAATTATGCCCGTGTTTACGACCGTAAATTCGCATTTGTTGAATGCCAGGCCCTGATTCGTCCATAAACTTTTGAATATCGATTGGTTGCGCTAATGCTTTATCTTTTACCGCAGCAATATGAAGCGTTGGCGGTAAATGCAGGTTGTTTAGAGCTTTTGCATAATCAAAATTATCATCAGAATCTATCCATGGCTTCTTTTTAGCCCATTGCATACTTTGATAATGCGACTTTTGAGTTTCGTTATCGCTTCCCCACTTATAACCTTTAGCATTTAAATAGCCGTGTTTTTTAGCAAGTAAAGGTGCCATAAAATACCAAATTAAATTGGCTTGTAATAATTTTTGAGGATGATTATTAAATAAAGAGCGCTTAGAGCCAAAATACACACACGCTTTTACATCATTAATATATTCTGGAAAACGTGCAAACGCGCTGTTCATCAATACCCCGCCCCAAGAGTGAGCGACCCAGTAGTCAGGCTTCTTGCCTTCAATCAACTCTATTTGCTTAATAAAGGCAGGAATGTCTTCTAGGATAGACTCAGTTTGTCCATATTCTGACTCACTTGAAATAACCGGTTTACTATCACCTCGTCCACGTAAATCAGCCACATAGCATCGGTACCCATGCTCAGCCAAAAAAGGGGCTAGCCCTTTATTAGAATGGGTGTAAAAAATTTTACCGTTTTCTACAGCTCCATGCATAAAAAATACGACAGGCCCTTGCTGATTATCATCGCTGATTCGACGTAAATGAAGTGTTTGGTGAGCGTCTAAATTGATAATTATTGATTGCTGAGAAATCGCCACAGTTATTCCTTTTTATTATTTTCAACTCATCCTACCAGCAATATTAAATATACCAAAGGAAATGTCTGCACTTTACTCATCAGCATTTGTTACAATCACCACATCATATCTGTTGTTAAAATGAAGCCATGAAAGAAAATAAAGCACGTTCAAAATTACACCCTCGTAACCTACATAAAAATGGGTACGACTTCGATTTATTAACAACAGAGCACCCTGCTCTACTGCCTTTTGTTATAACCACACCTGCAGGTACTAAAAGTATTGATTTTAGTGATAACAAAGCCGTTAAAACACTCAATCAAGCTCTTTTAAAAGCACATTATAATATTGATTTTTGGGATATTCCTGAGCACAATTTATGTCCACCTATACCTGGGCGTGTTGACTACATTCATTACTTAGCCGACTTATTAAGTGATGATAATCAACAACAAATACCTTTAGGTAAGCAAATTAAAGTGCTTGATATTGGCACTGGCGCTAACTTAGTTTACCCGCTTACTGGTACAAGTGAATATAAGTGGCATTTTACAGGGACTGATATTGATGCAGCCTCAGTAAAAATAGCAAAACAAATTGCTCAGTTTAATGGTTTAAAAATAACCCTAAAACAACAAAAAAACGCATCACATATTTTTAAAGGCGTTGTAAATCAAAAAGATTTATACCACTTAACGCTCTGCAACCCTCCGTTTCATGCAAGCGAAGAAGAGGTAAGTAAAGGCAGTGAACGCAAGTGGAAGAACCTAGGAAAAACACCCAGTAGCACGCTTAATTTTGGTGGTCATAATAATGAATTGTGGTGTGAAGGCGGTGAAGTACAGTTTATCTCTAATATGATTAAAGAAAGCGAAGACTTTGCAGAGCAAGTACTGTGGTTTACGTCGTTAGTCTCTAAAAAAGATAATATTGCAGCCCTTGAAGAAGTATTAAAAGCTCACCCAATAGCACAGTATAAAATAGTTGATATGGCACAAGGTCAAAAAATTAGCCGCTTTATTGCATGGAGCTACTTTGATAAAGAAACCCGTGAACAAATATGTAGTGAACTGGCTTAATACCAATTTTATTAAAAACAATAAAAAGGATAAGGCAATCATGATAGATTTTCGATCTGATACAGTTACAAAGCCCTCAAAAATAATGCGCGATATTATGCACAACGCACCGGTTGGTGACGATGTATATGGCGATGATGAAAGCGTTAACCAACTAGAAGCCTATGCGTGTAAGCGTTTTAACTTTAAAGCCGCTCTTTATTGTAGCTCAGGTACACAAGCTAACTTACTTGCAATAATGGCGCATTGTGAACGAGGTGACGAATACATATGTGGCCAAAATGCTCACAATTATAAATTTGAGGGTGGCGGCGCAGCTGTATTAGGATCTGTGCAACCACAGCCTATTGAAAACGATGCTGATGGCAGTATCCCTTTTAGCAAAATAGCGGCGGCTATAAAACCAGACGATTGCCATTTTGCAAAAACGCGATTGCTCAGCTTAGAAAATACCATAGGCGGAAAAGTACTCCCGCTTGAGTACTTAGCCCAAGCTCGTGACTTTGTTGACACACATAATTTAGCGCTGCACCTAGACGGCGCACGTGCTTTTAATGCCGCTGTTGAGCTAAACATTGATATCACTGAAATTACAAAACACTTTGATTCAGTTTCTATTTGTTTATCTAAAGGTTTGGGGGCGCCCGTAGGCTCTTTATTATTAGGCTCACCAGCACTTATTAATAAAGCAAGACGATGGAGAAAAGTACTTGGTGGCGGTATGCGCCAAGCCGGAATGCTTGCAGCTGCCGGGCAGTTTGCACTTGAGCACAATGTAGAGCGCCTAAAAGACGATCATGAAAATGCACGCTATTTGGCTCAACAATTAAGTGAAATCAGTGGCTTTACTGTAGATATGAGTAACACCACTAATATGGTTTACGCAACATACACTAGCAGTATAAACATTGAAGAGATTGCTGAGGCACTTAAACAACAAGGTATACTATTTAGCCCAAGCAAGCAGCTTAGGCTAGTAACGCATTTAGATATTACGCGCGAAGATATTGATACATTTTTAAATGCTTTGTCGGCCCATATTTAACGCGGCTTTATAATGTTTGCGGCATACCGAAACGTATCGGTCATTGCCGCCAATTTCTACTTGGTTACCATCGGCTATTGCTTCACCATTTTCATCGGTACGCAGTACATGGTTTGCTTTACGTCCACAGTGGCATACAGTTTTAAGCTCAACTAACTTATCAGCCCACGCAAGCAAATATTGCGACCCTATAAATAGCTCGCCTCTAAAGTCGTTACGCAAGCCATAACACAATACCGGTATACCTAATTCATCAACCACATCGGTTAATTGCATTACTTGTTCTTTTGATAAAAATTGGCACTCGTCAACTAACACACAATGGCGTTTTTTTTCATTATTGAGTGATTGAATAAGATCAAAAACATCTTTGCTAGCATCAAATACATGCGCATCTGCTTGCAAGCCAATACGAGACGATACTTTACCCACGCCTTGTCTATCATCAATGGCAGCAGTAAGGATCACAGGTTCCATGCCACGTTCTTTATAATTAAATGCAGATTGTAATAACGTGGTTGATTTACCTGCATTCATTGCAGAGTAGTAAAAGTATAATTGAGCCATTGTGGTGCCATTTTATAAAAAGTGCGCTTATGCTACCTTAATATTAAATTAATACCAATTTACAAACGCGAATTTAATGAGGTTATTAGGGCCTGTTGACCTTTCAGGATTAAAATTTGTTCAACCTAGGGGCTATTTAATCGCGGCGTGAGGTTTGTAACCTAGCGGGCTAAGTAAAAACCGAACAACAAAGAGTAAATTGCCCCTAGGCAGAACCCTTCGGGCAGCGCATGTTTGGCATTTATGCTGCGTTATCGCCTATTTATGGGGAATAACCACACTATATAGACTCTGCCTTACCTAAATACCAAACAGTCTGCTGCAAATTCAACCTCGAAAGATAAACAGGCCCTAAGTGTTTGTAAATATTTAATATAGATAGGTGCACTTTCAAATTTTGATAGCCAATGCCATATTTCCCAACTTAGAGTGTTATTTTCTTCGTAGAATTTTTTTGAAAAAACAAGGTAACCATGGCTGGTTTCGTAAGGGGGATAAATAGGTTTGACATTATTACCCTCATACGGATAACTCGACACTTTTAAGCCATCAACTTGGCATAGATCAACGCTCGCCTGCACCACGCCCTTATCTAGCAACTCAAAAGCTTTGCTTTTAGAAAACGTATTATGAATAAAAAATGGCTCTTCTTTTAACGCGCTATTTAGTCCATAGCCATTAGGAATAGCTATCGTAAATGCTTTATTTTGAAATACTTCGCGAGTCTCCCATTCTTTATGAAATTTATAACGCCCTATAAGGCAGCTACTAAATTCACTTACTGCATAGTCATCTTGTAACTTACCTTGCTGATCAACAGGGTAAACAGCAACGTTTTCTCGTCCTTTGCGGTAACTGGCAATAACAGCATTAACTCGATTAAATTCTAAATCGCTTAAGCATCTACGCCATGGTTTTCTAACAAACTTAATCTCAACACCATCAATCGCTTTATCTAATAAACTTAAAACCTCAACTGAGGCATCAGGTTGATCAATAGGTATAGCCTTATCAACACCTAAAAATAGTGGTGCTGCGTTTTTATCTTCATAACAAAAAAGTAATTCTTTGGCCGTAACGCCATCGCAAAAAACAATACACTTCAAAACAAAAATATAAAGCAACGTTCTAATTTTCATAGTGATTTTTATTTATAAACTAAATCTACAGTGTAGTATGTAGAACTAAACATACAAAATATTCGTTACATTAATTTACATTAATCCTTCGTGTTTCAGCAACCAAAGCTTCCTATCAAGCCCACCAGCATAGCCCGTTAACTTTGCATTTGCGCCAATAATTCGGTGGCAAGGCACTATAATACTAATCGGATTTTTACCATTCGCAGCGCCTACTGCCCTCACTGCTTTTGGGTTATTGAGTTGGTTTGCAATATAGCCGTATGTTTGCGACTGTCCAAAAGGTACCGTTAATAGTGCTTGCCATACGCTTTGTTGAAATACTGTACCGTTAGTATCAAGTGGTACATCAAAAGTAGTGCGTTTTTTTGCAAAGTACTCATTTAACTGCGCAGCGCAAATAAGCACCGCCTTGTTAGCGACTTGCTCAAATGGCGTATGAGGGTGCTCAACTGGAGGATAAAACCCAACGTAACTCACTCCTTTATCTGTCGCTTGAATAATTATGTCGTCTATAGGGCTCGAAATTGATGTTTGAATGATCATTATAATTGCTGCCAAAGTTGAAACGTTAGGTAAGAACGAAAAGGAGCGCTGTTAGCAGATACGAAAGGGTTTGCCGCCGCTTGAGCTTTTTTAACACCTAAGTCGCCATCAAGTAATATATCGGGCTGGCTTTGCCCTCGCAACTTTGCATAATTTACCGTCCAAGGACCAATTCCCTTTAAATTAAGCCATTCGTCTAAATCGTCATTTTCAGGATTTAGTGCACAAAACTGGGCTAAGTTGTGTAGCGCATTTTTACGTGCTTGTGGCATTTTAAAAAATGCAAAATCACTATTAGCAACAATTTTAGCCGAAGGAAAATAAACGGTATCGCCCTCTTTTTCGCCTAATTCATCAACTAACTTTGTTACTAAATTATGCGCCGCAGTAACACTCACTTGTTGTCCGAGTACCGCCCTTATACCGGCTTCAAAACTTGACCAAATCCCTGGAAGTCTGAGCCCTTCACACACTGTAAACGCATTGTTTATATTGGCGCTTAAATGCGTTTCAATTAAATTAATATCGACATCTAAATCAAGCACACGGCGTATATTATTTATAACAGGTTGTAAGTACACCGTATTGTCTATATTGATAGATACACTAAAGTGATTTTTACTCGCTATAAATTCAGCGGTAAAGCTTCCTTTATATTCCTCACTTGCAAAAGTACGTCCGTAGCTCGTTTGTGTTATCCACTCCATTGGTTTTATCAAGCGCCTTTGTAAAAAGCCCTGCAAAGCAGGCCAATTATAAGGCGGCCTAAATGGCAGGGTTAAAGTGAGTGTTGACGTTGGTTTTTTATCGCCACTGCGCAGCTTCGAGGGAGCTATATTTAACTGCTGTAAAAATGCATCATTAAAGCGCCTAATGCTTTTAAAGCCAGCTGCAAACGCTATTTCGGTAAGGGGTAAATGTGTTTCTTGAATCAGCTTTTTAGCAAAGTGACATTGGTTAAATAATCGATATTGCGTAATCGACACGCCAAAATACTGCTTAAACAACTGTCTTAAATAACGACTACTTACACCTAGACGAGCTGCTAATTTTTCGCAGTCGTGCTCGTCATTTTGATCTATTAACTGTTTTGCTCTAAGTGCAGTCGTTTTTGTACCCTGCCATGCTGCGCTGCCAGGAGCACTATCGGGCCTGCATCGAATGCAGGGTCTAAAACCATCTTGCGCCGCGTTATGGGCAAACTGATAATAAGCAACGTTTTTTTCGTGAGCCGTTGGTGCAGGGCAAATAGGTCTGCAATAAATACCGGTACTTTTTACCGCTACGTAAAAAAGCCCGTCAAAACGAGGATCGCGACTCTGACGTGCTTTTTGCCAATGTGAAGTGTCCATAAACGGCTCTATAAGTTAACCTAATAAAGCCTAGCTTATACAAAAAAACTCACATTACTAGCCATATTCGGCACTTAACCAATAGCCAATAAATAGCGATTTTGTACTTCTTGCCAATTAATTACATTATAAAATGCATCAATATAATCAGGGCGCTTATTTTGATACTTTAAGTAATAGGCATGCTCCCATACATCAAGTCCCAAAATAGGGATATTTCCCTGCATTAAAGGACTATCTTGATTAGCACTATTTTCTACAATCAACTTTTCATCTGGCGTTACACATAACCACGCCCAACCACTACCAAATTGGCTAATTGCCGCAGCTGTAAATTGGTCTTTAAATTTATCAAAACTGCCTAGTTGCTCAGTTATAGCCTGAGCCACAATACCACTTGGTTGACCTCCTCCTTGTGGGCTCATTACTTGCCAAAATAAGCTGTGATTAAAATGCCCTCCTACATGCTCTTGTACTGCTTTTTGTAAATTACTAGGCAGGCTGTTTATTCCCTTAAGTAATTTTTCAGCATTTGCGTTTGCATATACAGTATCGGCTAAAGCAGCATTGGCTTTATTGATATACGTTTGATGATGCAATGTGTGGTGAATATGCATCGTTTTACTGTCTAAATGAGGCTCAAGCGCATCATATTCATAATCAAGTGCTGGCAATGTAAACGCCATAAATTACTCCTTTATTTTAATGTAGCAGGCTGTTTGTTGAGTCTTTAGAGCATAAGCAAAAATTCACTTGCTCTATTAGCTCAGGTAAAAAATGATAACGTCTTGCAAATGACACAAGTTCAGAGGAAGTTTTAATGTAATGATGCTTACTCACTTTTTGTATATCGTAATGAGTATGCTTAATTAATGAAGAGAGTGTTAAGTGTACTTCGCATAGCCATTTGCATGCATTTTCAGGCTGTTGCATAGCTATATAAGTATCAGCTAAATTATGTGACGCAACAACAAGTGCGGGTATACAGTGCTCAATAGCATGAATGACAGTGTTATTAATCTGAGCATATAAAAATTGCTGAAGAAGATGATCTGCAAGTGTTTTAGCTAATAAGTATTTATCGCGGGCTTCGAGAAGTGCACCTTGTTCAAATGCATAATTACCTTGCATTATATTCGACTGCCAAGGGCTTAATGCTTGATCAAGATAAAGTAAATCTGAGTGGGGTTGTTTTTGACTTGAGATCATATAATCATCTGCACGTTTATTTATGAGTGTGTATTTAACTTACACACCCACAAAACTAAATGCAAATGATTTTCATTAACTATTTAGCGAAGTCTAATAGTTCCTGCCCTGTTAAGCGATATATAATCCACTCGTTTTGCGGCTTTGCACCAATGCTATTGTAAAAATCGATAGCGGGTTTATTCCAATCAAGCACTACCCATTCAAAACGCCCACAGTTATTACTAATCGCCTTATTAGCTAAGTGCTTCATAATGGCTTTACCTGCGCCATTGCCACGGCTATCTGGGCTTACGTATAAATCTTCAAGGTATAGGCCATTTTTACCTAACCAGGTAGAGTAATTATAAAAATATACCGCAAAACCAATTGGCTCATCACCTTCTAAACAAATTATGCTGTGCGCAGTTGCACCTTCACTAAACAGAGTATCTAAAATTGCCTGCTCGTCTGTTTTTACTGCATCAGGTTCTTTTTCATATATGGCAAGTTCGGTAATAAAGTGCAAAATTGTTTTTGCGTCACTTGGTTTTGCATCACGTATTATAACGGGTTGGCTCATTGTATTTTTACCTTAAATATACTGCTCTAATTTATCTTTTAAAATATCTAATTGAATAGGTTTACTCAAGTAGTCATCCATTCCAGCTGTTATACAACGCTCTTTATCTGAGTTCATTGCATTTGCGGTGATAGCGATTATTTTAATGTTTTTATGCTGTATGCCCGCCAAGCCTTTACGAATAGCAGCGGTTGCAGCAAAACCATCCATAACAGGCATTTGGCAATCCATAAGTACGAGCTTAAAGTATCCTGAATCATGCGCTTCTAATATATCAATCGCTAATTGGCCATTCCCGGCAATAGTAACGTCACAATTAAGCTTTTTGAGCATTAATTTAGCCACCTGTTGATTAATAGGATTATCTTCCACCAGTAGTATTTGGGAAAACTCCTGCGCCTTTTCTTTTTTAAGTGACGAAATATAGCCTGACGTAACAAGTGGGAGCGTCTCGCCTGCATCATTACTCGTTATAACCGACAGTGCAGAAATTAAATCGGCAGTGGTTACTGGTTTAGGAAAATATGCCTGAAAGCCAGCATCAGAATAACGCTGCGCGCCTTCCATACCTGCAATACTGGTCATCATTACAAGTGGCATTGATTTATAATGTTCATGTGCTTTTAGTGCTTTACACAGCTCTATGCCATCCATTCCTGGCATTTGCATATCAAGCACTGCAATATCATACATGCAATTTTTATCTTTATAGTGCTGCGCGCACATATCAAGTGCTTCATGTGCATCACATGCGAGTGCAACCTTAGCGCCCCAATGTTCAAGCTGTTGTGAAATTACAATTCGATTTGTCTCGTTATCGTCAACAACTAAAACTGTTAGCTCTTCCATATTAATATTAGGAATATAACGCTCTTTTTGATCTCCCGGAGTTAGCATTATAGTGGCGGTAAAGGTACTCCCTTTACCTGCTTCACTTGTAAGAGAAATTGCTCCTCCCATTAACTCACAAAGCTGCTTACAAATAGCCAGCCCTAAGCCACTGCCCCCGTATTCACGCGTTGTTGATGCATCTACCTGAGAAAAAGGGGTAAATAACTGCTGTTGCTTTTCTTCACTTATTCCTATGCCTGAATCTTTTATACTTGCAACAAATTCTAAACCTTGAGCCACTTTATTAATTTTGGCGCTTACCACAACCTCGCCCTTACTCGTAAACTTAACGGCGTTACTCAGCAAATTAGTAAGTACTTGTCGAATCCGCCCAGGATCTCCGCATAACTGCGAAGGCTCTAGCGCTACCAAATCTAAAATTATTTCTATACCTTTTTCTTGAGCAGTCAATGCTTGTGCGGCAGCAACTTCGCCAATTAAATCACGTCCATTAAAGTTAATCTCTTCAAGTTCAATTTTACCCGCTTCGGCTTTAGAGAAATCTAAAATATCGTTAATTACACCCAATAAAGAGTGCGCACTTGTTTTGGCTATACCTACTTTTGTTTCTATTGGTTTAGGGAGTGACTCTAATTGAACAAGTTCTAGCATACCGAGTACACCATTCATTGGCGTTCTTATTTCATGGCTCATGGTTGCTAAAAATTGGCTCTTCGCAATGGCTGCATCTTCTGCTTTTACAAGGGCTACTTTTAACTCCTCACTGATTACTTTTCGTTGCTGAGAAATTAAAGTACTTCCCACTAAAGTAGCCAATGATCGAAGATAAGTTTCTTCACTTTGCGTCCAATTGTGATGTTCGCCTACCGTTTCAGCGCACAAAATACCTAAATTACCATCACCAGTTGCTATTACTGCATCAAGCATCGATTTAATATTTAATGGCTTTGTATACGCTTCTATAAAATCAACAGTTGCTGGATGGGTATAAACATCATCAATGGCTACTAAGTTTTGCTTATAAATGGCGCTATAATATGCAGGGTAGTCTTTAGCAGTTAAAACAGCATCTGTATCTACAAACCCTTGTCCATCTATGTATAAACTATGACATGTCATTACATCTCGTTGATCGTTAAAAATCCATACCGACGCACGTGCAACATTTAGCACTTCGCACATAGATTTAACGGCTAGCTTTTTAACTTGCTCTACATCACTATTTTGCACTTCAGGTGCGACTGTAAGCGCGGCTAAATTTTTGTTATAGCGGTTTGCTTTTTCGCTTTCGAGTTCAAGGCGCTTATGTGCATCAATACTTTGAAATGAGCCAAAAACACGTACGCATTTACCATCTTTAAGCTCTGCTTGGCCCATTGATTTAACCCAACGCTCTTGCCCCGAATAGGTCAAAATAATAAGCTCTACACTCCAGCTTTCACCTAAAGTCACAGCGCATTCAAATAAGGTACTTATAGTGTCTCGGTGTATTCCTGGTTTATAAAAATCAATAGCAGTATCTATCCTCGGCTCAAATCCCTCTGGTACTTCGTGGATAACTTTAACTTCATCAGACCAATAAAGGGTATGCGCATCTAGGTCCATCTCCCATGCACCAATCTGGCCTTGCTTACTCATTGATTCAAGCAGGCTTTGCTGACGGCTTATTTTTAATTGTGTATTGTAACGTTCTGTAATATCTAAAATAAATCCATCTAAATACAATATATTGCCATCATCTGCGTAAATCGCTTGGCCTTTTTCGTTTACCCAATGCAAAGAGCCATCGCGGGCTTTAATTCTATACTCAACAGACCATGACTGCTTAGCGCTAACACAATGGACAATTTCATCTTTTATTTTTTGAGAATCGTCTTCACATATTAAATCAAAGAAGCAAAGGTCTTCATTGTGTATCAACTCATCGGGTGAATAACCGGTTATTTCACTCGCTTGCTCGCTCATGTAAAGCATGCTTAATTTGTCATCAAACTTACATCTATAAATTATGCCGGGGATATTTGATACCAAAGATGCAAATCTGTCTCGACTTCCTTGTAGCTCAAGCTCTGTAGATTTTCGATCTGATATATCTAAATGCGTACCGATCATGCGTTTTGGAGAGCCATCGGTATTCCACTCAACTATTTTTGCAGTATCGAGAACCCAAATCCAATGTCCATTTTTATGCTTCATGCGGGCTTCACTAACATAATAGTCAGTCTCGCCGGAAAAATACGCTTGAAGTTTTTTCTCCGACATAGCTAAATCATCAGGGTGCGCATAGGTATACCAAGTATCTATAGTACAAGGTTCAATATCACTGAGCTTGTAACCTATAATCTCGGCCCAGCGGTTATTAAATGTCACCTTTTTAGTATCAATGTACCAATCCCAAATACCCACTGCTGTTGAGTCAATCACTAGTTGTAGCTGTGTTTTGTGCTGTTCAAGCTCTAGCTCTTGTAACTTAAGCGCTGTAATGTCGGTACGAATAGCAATATAGTTTTGTGGTATACCGTTTTCATCTAAAAATGGTGCAATGGTGGTATCTACCCAATAAAAACCACCATTTTTAGCTTTATTACAGATTTGCCCGTTCCATACATCACCGCGTTTAAGCGTTTTGTACATATTTTTAAAGAATTCTTTTTCGTGTTTCCCTGAATTTAATAAGCGATGGTTTTCGCCTATTAATTCATGTTCGTCGAAACCACTGATCTCACAAAACTTCTTATTTACAAAAGTAATAGTGCCATGTAAGTCAGTTACCGCAACAATGGCATGTTCATCTAATGCACTTTTTTGTTCTGCTAATTGTTTTAATGCAATTTGAAGTGCCGAACGTTGTTTTTGTAATATACTTTGTTGTTCTTCTTTTACAGCTACTAACTTACGTAAGCCCAATGAAAGCTGATTAAATTCAATGCTATCGTTTATTATTGGAACTTTAACTAAATCGCCTTTTGTAATATTTTCGACAATTTTAGCTAAGTTAATTAAAGGCTGAGACAGCCGGCGACCAAACCACCACGACAACGTTAATATCAGCAGTAAGGCACCTGAATTAGTTAATACAGCGAGCTGCTTATAATAATTAGCACCTTGTAGTGCGACTTCTTTTGGTTTTGATACAAGTAGCTGCCAGCCAGACTCATTTAAAAACTCTAATGAATTAATATACCCATATAAAGTGACTTCATTTTTATCAATATAAGAAAAAACACGTTGTATTGGTGAGCTATTTTGAGAGAAAAATGATGGTTGGGTATCGTCTGAAGTATTACTTTTTTGAATTTTATTATTGTGCATAACATAAAATGTTATGTCTTTATTAGCAGCGTGTATTTTACTTAGATTATTTAATAAGCCATTTAAATTTATATCTGCAAGCAATATTGCTTGTAACTTATTTTCATCATTTAATATCGGTAAGCCAATAATATGATATTCACGCCCTGAGGCAGTCATTGACTGGAATTGGATTTTACCTGTATTTATAATCCCAGAACGTATGTTATTAAAGCGCGGCTCTTTAATAACATTTAAAAAAGGTGATGAAGGTAGTGAATTAACGAGGTTTACATCAATAAGCTCTACATGATTAACAAAATCATACTGCTCAATAAATTGATTAATTAATTTTTGCTTTTTATTGGGGCTGATATCAAATTGTGATCTAAGCAAATATAAATCTTTAACATGGTCTGTAAACCAAATATCAGCAAATTGCTTACCTATATTATTAAGCTCGTTAAGTTCAGTGTCTGCATTTTGTTTAAGCGTGCTATTTACATGTTCAAGACTAAACCACGTAAGTATACAAAGTGGCCCTAAGGCTATAATTATAAAGGTTATAATTAACTTACTTCGAACAGACTGTCCTTTACCTGTTAATTCACCAAAGTTTAAACCTTTGTCCATGCTTAATATCCAGCAACTTATAATCATTTAATATTACTTACATTAATGCACTAAATATATAAAGACGCAAGTTTTGAGCGGTAAACTCCTTAAAAACTGGGTATTTAGCGTTACAATCTTAAATTCACATTTTTTAAAAAATACGCCTTTATTACTAACTTATAATTACACTTGCTTACGCTACAACTTCTGTAGCTGTTTTAAACTCCTCGTGATATAAGCAGTATTTAATCAATGCGTTTGAGGGCATTATGGCGCACGATCACTCACATAGTCATGTAGACGAAAACCAAAGCAATAAACAGCTCACCGTCGCTGTGGTTATTAATGTATTGCTAACCGTAGCCCAAGTTATTGGCGGGATATTTTCGGGCAGCTTGTCACTTATAGCCGATGCCCTTCATAATTTAAGTGATGCTGCCGCTATATTTATAGCCTTGGTTGCACGTAAAGTTGGTAATAAGCCTGCTGACGGCACTCATCATTTTGGCTATAAACGCGCTGAAATACTTGCCACACTTTTTAATAGCAGTACATTAATATTAATTGGCGTGTATTTAATTTTTGAAGCCATTTCGAGCTATTTAAACCCTCAACCAATTAATGGCTGGATAGTTGTGTGGGTGGCAGCAATAGCGTTGGTAATTGATTTAGCAACAGCGTATTTAACCTACCGAGCTGGAGCAAATCACAGTATAAATATAAAAGCGGCCTTTATTCATAACGTATCAGATGCAATGGCATCTATTGTTGTTATTATTGCAGGCACCTTAATTATTTTATACCAATGGTATATTGTTGATTTAATTGCCACTGTGCTTATTTCTGTGTATGTAATTTATCATGGCATTTTACTATTAAAGCAAAGCTGCAAAATTTTAATGCAAGCAGCGCCTAGCAACATTGATACACACGCAATATCACATGCTATTAGCAATGAATTTAATATCGAATCGGTAGTTAGCATTAAGCTTTGGCAACTAGATGATAAAGAAAATTATTGTGAGCTTGTTATTAGCACTCAGCACTTAATTAATTTGCCAACAATAAAAAGCTTTTTACACGACAATTTTAATATCGAAAATTGCATAATAGAAATCCGACCAATCGCAAATTAAAGCCCAATTTAATGTTCTTAATAACAAGCTAAACCAAATACATAACTATTTAATTGAAAACAGCTCGTATTATCATTTACAATATTGCCATTAACTCATAATGAGATACCGTTTTTGAAACTTTGGTTACGTAGAATTCATTTAGGCCTTGCCCTTATTAGCGGACTATTTTTATTAATAGTGAGCTTAACCGGTGCTGTTATGATTTATGCAAAAGATATACAGCACTTAATAGAGCCTGCAAAATGGCAAGTAACACCACAAGAAAATTTAATGCCTTACGATGAACTTATACAAAATGTACGAGCTCAAACTAAGCAAAAAATCACTTTTTTTATGCCCGAACAAGCGCCAAACGCCGCATGGCAATTTAGGTTAGCCAATAAATATTACGCCAGTGTTAATCCCTACTCTGGGAGTGTACTAAACGTCTATGAATCAACAGATACTATTTATGGGTTTGCGATGGGATTGCATCGCTGGCTGTTGTTTGAAAACAGTAAGGGTGAAAAAACCTTTCGAAATTGGATGTCGGTGTGTGCATTGCTACTTTTAATAAATGTATTACTCGGCTTTTATTTATGGGTAAAGCCCAAAAACAGAGTTAAACGTTTAGCTATAAAACCAAAAGCCAAATTTAGAGTGCTCATGTATCAATTACATACAGTGCTTGGTGTTTACTTTTTTATACCCCTTATGCTTATTGCCTTTACTGGTATGGCATTTAACTGGAAAACACAAACTCAATCTGTATTAGAATTTGTAACGTTTAATAAAGTAGAACAAAGACCTGAAGCGCCAAAAATAATAGCCGCTTCTCAAGCTGCGTTAAACTACAATGAAGCAATTAAAAATGCAGAGAACGTATTTCCGGATGGTAAAGTATATAGAATTTACTTACCTAAAAATGATGACGAAGTAATTGCACTGAGAATGCAAAACCCTGGCGAAAGCCACGCTTACAGCTGGGTTTGGACTAACCCATTTACTGGTAAAGTATTAAACTCATTTGACGCCAGTAAAACCAACTTCACAACACAAGCATGGAACTTTAAGTATAAGTTTCACATTGGTGATTTTGCAGGTCCTATTGTGCAGTTTTTATGGTTATTAATAGCCCTTTCACTCGCATTTTTTATTGTAAGCGGTGTATATTTTTGGTTAAAACGCCATAAATGGAAATAAATCTCATTAACACTTGCGTCATTAGTTGATAATAATTACCATTACGTAAATTGTTATCAACTAAGACACCCCATGTTAAAAACTTCGCTTTGCCTTATTGCTGTTGCAATAAGTACTAACACGTTAGCAAATGAAAATAATAAAAATGAATACACTTCTGATCAGTTAGAGCATGTCATTGTATCTGGCAGCCGCATATCAGAGAACATTGACGAAGTACCTGCCTCGATTACCGTTATAAATCAGCAACAAATACAACAGCATTTAAAAGTAAGCTCAGAATTGGGGAGCTTACTCGCGCAAATGGTTCCTGGCCTTGCCCCAGATACTGGCAGTTCAAGTAATTCAGGACAAACACTACGCGGCCGTGCGCCATTAATAATGATTGATGGTGTACCGCAATCAACACCTCTTCGTAATGGTTCTTTAGGCGTAAAAACGCTTGATGCAAGTGCCATAGCGCGCATTGAAGTCATAAAAGGCGCAACGTCTATTTATGGTAATGGTGCCTCAGGTGGCATTATTAACTACATAACAAAACAGGCTCGCAGTGATGGTAAACCGGAAGGTGAAATAAGTATTTCAAGCCGCTTTAGCGCTGTTAAATTAGCAGAAAGTGGCGGCGGTAGAGTATCAGCCGCAGTAAACGGTAAGCTCGACCAACTAAGCTACCTGCTAACGGCAAGCTATGAAGAAAACGGCGTACAACGCGATGCAGAGGGCGATATTTTAGGCTTGCAATATGGTTTATCAGACTCTGAAACTCAAAACTATTTTACCAAACTAACTTATGATTTTGACGACGAAAAGCAACTGCAGTTTAGCTATAACTTTTACAGCTCACAGCAAAAAACTGATTTAGGCGATGTTACTGGCGATGGCAATATAGGGGAGAAAACATACGCTATACACGTCCCCTTAGAGCTTCAAAAACAAGGTAAGCCGCAAGGCCCAGAAGGCAACGAAAATATAACCCTAAAATATGTTGATTACGCGCTGTTTGAAAACACACAAATGACCCTCGATCTGTATAAACAAAATATAGAAAACGTATTCTTTTTCTCAACCGCTTTAGCCAATCTTGATGAAGGTTATAGCGGTGGTCAATCGGTTATTAAATCAGACAAGCAAGGTGCCAGAGCTACATTTAATAGTCAGTTTGATTTTGAAAACGTAACAGCCACCCTAATCTACGGTATTGATGCCTTAAACGATAAAACATCGCAACCTTTAGTAGATGGCCGTGTGTGGGTGCCAGAAATGGACATGGAAAGTGTGGCTGGCTTTTTACAAACCAAATGGGTAATAAACGACGACATTATTGTAAAAGCGGGTGTAAGAAAAGAAAGCATTGATTTGAGCGTAAGTGACTACCAAACGCTAAAACTTTGCAAAACCGCATCGCAATGTTCAGTACCATTAAATGTGCGTGGCGACACCATTAATTACGATGCAACAACTTATAACGCCGGTATTAAATATAACTTAACAGATGCCTTTAGCCCGTTTTTTAGCTACTCACAGGGCTCTGATATTTCTGATATTGGTCGCTTACTTCGCGCTGCAACCGTTGACGACATTGCACTTATTCAAACACAAGCCTCAATAATCGACAATTACGAAGTTGGTTTTACCTCACAGTTTGAAAACGTACGTTTTGAATTTGCTCTTTACAGAAGTACCTCAGAGCTTGGTACAAGTAATGAGTATAATGAAGTAACAGGAGTTTACGAACCTGTGCGTGCGCCACAAGAAATATGGGGTTACGAAGGACTAGTTAACTACACTATTACCCAAGACCTTAAATTAAGTGCTACTTACAGCTATGTTGAAGGTAAAAACACCGAAGCTGATGACTATCTAGGCGCAAGCCAAATTAGTCCACCTAAAGCAACAGCGAATGTAACGTGGCAAACAAATGACGAACTATCACTTGCTATGAGCTTTTTATATGTAGGCGACAGAAAGCGCTTTGATAAAAATGCGCAAGGCCAATACTCTGGCGATCAGGGCCCTGTTAGTAGCTACAACACATTTAACTTAAGTGGCCAATACAATGTTAACGCCAAGTGGAGTGGGTATTTTGGAATAGAAAACCTATTCAATAGTGATTACTACCCTGCCCGCGCACAGGCTTACACCTACGGTGGATATAACATTAAAGGATTAGGAACAACGGCTACCCTAGGTGCTAAATACCAGTTTTAATTAGTGATAGACTCAATAAATAGGCATCAGCATGCCTATTTATTTAAAAAGATAATATGAAAAGCAGTATCTCTACTTATTATTTATAAATACCTCTAGTAATCATTCTCAGATACTAATACAAATAAAAAACTGTCCATAAACCAAGCAGTAACGCAAACTTAAATAAGAATCAAAACCAATAGTAACGCAATGATTTTTATAGAGAAAACTTGCAATATAGGCTATTTGTACTACACTGCATACAATTGAAATAGTTAAGGCGATTTATCATGAAAGGTAATCAAAAAGTAATCGATGCGTTTAATACATTGTTAGCTAACGAGTTAGCAGCAATCGATCAGTATTTTATACACTCGCGCATGTATGACGACTGGGGTTTAAATAAGCTATACGAGCGCCTTAACCACGAGATGGAAGAAGAAAAAGATCACGCAGACTGGCTTATTAAGCGCATCTTGTTTTTAGAAGGTGTACCAAATATGACTAAGCGCCGTGATTTACTTATCGGTAACGATGTAAAAAGCATGATGCAAAACGATTTAACACTAGAGCTTGAAGTAGTTGCGTGTGTTAAAGACGTCATCGCAATATGTGAAGAACAACAAGATTATCAATCTCGTAGCATTTTAGAAAAACTGTTATTTGATACCGAAGAAGACCATGTTTACTGGTTAGAGCAACAACTTGGCTTAATTGATAAAATTGGTTCTGAAAATTATCATCAAGCACAAATGGCTTAGTAGGAGCATATTATGAAAGGCGATAAAGACGTTATTGCAGCGCTTAATAAAGTACTCGCTAATGAGCTTGTTGGTATTAACCAATATTTTTTACATGCACGCATGTTTAAAGATTTTGGCTTTACGCAACTAGACAAAGCAGATTACAAAGTATCAATTCAAAAGATGAAAAACGCCGATCGTTTAATCGAACGTATTTTGTTTTTAGAAGGCTTACCAAATCTTCAAGACCTAGGCCGATTACGTATTGGTGAAAACAGCGAAGAAATGATTGCAGCTAACATGAGTTTTGAACTTGATACTATTGGCGAGTTGCAAAGCGCAGTAAAACTGGCTGAAAGCAAAAAAGATTACATTACCCGTGAAGCCCTTGACCACATTTTAAATGAGCAAGAAGAGCAAATTGATTGGTTAGAAACCCAACAATTGCTTATTAAAAATACGGGTATTAAAAACTACTTGCAGTCTCAACTGTAAATAGTAACAAGCATAAAAAAAGCAGCTAAAAAGCTGCTTTTTTTATATCTAAGTTTTTATATGTAATTAAGCAACTTGATCCGTTACATCAGCAATTTGAATAAGTCTGCGATTAAGGATCTTTTTAGTACAACCACAACACTTACCGCATTGGCTGCCTACTTTAAGCTCTTTAGTTAATTCACGCATGGTCGTTGCACCATCGTCAATTGTTTGCTCAATTTTTTTATCAGTCACACCGTGACAAAGACAAATATACATGAATACAAACCACTCTCAATTTCATTTAGTGCGTACATACTAATCTAAACGAAAATGGTTATCAATTGTTATTTAACTAATATGTATTATTTTAAACTTTTTTTGGCCAGTGCCACTTAAATTGAGAATTCGCGACAGCTTTAAAAAACTAAACTAAATTCAGCTAAAGTATAGTGCATAAATTGAGCATTGTTAATTAGAGCCTACCTTAAATGTAAGTAAAATTAGGTTTAGCTAAATATTTGAATGGTTGAAAATTAATTACATTAAGGCTTAAAAACCTTAATGTATAAATACGGAATTTATGGAGGGGTGATTTCCGGTTTGTGCCATGAGCGGATATTGGTAACGCTTTGAATATGGGGATTTTACAAGCGCTTTGGCCGAAGGCCAGCGAGTAAAATTCCCTCCATAATGTTTTTGTTAGCCTTCATTTTTAGAATTTCTGAGTTCTTTTAATATTGGTAAAGCTGTCTGCTCAGTGTGTTTGATAATGGAGGCTTTTGTCTTCCCACCAGTTACAACTAGAGCGCCAGCAGGAATTACATAAAAATCCTCTAGTTCATGGGTCCATTCATAATAGTAAATTTCACCAGACTTAAAATCTTGCTCAACTGAAGTTTCATTCGCCCAATCTGTTTCAGTTACTTTTGGTAATTTAATAACTCGCTTACCTGGAGGAGTTTCCACTCTCAAAAAGCCCGCATTCTTGATACACCCAATATCAGAATTGTTTACTAATACAGTTCGACATCCAGCAGCACCAAGAAATTTATCCTGCCTCATAAAATATATAGTGGCAGTCTTTTTGTTGATCAGAGTCGGTTCAACAAATTTTACGCCGGTAGCTGAACAGCCACTTATTAAAATAGCTAATATAATTCCATATAGTTTCAAAGTTTTCTCATCCCTATCCTATGAAGGCTAACGAGCCTGTAGATTAACTCGTTTTTAAATTTGTTTTTATTGATAAACAAACCATAGCTGAGTTCCTATTTTGGTTCAATTGATTACTGTATTTTTACGCAGAATATAGAAGTGTTTGATATTGTTTTAATTGGCGTTTTGGAAGGGATTACGGGTGTTTGAGTGGCTTTTATTTAGAGTAAGAGGGCTTACCCTTCTTAATGCATCGTGTTTTGCAGCTTTTCTGTATTATGAACAAGGTAATACATTTGCCATTGCGCATTCACTTTCGTTTGTCCTCGCAAGGTCAGTTTATTCATGCCTTTGTTCACTGTAATGTTCCGCTTTTTTATTTAAAGGACAGCCGGTTCGATACAGCCGAGTCGTTTGCTATATTGTCGTCGACCTATCGGACTGTCTATTTTTACTTTCATCTTATCAACATAGCTCAGTTTTTTGCGTAACTAATTATTTATAAAAATGCACTCTTCATACTGTTTTTGTTGGCTTTTTTCATAATAATTAGGATGGGTGTCATCCTAATTACTAATTAATTTATTAAGCGGACGGGCGTAACCTTAGATTCTTGTAATATTTACGTTTAAACAGCACTGTTTTTTAAAAGTAAATGTGACAAAAGTAGTGACAGTAAACTATTAATCAATTGAGAATTGCTTTCGCTAGTTTTATTGAGTGAAACCCAGCCATCAGTTCCCATAACTTCGATTGATTTAATTTTGATATTTTCAACTTCAGGTTTTTCTGAACACCAATCACCTGATACACGAGAAATCCCAAAGTCTGTATTTAAACGGCCAATGTTGAAAAACTGTATTTCATCATTTTTTAACAGCTTGTTATGCATATTTGAACACCACATGTTTAGCTAGTGTTGGTATTTTAAGATACTCATATGCAGCATTAACTTTTTTAATAAAATGCTCATCATTGGATAAAAGGAAATTACAAAATGATGCTATAGATGCGTGACTATTATCACTTGCTGCTGCAATAAATCGTCTTTCTTTGTGTACTTTTGAATCTGGATAATACCCCAGAGTGTTTAACATATTATAAATCCCCGTCACTTTTTGGTGTTTAAAATATGGCTGTTCTGGGTAAATAGGATTCTTCTTTAGTTGAAACAAGTCATCAATATCCATGTTTGCTTGGCTATAGGTTGGGAGACTTTTTAGTTTACCCCAAATTTTGACAAGTACATTTGGTGGTTCAATATTATTGAGTTGCTTGGGGCCAATTCCGACCTGTGAACGGAAATCTTTAATTCCATCCCAATTTTTATCATCTTCAATATTCTCAATCATCATGTTTTCAGTTCTTTCTAATGTTGCTTTGTACTGAGAAATCATTTCCTGAGTGTAGCTTTGCAATTGTCTTTGAGTCTCTACGGGAAACTCGTCAGAGTTATCCATTACTGATTCCATTAGCTCGGAGAATGCAGAGATTTGTTCATTATGAATATCATTTATGCTATCGCCTTTTCTGCCACCAGAGAATTTGAACAACCATTGTTGCATTGCATTTTCTATGTCGACACCATCGTCAATATTTTCACAGTATTCTTTATAGACAACAAAAGGATCACGTTCACTTATTGTGGCGTTGTCAGTGATGGTAAAGCTAGGTGGCTCAACAATTAATTTTAAATAGTTAGCTTTAAGATCTTTAAGCACGTTAAGGAAAATCTCTTCAAAACCTTTAGAACGCCGAATTTCCTTAAGCGTTTCATCTGAATAAACTACTTGATAATCTTTTATAAGCATTTGGCCGAATTCACCTAATCCTTGTGTCGTGAAAAAATCTAAAACATTCTGATCAAGGTAAACCGTTGGCTTTCCTTCGTATGGTGGAATTGACTCCATTACTTAATCCTTTATGCATAACTGCTTATTGAACAGCATTTTAGTGGTTTATAGCATATCAAAACGGGGGATTACATACCCTGATAATTTCACCAACAATTACTTTTGTAAACAAGTAATTAAACAGCTAGGAATTAAGGATCTTATTTTGCCCCAAAGCGGCGTTTAATAATGTTATTGGACAAAATTAGATTTCTACTCGAAACACAGGAATAAATTTAACTTTTTCAGTGTCCGGTTATCGCTCTTTCCTGACTATCAACTAATTACTAAAAGCTAACGTTATTACTCCCAAATAAATTAACTATGTATGATTCTTAATATTTACCGCACAAAAGTTTTGTGGAATAATGCCCGCCTCTTAGGGGAGTAGCCCGCTCAGTAATGAGTAAACTTATCAACATAATTGCACCTCATGTGCATGGTAAGTTTGTAATGTTGTAGCAAGCGTTATCGGCGAGACCTAGGTAGACACTATCCTCATGGCGGGAGATAGTTGTTTGCCTTGGTTTAGTATTCCCGCCTGTAAGAATCAATAATGGAAGTTTTTTTAACCTCAACCGTCACTGTCACACTTGCCGAAATAGGCGATAAAACCCAGCTTTTATCGCTCCTGTTAGCCGCCCGTTTTCGTAATAAAGGCGCGCTTATTCTTGGTATTTTAGCCGCAACCTTACTCAATCATGGTTTATCAGCGTGGTTTGGGCAGTGGTTAAGTAATAGTTTTTCTTCTGAATATTTACCTTGGCTTGTAAACATCAGCTTTATTGTTGTTGGCCTTTGGCTATTAGTCCCAGACAAAGACGAAGCTGTAAGTAGTAAATACGATAGCTACGGGGCTTTTTTAGTCGCTTTTGTATTATTTTTTATTGCAGAAATTGGTGATAAAACACAAATAGCGACGGTGTTGTTAGGCGCACAATATCAGTCTGTGTTTTGGGTAACGGTAGGAACCACGTTAGGTATGCTAATTGCTAACGTGCCTGTTATATACGCTGGTAATGCATTACTAAAAAGAATATCGCTAAACACCGTACGTGCTATTGCTGCTTTTGTGTTTGTGTCATTAGGTATTTATGGCTTAGTTACAATTTAATCAATATTAAAGCTCGCAACTGTTGATTTAAGTGCGAGCTTTAGTTTATCGATACGTTATTTATGCATTATTTACACAGTAACATCCCTTGGTTTGTGTAATTAAGAGATTTGAGTTAAAACCAGCAGCTAAATTAGTGACCGCAGTTTCAACAAAACCACTTCCTTGGGCACAAGCTAATCCTTCAGAGAGCGGCCCAGCATAAACAAACTCACCGTTTTTATTAATAATAACGGCGGCAGGCGTTGCCGGAATAACGTGTTTAAGCTTTGGTGTTAATTCAACTTGTACAACCTTCATAGCTTTATTGGCAGCAAAAGAGGTTAACGATGAAATATGCGGCTTAGCTTGTATAGTACACCCGCATTTTTTTTCTGTTATAAGCACTAAAGACGGCTCACCAGTATTAACCCAATCCAATTGCTTTTTAAAGTTATTAAACCAGTGTTTTTGCAATAAAACTTTTGAGCTATCAAACGGTTTAAGCTGCTCTAATTGAAAATAAACTAACCCTGCAACAACACAAATAAGCCATGTAGCTATAAGCGAAAATACGAAAGTGTTGGATTTATTTAAACTTGGCAATGCTTTGCTCTAACACATCAATACTTACATCGATTAACTGCACCTTGGCGGTTAACTGCTGCACTATTTGCGTATCTTGGTACTGATTTTGGCGCATAGTATCAGTACTGCTTGCTATTAACTCAGTATTACCTGCCTGCTCAGCTACAACTTGTGCAACTGAATCAGAGCTTGAAGATACTGCGGCTATTTGCTCGCTCATTGCTGAAATATTCTCTTTCATTGCAGCACTAATACTTGTTAAATCAACTACAAAGCTCACACACTGACTCATTGATTGTGTTGACGTTTTACTATTATTAACAAGATCTTTTAATGTTAGACTAATTTTATCTGTTGTTGCTTTACTATGGTTAGCTAAAGATCTTACCTCATCAGCAACGACAGCAAAACCTCGACCATGTTCGCCTGCACGGGCAGCTTCAATAGCGGCATTTAAAGCAAGTAAGTTTGTTTGCTCAGCAATACCTGATATCTCATTAAGAAGACCTGAAATAACATCGCCCGCTGCCACTAAGTGGTTTATTTTTTCTTCAGTATGGTTAAGTAGTGTTAACAGCTCTCTACTTTTAGCATCTGTTTGAAGTACTTCTTTTAATGCGTCGCTCGCAGCTTGTGTAATATGGTCTACTTGACGCTTAAGCACCTCACTTTCTTCTTCTACAAGTTTAAAACCATTAGCAACTTGAGCGCCAGAATTAGCAATATCATCAGTTTGTTGTGTACGCTGCACTGCACCACCGGCCAGCTGATCATGAACATGTATAAGCTCTTGTGAGTTTTTTTGCAGTGATTCTGATTGAGTTTGTACCTGCTTAATAACATCAGATAAGTAATCTAGTAACGTGTTAAACCCTGCTACAGCCTCACTTTTAGTGTCATCAGCGCGAAGAGAGAGTTTAATATTTTCAGGGTCTTGCATGATTTGCTCTGTCGCATAACTTAAAGATAGGCCCGCACGACGTTCACGTTGCAACATTACGGCAATGTAGCCTGCAACTAACACTTCAACTATTGCGTATCCAGCATGAATAAGCACCGTAGTAAAAGCAAGCCTATCAGGGTCAAATACGTAAAACCCTGTATTTTGAGTTTGTAAATAATAAAAAGACAAATGATGAACTGCCACGAATACAATTGCAGTAATAAACACTCGCCATTGTACAAAAACAATTAACATGGGCATTAAAATAAATATTTCAAAATGGACTTCAATCAACCCAAAAGTTTGTTGTATGTGCAAAAAAGAAAACATCATTATGGCGGCAGCTACGACATGCGGGGTAACAGGGCTGTCCCCTTGTGTGTTTAAAAGCCATATAGGTAATAAACACAATGGCAAACCTATCATAAAGGCCTGCGCTAATGTGTCGAAATACAAGCCAATAGCGATAGACTCGACAAACAAAAGACTGAAAATAATTGTAAATAACCGGCCAATACTAGACATAAAAACCTTAAAATTGTTGTTTGCATTGTTGTTTTATAAAGCAGTCTGCAATATACGTGTAAAAACGAGTTTCAGTTCACTGAACACAATAATAAACTACCGACACATCAAAAAAAATAATACATTTAATTTACATTATATACATGCGGTCTACTTAATTATAGGCAGTATTTTTTTAAACGTAGGCGTTGCTGCTTTTTTTGTCCATTGAAAAATAACTATTTCAGCGCATGAAATTACCGCACCCGCTTGGCGTAGCTGTTCAATCGCCAAATTTTTATGTTGCGGATTTCTCGAGCCAACTCCGTCGTGTACGATAATAACTTCAAAACCATTTTCTATTAAATCTAAGCATGTTTGTAAAACACACACATGCGCTTCAGTGCCAACAACAATAACTTGCTTTTTACCATAGCTTTTTAACTTATCAACAAAGCCAGGCTCTGCACACGCACTAAAGTACGTTTTATGAAAATACGTAGCATTAGGTAACGTATTTTTAATTTGCTGATTAATCTCGCCCAACCCCTTGACATATTGCTCGGTTATTAAGACTGGGACACCGTGAATAATACCCGCCTGCGCTAACTGCAGTGTACTTTTTAAAATATTCGGAAAGTCTTTAATTGCAGGAGCAAGCAACTCTTGTAAGTCTATTATTAATAACACGCTATTTTTTGCATCAATATTAGATAAAACCACTATACTCTCCTTATGAACATTAACTGTTATCTATATAGATTAGCTCACTATTTGAAAATAGAGCTTTTAACTTTACGTATATTATTTGTAATTAAAAAATAAAAACTTATGCTATATTTACTATCTAGCTAAGTATCATCCTATCCTCCACTGAGAGTGTTTATAAGTGCGTTTGAGCAAACTTTTTTTTCATATCACCATTGTTTTTTTACTATGCATCCAAAGCACTTTTGCATCACAAAACTATGCTCAACAATTACAACGAATTTCTACTGACGAAGGCCTATCGCAAAGTTACGTTTTGCAGACTCAAGAGGATGATATTGGTTATATTTGGATAGCAACCCAACAGGGTTTAAACCGTTTTGATGGTTATAATGTAAAAACTTTTAATGGTGGCTTTGGCTTAGATAAACACTATATTTATGCGTTATTTAAAGCCGAAGACGGAAAAATCATTGTCTCAACTGATCTTTCTGGTGCGTATATAATAGATCCCCTCACTTTAAAAACCGAAAAAATCTATTCTGGTCAAATAGATAAAGAAAAAAAGATGTTTTCTCCAATCTCCGCGATGACCCAAAAACAAAATACTTTTTACTTCGCCATAGATGGTCAAATATATACATTTGATGAGACGAGTAAACGCTTTACACTTAAACTAGCTCTACCAAATGAAGGTGACTACATTAGGTCATTAACGATATATAAAAACACTTTATATATTGGTACAAATGATGGTTTATACACTGCAAATATAGATAATTCAGAACTTGTAAAAATCCCTCTTCACCCCCCTGAAAAAAATACGATAGATAATATAAACGTCAAATTCTTAAGTGTTGATAATGAATTAGGATTACTTGTTGGTACTGTTGAAGGCATGTATCAATTAGCATTCGATAATAACAAAAATATATCTGCAGCAAATATTACAACTTTAATCCCTGATTATAATATATGGGATTATGCCAATACTGTTTACGGGGAGTTTGTAGCAACCGAAAGTGGATTGTTCAGTTATCACCG
Organism: Pseudoalteromonas sp. NZS37; assembly: GCF_015864265.1. Classification (NCBI taxonomy): domain Bacteria; kingdom Pseudomonadati; phylum Pseudomonadota; class Gammaproteobacteria; order Alteromonadales; family Pseudoalteromonadaceae; genus Pseudoalteromonas; species Pseudoalteromonas sp. NZS37. Next base: position 245,101 of record NZ_JADYXL010000003.1, on the reverse strand, counting down.
CGAAACCAAAGAACTAGAGTTCATATTAAATTATGAAAAAAGTAAGTTTAATATTAGTGAAAACTCAATCAACGATCTAATGATTGATAAGTCCGGCGTGCTTTGGCTCGCATCTAGAACCCAAGGGGTGTTTACTTGGCCAGTCAAAACTCAACGGTTTAAACATATTTTTTTACCAGGGAATAATACTGTTCATGCTGCCTATCAAGATAAAAATAATATTATATGGTTAGGGACCGAAGATGGTATTGCGCGCTACGACAAAGTTACAAATAAAAGTAAAGTATATTTAAGCTCGACCGACTCAAAAGCCATATATGGAGCATCTGCGGTATTTGATATTTTTGCGTCTTCGATTGGAGATGATCAGTTTCTTTGGCTTGTTACTTTTAACGGGTTTAAACTTTTTGATAAGCAGACAGGTAAAGTTGTTGAAAACCAAGACACAGAGAATGATGTAATTAACCGATCCAACTTATTTGGCTTTGCCCAATTATCTGCAGACACATATGCATTTATGTCTGATGATAACTTTTATCTTTTTAATGAAACAACCGGAAAAACAAGAATTATTAAGGGACTCAAAGAGCAAGTCGACCCTTTATTTTCTTACGCTTTTTATAAACACCTCGACACACATCCTGAAGAGTTTGTGCTTGGTACATCAAAAAGTTTTTTTAGGTACAACGAAAAAACGAAAACTTTAACGACTATATTTCAGTCTTTTAATCCTAAAGAAGATATTTTTTACACTGTAGAAAACTTTTACTTAGACTCAAAACGGAATACTTTATGGTTGGCAACCACCCAGGAAGGCTTACTTGGTGTTGACCCAGTTACTTATGAGAGAAAACACTACATAGGATTAAAAAATTCATTTAATACTGACTCTATCTATTCGTTACTTCCTGATGAAAATGGTTTTTTATGGGCAAGTACCGACAATGGTTTATATCAAATAAACCTAGATACACTTAATGTGGTGAGTTATTCAGTGAAAGACGGGTTGAACATAAACCAATTCACACAAATTGCAGCAACAACATTAAATGATGGCAGGTTAATTTTTGGCAGCAATGCCGGAGCTCTACTATTTAACCCTGTAGACTTTAATGAAAAAGAACAACTGAAAAAAAGCAATCTAGCCATTACTGATATAGGCCTCTTTACTAAGGAGCTCAATTATCACCCTCATAAATACCTTAGCAAACCGCTTGAGCTAGATCATGAAGATATGGGGTTGACGGTTAGTTTTTCTAACTTTTCTTACCCCAATATAGACAAAGCGTATTATAAAGTTACCCTTTTAGGGCCTACGTCCCTTACATATGAAGACTTACAATCTAATCAAGTATTTTTCACAAAGCTCCAACCGGGTAGTTACTCACTAAAAATATCAGCACATAATCGCGATGGTATTGTTACAAGCGAACCAGTCACGCTTAACATCAACGTAGCTTATGCTCCATGGAAGTCGCCCTTTGCTATTGCCGCCTATATAACCTTAATGCTAGCCGTGTTGTTTTTTATTTTTTGGCAATACCGCAGCCGCCAAGTTGCAATTGAACAAGCCCATAGAGCGACTATTCATTCGCAAAAGCAAACAGAACTCGCGCTTAAAAATAACAAAAGTGGCGTGTGGGATTATAATTTTAAAGATGCTTCCGTAAGTACGCTCAGAGGAAGTGAATTAGGCTATACAGGCTTGCCTGTACGCGTACACATAGAACAATTTTTAGCGCTAATACACCCAGATGACCGACGTCGTTTTGAAAACCAATGGGAAAACTACTTCAAGTACAAAAAACAACAAAACTGGCAAGCAACTTATCGTCTACAGCATAAAAATGGGCATTGGTTATGGTATCAAGATACAGGACAAGTTATATACGATCCTCAAACAAATGAGCCGCTATATGTTTCTGGCATATATACCAATATCACTGAGCAACGGGCTAATGAGCAACAAGCAAAAATTCTAGGTGAAGCGTTTAGCCAAATAAACGACTGGTTACTTATACTCGATAAGCATTTAATGCCATTTTCTGCGAACAACAGTTTTATTGAAACGTTTTCAAATGAACAAGCAGCCACTAAAATTAGCCCAAAATTATTTATTAGGGCCATTGGTAAAGATAAGTGTAGAGAGTTTGCAAATATTTTAAAAAAATTAAAAGCTACAGAAAACTGGCAAAGTGATGCTTATATAAAAACAGCAAAAAGTAACGAACATCCAATACATATAAGCGCCACAGCCGTAACAAAAGATACTGCAAGCTACTACGTAGTTGTTATTACAGATTTAACTGAGCAAAAACGTGCAGAAAACGAACTGCGCTATTTGGCTAATTTTGATCCTCTAACGCATCTACCTAATCGTAGTTTAATGTATAAAAATATTGAAGACGCGATTAAACATGCCAATGAAAGTAATACACAATGCGCATTATTATTTATTGATTTAGATAAGTTTAAACCTGTTAACGACTCTTTTGGCCACGCAGTTGGCGATAAGCTACTTTGTAATATTACCCAAAGAGTAAACGGTATGCTTGGCGTAAACGCAAAACTTGGCCGTCAAAGTGGTGATGAATTTTTAGTGCTGATTCAAAATATAAAATCGCTTCAGTCTCTTCGCGATACAGTAAGAAAAATTAGTAATGAGTTAGCTAATAAAGTAATTATTGAAGACTTCTCTATTAATATTTCAGCAAGTATTGGCGTAGCTCTATACCCATTTGATGCTGTAACCACCGATATACTTATCCGTAATGCCGATGTTGCGATGATGCACGCTAAACAAGGCGGGAGAAACGACTTTAAGTTTTTTAGCGATGAAATGAATGAGCTGATAAAACAAAAGTTACTGCTCGAAAATGATTTAAAAGATGCAGTAAAAGACAACCGATTTTTTAATCACTATCAGCCCATTATCGACATAGAAGAAAAAACGATAAATGGCGTGGAGTTACTCATGCGCTGGAAAAATCAAGGACAGTTGGTATCCCCAGCACTTTTTATACCGGTAGCAGAAGAAACCGGTTTAATAGAACTCCTTACTGAGCAAGCATTGCAACGAGCTCTTATTGAACTTGCACCTATACTCAGCGAAAACCCATTGTTTTACATATCTTTAAACTTATCGCCTAAACACATTTTAAAAACAAACATAACCCAAAGGTTAATGTCTATATTAGCGGACTCTCAAGTTCATCCAAGACAATTAAGACTTGAAATAACAGAGAGTATTTTACTAGAAGATAAACTCAAAGCAGCCAAGCAGCTACATAACTTAAAAGCTGCTGGGTTTAAATTACTACTTGACGATTTTGGTACAGGTTACTCGTCACTCACCTATTTGAGCCAATTTCCTATTAATGTTATTAAAATAGATCAAAGCTTTGTAAACAGTATTGGTATAGATAAAGGGGATGAGTCAATTATTAAGACCATTCTTTTATTGGCCGAAAACCTAGATCTTTACTGTATTGCAGAAGGAGTAGAAACGCGCGAACAGATGATCTTTTTAGCCGAGGTTGGGTGTACTGTACTGCAAGGTTATTACTTTGCAAGGCCAATGGATGCTAAAGACTTACGTAAAAGCGATTGTTTTAGCAATATCATTGATTTGATTTGATTTGATTTGATTTAAAACATTAAAAGCGTGCTAATCATTATTACACGCTTTTATATTAATTAAATGCTACTAATGGATGTGATGGCATTCGTGGCTTTCTATTTGTAATACACTATTGCGTACATTAAATTTTTCAGCTAACAGTTGTTCTACCTTCATACGACATGCTTCATCGTGTTTTTCAATAGTACAATGCTCTTTAAGTACAACGTGCGCCCCGACTACTACACCCTTATATTTACGCGTTACAGTGACGTTATGGACATTGTGAACATGCTCCATATCTGTAATCTCACTTTCAATATCTGCAACTTTAGGAAGTTTGGCCTTATTTAAGCGTAAACCTTTTATACAACTAATAATGACCTTAACACCGGTAAACAACACGAAAGAGGCGATTAACATGCTCGATAAAATATCGATAACAACCCAGTCCGTAAAATATATAAGAATACCAGCCACAAATGTCGATACGGTAGAAATCAAATCAAAGAATGAATGTAAAAATACCGCGTAAACATTAATACTCGCTTTGCGGCCTTTATATAAAACCCATGCAGCAGCACCATGAAACAAAAAACCAATAGCAGCAATAACCGACATTAAATAACTATTAATAGCCAGCTCATTTCCTTCATGCTGGTGTATATAGCGCTCACCACCTTCATACAAAATAATTAAACTGATTGCTAGGTATAAAAATCCGTTCACCAGACCACCCAAAAGCTCGGCTCTTTGATGACCATCGTTATAGGTTTTAGCAAAATGAATAGCGAGACTTGATGCAATCAGTGCGATGAATAACGAGCTATTGTGAACAAACAAATGCCCCGCATCGGCAAGTACAGCAAGCGAATTAGAATAATAAGCACCTATAACCTGAATTACCATAAACGAACACGTAATTGCTAGTGCAATAAGTAACCGACGACGAGAAGCTTGGTGTGTAGTGATTTCTGTCATGAAATGCTTGAATAACCTATACTTAAAGTGCAAATAAACCAAAGATGGCTTAGAGTAGAAAGGGGTAATGATATACAGTATCAATTATAATACGTACTGCCCTCAAACGCACTAAAAACTTAGTAAATCAAAAAAAATGTGCTAATAATTAGTAGGGCTTGTTGAACTTCGGTGGTTGAATTTACACCAGTATTTTTGTTTTTTAGGCAAGGCAGAGCCTATGTAGTGTGGCTATTCCCCATAAATAGGCGATAACGCAGCATAAATACCAAACATGCGCTGCCTTTTGAGCTCGATCTAAGGACGATTAACACGCCCAAGTAAAAACAATAAAAATACAATAGATAACAATTTAATTGTGGCTTAAACACATGGAGAGTTGAGTGAGTAATAACCTATCAAATGAAATATGGCGAAACTTGGAGTTACTGCCGTTTTGTGTATTACTTTATGATGCCAATGAAAATATATTTAAAGTTAACAGCCAAGCACAGGACTTGTTTGGCTTAAGAAATAAATCACATTTTAATAAAATTGATTTTTCACACATCACTTTAACCAATCATCACAGTAAAAAAGAACTATTAGTCGAGGAGCTATTCTTTGATTATTTCACTGCAAATAACCAATGCCAGTTTGTTTTATCAAAACAGGTATCTAAATTGCTACTCAATGTAAAATTTGCAAAATTACCTAACTCAAGCTCCATTATTATAATCGATGTATTGAATAATAATGTAGATGAACAATATGATTTTGATAATATTATTTCGAACATATCAACTGACTTAATTGATATTCAAAACGACGACGTTGATAAGCATATCAACTACGCATTAAAAGCTATTGGTACCGTTTGCCACGCAGATAGAAGTTATCTTTTTAAGTTTGCCGAGGATGGTAAAACCATAAATAACACCCACGAATGGGTCAATAATGATATACAAGCATTTAAAGAGGACTTACAAAACCTTCCGAAAAGCGATCTCCCATATTTTTTTAGTTTGATGGCACGTACTCACTTATTTAGAGTTAACGATGTAACGTCGTTACCCATTCAAGCAATGAGCGAAAAAACAATTTTCCAGCGACAAAAAATAAAATCAGTACTTTGCATTGGTCTACGTTATGACAAAGAGCTCGTTGGCTTTATAGGCTGTGATTGCGTTGTTCAAAAGCGAAACTGGACTGATTTAGACCTTATTCGCTTAAGGTTAGTAGGTGAAATGCTTGCTAATGCTTTCAAAAATTTAAATTACAAGCAAGAGCTACAACAAGCTCAGCAGCAACTCATTAATGCCAATCATAAACTTAACAAACAAGTTAATACTGATGGCCTTACAAACATTGCTAACCGACGCTGTTTTGATCAAACTTTAAAATGCGAAATTAAGCGCGGCGCACGTAATAAAGAACCCATTAGTTTAATAATGTGTGATATTGATTTTTTTAAGCGTTATAACGATAACTATGGGCATCAGCTAGGTGACGAAGTGTTAAAACAAGTTGCCAAAGCGCTACATGATCTTTGTAAACGTGAAGGTGATTTAGCCGCTCGTTTCGGTGGTGAAGAATTTGCGATAATTTTACCTGCAGTCGACACAGATCATTGCCAAAGATATGCTGTTCTTATTCAGGAAAAAATTGCAGAACTTGCAATTGAACATAACTTTTCAAGTGCCAGTAAATACCTCACTTTGAGTATCGGATTTTATAGCCTTATACCCAATCAAAAAACAACACCTAAAGAAGTTATAACTAACGCCGACATAGCCCTTTATAACGCAAAAGAAACAGGCAGAAATAAAATAGCCAGTTTTTAAAAAAACCGACTAAGCCGGCGCGCTACAGTGAGTTTTAGTGGTTAAAAGTTCGCTGTAGTGATAATCTATACACGCTGAAATTATAAACAATACAACCACTCAGCGTTTAATTATTATAAGGAATGTTTAAATGGATCCAGTCACACAAATTCTCGATATGGTTTTTACTGTTGAGGCTTTTTTACTTGTTTTTGTTATCGTGCTTTTAAAAAGTAGCGTTAAATTTGTACCACAAAACCGCGCCTGGTTAATCGAACGTTTTGGTAAATACCAATCAACTAAAGAAGCCGGCCTTAACTTTATTATTCCATTTATTGATAGAATCTCGGCTGATCGTAGCTTAAAAGAACAAGCTCAAGATGTACCATCGCAGTCAGCTATCACTAAAGATAACATCTCACTTATAGTTGATGGCGTACTGTACTTTAGGGTACTAGACCCGTACAAAGCAACGTATGGCGTTGACGACTATACGTTTGCAGTTGTACAACTTTCGCAAACAACAATGCGTTCAGAATTAGGTAAAATGGAGCTTGATAAAACATTTGAAGAGCGTGATTTACTTAATACCAACATTGTTGCAGCTATAAACCAGGCATCTGAGCCTTGGGGTATTCAAGTACTTCGCTACGAAATTAAAGATATTGTGCCGCCTAACTCTATTATGGAAGCGATGGAAGCACAAATGAAAGCTGAGCGTGTTAAACGAGCTCAAATTTTAGAGTCAGAAGGTGATCGCCAAGCAAATATCAACGTTGCTGAAGGTAAAAAACAAGCACAAGTACTTGCTGCTGAAGCCGACAAAGCCGAGCAAATTTTACGCGCTGAAGGTGAAGCAACAGCTATTACTACGGTTGCAGAAGCACAAGCAAATGCACTTATTAAAATAGGTGAAGCTGCAGATACAGAGCAAGGTCAAAAAGCAATTCAGTTAGATTTAGCAACTAAAGCAATCGCGGCTAAAGAAGCGATTGCTCGTGAATCATCAATTGTATTACTGCCAGACAACGCGACAGATGCAAGCTCAATGGTTGCCCAAGGTATGACAATCATTAATAGCTTAAATAAAAAGAATTTGGGTTAATAACTAAATAAAGAGGTTTGTATGGATTTTATTACGCAAAATTTACCGCAAACACTTATGGTACTTGGTATTGTTGCTTTAATAATAGAAGTAGCAGTACTTGGCCTTTCTACATTTATTTTGTTGTTTTTTGGATTATCGTTATTCCTTACAGGATTATTAATGAGTTTTGGTATTTTACCTGACTCATTAGCAACAGCCCTTTGGAGTAATGCGGTTGTAACAGCTGGCTTAGCCGTTGCACTTTGGAAACCATTAAAACAAATGCAAAATCGCGTAGATAAGAAGCAAGTGAATAGTGATTTTGCTGAACTTACTTTTGTACTTACTAGCGATGTAACAGAGCAAGGTTTAACTACACACCAATATTCAGGTATTAGCTGGAAACTCAAAAGTGAGCAACCAATTAGCGCCGGTACTGAGGTTTTAGTAACCAAAAAAGAAGTGGGTGTTATGTGGGTTAAGCCTAAAAGCTAACCATCACTTTAAAACAAGCACTGTGTATAATAAATTACAGTAAAACGGGCGGCTCAAACTGCCCGTTTTTTATGCCTGAGATTTGAAATACAGCGCCTTGTTCAGTAACAGTATTATTAATCGATTCATCAAATGCCGATGTCACAAGTAACAATTCAGCATTTTTACCACCAAATGCAGTGCATGTCGGTTTTATTGCACAAAGCTTTATTGTTTTAATTAGCTCACCGCCTGGGGATAAACATATAACACACCCCATTCCCCATACAGCTAGCCACAAATTACCTAATTGGTCAGTGACGCAGCCATCGGGGTCAACATCAGTATCATTAAATTGATAAAAAACACGTGGCTCAGAGCAAGGTTCGCCAGTTTGCTCATCCAAATCTAATACATAAATACAACTCGTTAAAGAGTCGCAGTAATAACCGCATAAACGTGGCTTATCAAAGCACAATCCATTTGGGATACTCAAGTTACTTACAACGACTTTAAGCTGGTGTTTATAATAACGGTATATTTTACCATCACTTTTTTTAGCATTTACGTCCATTGTACTTAACCAAAAACCACCCCATGGATCAGCGCGGCCGTCGTTTGAACGCCTATTTAGTTGTGTATTTTCAATATTAAGAATAAGGTGGCGAGTGCTCGAATTAATATGGTATTTGTATAAACCAGTACTTGTACCTAGCAACAAGTGCTGCTTATCAATCCACGCTATTGCACTGAGTGTATCGGGCATATTAACTGTTTTTAGTTGGCTTTCGCTGTGTATTTTTTTGCTTAAAAGTAATTTTTTATTTATGTCGACCCAAAAAAAAGTATTCAGCATAGGGTGCCAAAGAGGACTTTCTGCAAGCTGATTCTGTGTGCTTTCAAAAATGGTTACGCTAGGGTCAAACATAAATACTTATTCTTTATTATTAACAAAGCCTTGTAACCCAAACCTTACCAGAAAACAGTTGATTTCGCGATACGTACCTGGCTTTAATTTATCAACATGCCCTAGTGACTGCAAAATCAATATCATTGCACCACCGGCTAATTTTAAAGTTGGGCGTACCACTAAAAAGTTTGAAATACTTAATAGTGGTTACAACATGGGAATTGATACTGCTAAGGCCTTTTTAGCTAAATAACTGCATTATTTAACCTAATAATTGCGGTGCTTTACCCGCAATAACTGCGGTTAGTAAACCAGCTAACATAGCTCCCACAACGGTGCATATTGCACCGCCTAAAATACCGTAAACACTCATAAAACATATCAGCGCTAAACCAAATAGCAGTGCACTTAAAAATGTTTTAGTCGCTAATGTAAGTGTGTTTTTTCGTATATTGAGCATCATTAGTAGTAAACTCACCATCGCAATTGTAATTAGTAGCTCGTTCATGCGGGTTGTACCTCAATTTGTAATTTTTGTGTGTTTTTTATTTTTAAGGCAACAAACATACACACGATACCCACCACCATAAAGCTTATATCTACTACCGCAACAAGCGAGCTATTAAGGTTAATAACATTGCTCACTCCAAATATAATATTAAGCGGCAGCACCAAAGCAAGCGAAGCGCCGCATAATAAAAGAGTCAGCTTAAAGTAGTTTTTATAACCAATGGGCAATACACTTAAGAGTAACCATGCCAACCACGTATAAAAGAACACGGGTCCAAAAAAGCTATTTTGCGCCACACCAACAACGCTATAATTAAGTAAAACTTGCACAGGAAATAGCACAAAGCTTGCTAATACCAAACCGCCACAACTGCCAATAATAAAACGATTCCAGCGTGCATATGCCTGCATACTCAGTGAAGGGCTACTGCCACGTGTGCGCTTTGTTAGCCACATCATCATGCCCGAAATAGGTAAAAGCGCAGTACTTAAGCCAAGCAATACCCAAAGTAATTTTACAAACACTCCTGCAAAGTTCCCAAAGTGCAGCGGAAACATCAACTCAATTACTTTTATCGAAACACCTGAAATATCACCAAAACTACTCATCGACTGCACAAACTCACCATTGCCCTGATAATGCAGTAACTGAGAAGCAACAGCCTCGCCACCTAACAAACGCAAATATACCTGCGCATTCGCATCGTTATGCGCCATTATTGTGACATCCCTAATTATTGCTTCAGGGTAACGACTATGAGCATGCTCTAAAATAGTGTCTATTTTTGTAGGTTGCTTAATGTGGCTAACTACAGGCTCAGGAATAGCGGTAAACGTTTCTATTAACTTATCTTGATCGCCACCAAAGCTCACAAACGCAGCTGCTGGTAGTAAAATAATGGTCGCGAGCCCTAAAAATGATCCTGTAAAACCAATCACAATATTAAATACGCTGCCCCAAATACCTATAACCTTATGAGCATCGCTTACTGCAATATCTAACCCTTTATCTCGCCTAAACGTAAAGAGCTCTTTTATCAATTTGCGATGAATAAACAAGCCTGTCACTGCACTTACTAAAAGCGTTAAACCTAAAAACCCAGTGAGTATTAACCCAATTGGTCGCCCTAAATGCAAATCTGCATGAAACTCACCTATATAAGTTGGCGCATCCGTTTTTTTATTGGCGTAAAACTCTTTACTAGGCCCATAGTAAGTATTTTCCAGCGTCAGCGTATCGGGATGAAATTGAAATACTCTGGCCACCTCTTGGTCGTAATTTTCATCGCCATGGTGGGATTCAAATACCAACGTTAACAAATGAAAGTTATGCCCACTTGGTAAAAACACATGAATGTTTTCGCCAAATTCACTAGGTACTTTTTTATGGTATTCGTTTACTAGTCGGTTAATTTGCGCGCTGGCAACGTATTGGCTAGATTGTAGTTCTGGATTAGCCCATATTTTTAACTCAGGTCGCGACAGAACTGCTAACGCCCCACTAAATGCAACAATAAATAGCAGTACCGCAGTAATAATTCCTACCCAGCTATGTAATAAAAATAGCTTTTTTAAAGTAATCGACTTCATCCCTGCCCCTGCGTTAACGCCCAAAAACTCAATAAACCATGTAATACACACAATGCAATCATTACTACAAAAGGTTGCCATACTTTTTGCGCCAAATACGCATAAATAAACAACGCAGTCCAAATAATAGGAAAGAGTAAAATAGGCAGTAATATTTGTTCATTCATTTGAAACTGTAAATAGGTTGTCATACCCGGAATCATTATTACCGCTGTAACTAGCGCTAATACACACGCAATTAAGTGCCTTCGCCGTGTAGCTGTAAACGTTTTTTTATTATTCATTATTCGCTCAATAAATTTGCCCAAACATATACAAAACAGCACATGCAAATGATAACAATTGTCATTATATTGTGCATTTAATACTTAATGCAATTTATTAAACAAATTAAGTCTAAAAACACTGTTGGTTTACCTTAAGAGCTTTTATGCTACGCCTCGCAATTTAGGTACGCAGTAATGCGTCATTTCAGTTAAGCCGAGTTCGGGCTTTTTAATTTTTCAGGAAGCAGTAAACCGTGGATATAATTAACGCGATTATTTTAGGTATTATTGAAGGTATAACAGAATTTTTACCCATATCATCAACTGGGCATTTAATTGTAGCGTCAAAGTGGTTAGGCATTGAATCAACAGATGCTAACCTCGCCTTCGAAGTCATTATCCAACTTGCCGCCATTTTAGCGGTACTAGCCAACTATAAAGATAAGTTCAGCCCTAAACATTTCAATTTATGGGTGAAAGTTGCCATTGCATTTATTCCTTTGGGTATTATTGGTTTTATATTTAGTGATGTAATAAAAACACTGTTTAGCGTACCGGTAGTAGGTGTTATGTTTATTGTAGGCGGTGTGATTTTTTTACTATTAGAGCGCAGTTATAAAGAGACTCGCTGCACAACTACCGATGTAACCCAAGTTACTTATAAACAAGCTCTTTGGATTGGCGTAGCACAAGTATTTGCGTTAATTCCGGGAACTAGTCGTGCTGGGAGCTCTATTGTTGGTGCCATGTTGTGTGGTTTAAACCGAAAAACCAGCGCTGAATTTTCATTTTTACTTGGTTTACCTGTACTTGCAGCAGCCTCAGGGTACGACTTACTTAAACATTACCAACTGTTTAGCTTAGATGACCTAACTGCCCTTGCTGTGGGTTTTTTAACGTCTTTTATAGTTGCTTATTTTACTATTAAACTATTCATACGCTTTCTAGAAAATTTCACTTTTGTTAGTTTTGGTCTTTACCGAATCGTATTTGGTGTTATTTTACTAACTATAGCCTACACATAAGAGAATATTATGAGCGAAAAAATAAACGAAGAAGCACTCCACGCCCTAAAAATAGCTTTTACTTACATGCCTAAAGCGATTGAAGTAACAAAGTATGAATATGGCGAGCGCTACCAAAGCGTACTTGATCACATTGAAGCTGTACGTGAAACACTGCTTATTAACGATGTTGACCCAGAGGAAGTAGGCGGCGATATCAACCCGCAATATACCCCAAATTCAACGTATTAAAAGTATACCGCTGAGTATTATATGCTCGGCGGCATGCTACGCTATATACAAGGGCCTGTTTATCTTTCGAGGTTAAATTTGCAGCAGACTGTTTGGTATTTAGGCAAGGCAGAGCCTATGTAGTGTGGTTATTCCCCATAAATAGGCGATAACGCAGCATAAATGCCAAACATGCGCTGCCCTTTGGGTTCTGCCTAGGGACAATTTTTAATCCTGAAAGGTCAACAGGCCCTACTACTATTAATAAACCACTAACTTAGTTCATAAAAACATAAGGTTATAAAATTTAATACGTATCAATTTTAGTTATTAGTAATTAAAACTGCTAAACTGGATTTTAAACTAATACCAATGCCCTAATTGGCCTATGTATTATATAAATTGAACAAAAGCTTACGGGGTGTTTTCTTTTGAATTTTTTACGATGTTTTCACGATATAGTTTCTAATCAATCTCTTGATTTTGAAAATAAAATTAATAAGCTCTTAGTGTTTGGGTTAGAAGTATTTGACCTTGAGCTAGGTATTATTAGTAAAGTAGATAAAAACAGCTACACCGTTTTATATGCCAAAACCCCTGACAACTCACTTTTACCCGGTACCGTGTTTGAATTACAAGGCACCTATTGCGTACATACGCTCGCTGCAGGCTCTGCACTTGCTTTTCATAAAGCATCTCAAAGCGCAATTGCAAACCACCCCTGTTATATAAACTTTCAGTTAGAGTCTTATATTGGCGCGCCAATAAAAATTGGTGAAAAAATATTTGGTACCGTTAACTTTTCATCCATAAACAGCTCTCCAGCTTTTAATGATGCAGCCTATGATTATATTGAGTTATTTGCACAATGGCTTGGATCGGAATTTGCTCGCACCCAAGCTAAAGAACAACTCATAAAAAATAGTAATACTTTATTAAAGTTAGAACACGTTGCAAATATAGGTACGTGGGAGGTTGATCTAATCTCCGATAAAATTACCTGGAGCGAGCAAACATACCTCATACATGAGGTGGATGAACAATTTCAACCGCAAATGAATTCTGCAGTCGAGTTTTATAAAGAAGGTCCAAGTCGTGAAGGCATTACTCGCGCGGTAGAATTAGCCATAGAAAAAGGCAAAAAATGGAATCTAGAACTAGAAATAGTAACCGCTAAAAATAAACATTTATGGGTGGCTACCTTTGGTGAGGCCGAATTTGATGAAGGCCGATGTGTCCGATTATTTGGCACCTGCCAAGATGTAACCGAGTCAGTCAAGCTTCGAGAAGAGCTTAAACAAAAGCAAGCTCAAGCAGAGCGCTTACTTGAAGATAGAAGCATGCTATTTGCTAAAATCAGCCACGAATTAAGAACCCCTCTTAACGGCATCACAGGCATGCTAACCACATTAATTGATGAACATAGTGAAGAAGTACGTGCTGAAAAAATAAAAATAGCACTTAGAAGTGCTGATATTTTGCTTAGTATTATTAATGAGGTGCTCGATTTTTCTAAAATTAATCATGGTGAGCTAAAGCTAGAGCCTACTGACTTTTTGTTAAAAACAATTTTTACCGATTTAACTTCTTTGTATACACCTCTATTTAAAAACACGCATGTAACGCTACAAGTAAATAATACAATTGATGACAACTGCTGGGCGTTTAGCGACAACACACGCCTTAGCCAGATTGCTTCTAACTTACTGAGTAATGCACTTAAATTCACTGAAAATGGTTCAGTTACACTAAACACCAGCCTTTCTAAAGTAAAAACTAAGCTAAGTTTAAATATTGAAGTGTCTGATACAGGCCGAGGAATGAGTAAAGGCTTTTTAGAATCACTGTTTTCTCCTTTTTCTCAAGAAGTAGATGCTAAAAATTCAAAAGGTGGAACAGGCCTTGGCCTTGCAATAGTAAAAGAACTTGTTGAATATATGGGCGGCAAAATAAAGGTAAAAAGTACACCTAATAAAGGCACTACGTTTTTAGTAAATATTCCTATTGAGAAAGGGACAGAACAAAAACAAGAAAACCTCAAATCAACGTTAGATATCAATGGCAGTGAACTATCAGTACTTGTAGTCGATGATAACGATATTAATAGGTTGGTACTTCATGCTTCTTTAGGCAAACTTAATATAAAAGCCGACTCTGCAGTTGATGGCCAAGATGCTGTATTAAAATGTCGCCAAAAGCATTATGACCTTATTTTTATGGACTGCATAATGCCCATACTCGATGGATTTGAGGCAACAAAGCAGCTTAGATCAGAAAAAATCTGCTCGCATGAAGGAACCTACATAGTGGCTATAACTGCTAATACTTCATCACAAGATAAACTTGCCTGCAAACAAGCCGGTATGGATATGTTTATATCAAAACCTTTTAAACTACCCATACTTGAAAAAGCAGTTATTAACGCGCTTGAGCATACCGCTAAAGTTAGCTAACGTTTGTAGTCAACTGATTGGTTAAATAAGGATATAAAATTAAAAACATAATTAGAACTATATTACTAACAGTACTTATTGTTGCAGTATTTAAAGGCGTTTCCACTGGGCAATGGAGTTCATCAATAACAATAGTTATCGTATCAGGCGTATTGCTGTTAGTTACATTTATCAGTGCTAAGTCATCACGTGGATCATCAGTTTATACTGGCAGTGACTCACCAGTTTCCTCTAGCAGTAACTCAGCGCACTCTCACACAAATTGTAGCGGCGGTGATTCTGGTGGTGGGTGCGATTAAATCGTGTGCTAATTCTTAAGCATTAAAAAAGCCGCCTTTGGAGAAGGGCGGCTTGGGTTAACAAACAGCTATGGGTGTAGCCTTGCTGTTATATCAAGAGAGTTTTTACTAATTACATTAAGCAGCGCTTTGATCAGCTTCTTCAGAGTGACGAATTAAATAATCAAATGCACCTAAACTTGCTGTTGCACCGCTGCCCATTGCAATAATAATTTGTTTAAACGGAGTATTGGTTGCATCCCCCGCGCCGTAAATTCCTGGTAGTGACGTTGCGCCTTTAGCATCAATCAGTATTTCACCAAATTTACTTAATTCAAGGTCGCTGTCTTTTAACCACTCGGTATTTGGTATTAAGCCTATTTGTACAAATATACCGGCAAGTTCAAGCTCTTTGCTCTCTCCCGACACTCTATCTGTGTACATTAAGCCAGTTACTTTTTTACCATCACCAAGTACTTCGGTTGTTTGTGCACTTTTGATAATAGTAATATTAGCCATGCTTTTAGCTTTACGAATAAGCACTTCATCAGCACGTAGTGTGTCTGCAAATTCAAGTACCGTAACGCTTTGCACAATATTAGCTAAATCGATTGCCGCTTCTATACCCGAATTGCCACCGCCAATTACGGCAACAGGTTTACCTTTAAATAAAGGGCCATCACAATGTGGGCAATATGCCACACCATGGCCGCGATATTCTTGCTCCCCTGGTACGTTCATTTCGCGCCAGCGTGCACCAGTGGCAAGTACGAGCGACTTAGCTTTGAGTACTGCGCCATTTTCTAGTGTAATTTCGTAGCCATTGTTATAACCAAGTGCCGCTGCACGCTGATTATGCATTACATCTACATCGTATTCTTTAACGTGCTCTTCAAGCTGGGCAACCAATTTTGGCCCTTCAGTCGCCTTAATCGAAATAAAGTTTTCTATTGCTAATGTATCTGCAACTTGTCCACCAAATCTGTCGGCAACAATACCTGTATTTAACCCTTTTCGTGCTGAGTAAATCGCAGCCGATGCGCCCGCAGGCCCACCACCAATTACAAGTACATCAAATTTATCTTTTTTACTTAGCGATTCAGCTTGGCGCTGTGCCCCTTTGCTATCTACTTTATTGAGTATGTCGGTAAGGCTTAGTGCACCTTGGCTAAATGGTTCGCCATTTAAATATACAGCCGGTACAGCTAAAATATTTCGCTCTTCTACCTCACTTTGAAATAATGCGCCATCAATCATGGTCGCTTTAATATTGCTGTTTGTCGCTGCCATAGTATTAAGTGCTTGGACTACTTGCGGGCACGTTTGGCAACTTAAACTTATATATACTTCAAAGTTAAGTTCTTGAGTAAGCGATTGTATTTGCTTAATGTCTTCGCTTTTAGCTTTACTTGCGTGTCCGCCAGTATGTAAAAGTGCTAGCACTAAACTTGTGAATTCGTGGCCCATAGGTACGCCTGCAAACGTAATATGAGTGTTTTTAATAGGTGAATGTACAACCATTGACGGGCGACGCGCGCTTGTATCAGGATTGTTCATTACCGTAAATTTATCGCTCAGTGAGGCTAAATCGTTCGCTAAGCTTTCTACTTCTGCTGATTTTTTGCTGTCATCCAAGGCAATAAGCAGCTCAACAGGTTGAGTAAGCGATTCAAAATGGCTTTTTAATTGATTTTTTATGTTGTTATCTAACATGGCTTAACCCTTTTAGGAAAATTTAAACAGCAAGCCTCCCATGCCAAATAATGCATGTGCTTAAACAAGTATATTGATATAGGAGGCACCAACAAACGGATGTTCGTTGATTTAAGGGCAGTTACCTGCCCTTATAGTAGGAATAAATCTATACTTAGATTTTACCAACTAGGTCTAGTGAAGGTGCAAGTGTGTCTTCACCTGGCTGCCAAGATGCAGGACAAACTTCACCGTCGTGAGTTGCAATGTATTGTGCAGCTTGTACTTTACGAACAAGTTCTTTAGCGCTACGGCCAATACCTAAATCGTGAGTTTCGATAATTTTAATTTCGCCTTCTGGGTTCATTACAAATGTACCGCGAAGTGCTAAGCCTTCTTCTTCAATCATTACGCCAAAGCTACGAGTAATACGTCCTGTTGGGTCGCCAATCATTGGGTAAGTAATTTTACCAATTGTGTCTGACGTATCGTGCCATGCTTTGTGAGTGAAGTGAGTGTCAGTAGATACTGAGTAAACTTCTACGCCCATTTCTTGAAGTTGTGCGTAATAATCTGCGACATCACCAAGCTCAGTAGGACATACAAATGTAAAGTCTGCTGGGTAAAAGAAGAAGATTGACCATTTACCTAGAACATCTTTTTCAGACAATTCTACAAAGTCACCGTTGTGGTAAGCGGTTGCATTGAATGGTTGTAATTTAGTATTGATTAATGAAGTGCTCATGGTATTTCCTCATCTATATTTAATGTATTTAAAAAGTAATCAACGCTCTCGTTTAAAACGACCTTCTGCGTTGGCTTGGTTAATACAATAAGGCTAATGGATAATTAAATAAAATTGATTGTTTAGATTAAAACAATCGGTTTTTTGGATTGAACTATATAATCTCTTTTATCGTAAGCATTATTTGGATTGTAAACGCTGGCGAATTATTAAGATCGCTAATCGCAATACTGCTACAATAGCCGCGCTTCAAATAAGTCATTAAATATAAGGCACGCCGTAATGGAAAAATTTTTTAACCACATACAACTAGGTTACTTAGGCTTAATCCCGTTTTTAGGGTGTGTGGGTTGGCCGCTTATGTTTGGCAGTAATAGCCTTAACTTAGAGTTTTTTACTTTTTACAGTATCGCCATTTTAGCATTTATGGCAGGTAGCTTGTGGCGCGCCGGAGAGCAAAGCTATAGCAATGCAATTAAAGCGGTATTACCTGTTATCCCAGTTCCATTTTTATCATTTTTACCTGTAGAGTGGGCACTGGCTTGGCTAGGTGCTAGTTTTTGGTTAGTACTTATATTTGAAAAAGCCACGCCGCAATGGCAAACCTATCATAAAGATTATCAAAAAATGCGTGTAGTACTTACCTCTGTTGTGTTTGTTTGTCACATTCTGACTATTGGTATGAGTATTTATCCTAAGTAACCTGAGCTCTAGATAATAAATCTATCTCAAGCAGCTATTTTCAGCGCTAACTGCGTTGAATTTACTTGCAATAGGCCCGCTATTGACGCGTAAATTCGCCTTGTTCTCACAGAAAATCTCTGGCTAGAGAAAATAAATTTAAATATCACCATAATTC
The DNA here is from genome assembly GCF_015864265.1 of Pseudoalteromonas sp. NZS37. NCBI lineage: Bacteria > Pseudomonadati > Pseudomonadota > Gammaproteobacteria > Alteromonadales > Pseudoalteromonadaceae > Pseudoalteromonas > Pseudoalteromonas sp. NZS37. The sequence goes on along the minus strand of NZ_JADYXL010000003.1, from coordinate 226,600 downwards.
AATGCATTAGCAAATCTATTAACCAGAGTTCAGGTTAAATAGCAGCTGTAAACTTAAATATTGCGTGGTAATAAGGTAATATCCGCGCACTGCTATTTGAGGACACACCATGATTGACCAACTACGCCAACAACTCGACGAACTTGGCGAAAACTACGTAGAAAAAAACGCTGCATTTAAAATCAAAGTGATCCCATTTTTTTGTGCTATTCGCATTAAAAAAGATCATAAAAGCGAAGGTCGTTTAAGCTTTTATTCAAGTCAATTACTCGAAATATTTTTAGTCGTCTTATTTTTGCTATTCGGTTTAACACTGTACGATACAGATGCAGGATTCACTCACGGCCCTATTCATATTGCCTTTGCCATTTTAATTACCTTTAATCTTATTATTAAACAAATCGCAATTGAAGGGTTAAAAACCAGACTTGCGTTTCATCGTTTACTAGCAAAAGACTCACAAACAAATAGCGATATAAATAATACTGCTACAAACATAAACGCTAAATAAAATATGTATTTAAATCCTCAATGGCGAATACTCACCGTAGGCGATGGCGATTTATCTTTTTCGAACGCTATTTACACTCATCTATCGCCAAAAGCTTTGGTTGCATCCACTTACGATGACCAAACGACTATTGAGCAAAAGTACCAGCACAATGCACTTAGTAACTTAAAAGCGCATAATGTTGAGATACTTAATAGTTTTGATGTAACAAATCCCGCGTGTTGGCAAACTCTAAGTGAAAACCAGCACAGCTTTGACGTGGTTATTTTTCAGTTTCCGCTTATACCTGCGTTTGTTGGCCGTGAAGCATTTGAAAACAACACGCGCCAAACCAGTATGAACGTATTAAACCGCGCTTTGCTGCATCAATTTATTAAATACGCTAACGAATACGCGCTTGATAAAAATGGTCCAATGCTGTGTTATATCACTTCAAAGGATGTAAAACCTTATCGAGAATGGAATATAGAAGGGAGTTTAAATAACGGTTTAAACGCTGATTATTTAGGCCAAATCCCATTTGATATTAGCCATTTTGAAGGTTATAAAATTCGTAATGTTGACCGCGATAAACACGTAAAAGACACCAGCGGCATAACTTACGTTTTCAGCCCAAAAAGTATTGATACACATACTAGCGAATTAAGCTCACGTCTTACCAAACCTGCATACTTAACATCTAACCATTGCCCCCTTTGCCGCGTTGGACCCTATATGGCAAGCGAGGACGAAACCAAGCATCTAAACGCTAAAAAGCATCAGCAAATGCTGCACCTGGAAAGCGATTGGCAACAATGGCTAAATGAGTTTTATAGCTAATTAATAGCCCTACTACAGTTTATTTAATTATACATTTTCGCGTTTAATTAAATCAGCCGCTTTTTCAGCAATCGCAATTACCGGCGCATTTGTGTTGCCGGTAATAATAGTAGGCATAATCGACGCATCGACTACGCGTAAATTGCTTACCCCGTGTACTCGTAAATTAGTATCCACCACTGCCATTGAGTCTTGCCCCATTTTACATGTCCCGACTGGGTGATACTCGGTATCTGCAGTTTGGCGTATAAACTCAATTAGCTGATCATCATTATTTATATCAAGCGGATAGAGCATTTTACCGCATATGTTATCAAAAGCTTTGCTTTGCATAATAGCGAGTGTTTTTTTAAGACCAGCAAGCATTACAGTTAAATCATCTGGATGGCTTAAGTAATTAGGGTCAATAAGTGGAGCACTACGCGGGTTGTTATCAGCTAATGTAATAGTACCTCGGCTTTTGGGGCGCATAATACTGCTGTGTATACTGTAACCATGCCCAGTGTGTAATTTACGACTATGATCGTCCACCAGCCCAATTACAAACTCTAGTTGCACATCAGCCGCTGGCGAGCCTTCAAATAATTTAATAAACGCGTGCGACTCTGCAAAGTTACTGGTTAATCGCCCTTCTCGTTTACTAAACCAGTTAACACAGCCTTTTATAATGCTGGCAATGCCTAGCGGGCTTATACCAAATGTGCCTTTATTTGTTTTTGATTTATAAAGTGGCACTACTGTTAAGTGATCCTGTAAATTAGCGCCAACACCTTCAAGTACGTGCTGAACCTTAATGTTATGTGCACTTAAATGCTCTTTTGGGCCAATACCTGAAAGCATTAATATTTGAGGCGAATTAATAGCGCCAGCACTAAGTATTACCTCTTTTTTAGCACGTAAATTAATAACCTCTTTATTACGCTCTATTTGCACGCCTTGCGCTATCTTATTGGTTATATTTATTTTATTAACGTGGCTATGGGTTAATACCGTTAAATTGGGGCGGTTTAAATGCGGTGTTAAATATGCTTTTGCTGCACTACAACGCTCGCCATTGCGCTGAGTTACCTGCGATAGACGTGCGCCGCTTTGCTCTTTGCCATTTATATCGTCGCTTAAATTAACGCCCTGCTCAGCACAGGCATTTAAAAAGTATTGGTTTACATCGCTTGGGTTATTTAGCTCTTGTACATGTAGCAGACCCTTTGTCCCGTGCAGCTCATTATTTATAAACGCTTTATTGTTCTCAGCTTTAATAAAGTACGGGAGTAAACTATCAAAATCCCATCCCGTGTTGCCATTAGCAGCCCATTGGTCGTAATCGTACTTATTACCTCTTATGTAAACCATTGCATTAGTCGAGCTTGACCCACCCAGTACTTTGCCACGCGGCACAAAACCACAGCGGTTATTAAGCTCTTTTTGTGGCACCGTATTGTAATGCCAGCTATTTATGCCATAAGGCACACTCGCTGCTATGCCTGCTGGCATTTGCACAAATACACTTTTATCACTGCCGCCAGCTTCAATTAAGCACACACTTACATTTTTATCCTCAGACAATCGCGATGCCATAACGCAGCCGCCACTACCTGCGCCAATCACAATGTAATCAAATGTTGTATTGTTCATGGTGTACCTTAATAAAAGTTTTAAACGGCTTTAACAGTAATAGTGCATAGAAAAACTCAACAAAACTTGATATTTTTAGACATCATTTATTTGAGGTTAACCATGAGCAGCCTAATCAGAGCCACGTCATTACAAGGTATAGATACCCTAATTAGCGAATTTGGCGGCGATCCGCATGAAATAATGCAAAACTGTAATATTAATAACGTTGACTTTAAAAATCTCGATAACCAATATTTACCTTATCGAGATTACGCTGAGCTATTAGAGTACTGTGCTTGTAAGTTCAATTGTTCTAGTTTTGGCCTTAAGCTCGCAAGTAGACAAAATTTTGATATTTTAGGGCATATTGCAATAGCAGCTAAAAGTAGTACTAATTTAGGTGATGCACTTAATTGGGTTATTAAATACCTTCACTTGCACAGCCCTGCACTTAGCTTAAACTCGCACCCTTTAGAGAATGATAAAAGCTTGTTTTTATCATTCGAAATTAATTTAAAACCATTACCGAACATTAACCAAGTGATTGAGCTAACCATTGGTTTAGCATTGGCTGTTATTAAAAAGCTGAGTAATAACCGCTGCAAACCAATTAATATATTTTTGCCAAAAAAATTAAGTACTAATACTCGTGCCTATAACACTTACTTTGGTTGTAACGTTATAGAGCATCGCAACAGCGCTGGTATTGTAATCTCAAAAAGTGATTTAACTCTTGAGCTTGATCACCCTGAACTAAATAAAGTACAAGCGGCGCTAAGCTTCTTGGCAAAAAACAAAGAACACACACAACCATTGCCCAACCAAGTTAGTGCACTAATTAGGCCTATGCTTCCTATTTATCAATGTAGTAACCAAACTATTTCAGCTGCGCTGGGTATGCACCCGCGTACTCTGCATCGAGAACTTATCAAACATAATACGAGCTTTGTAAAACTTAAAGATGCCACTCGTCGCGCTTTAGCTGCACACTATTTAGCGCAAAACCAATTTACAATATCAACCATATCTGAGCTTTTAGGGTATCAGGAGCAAGCAACGCTAAGTGTTAATGTTAAACGCTGGTTTGGATGTTCTCCTCGAGCATATAGGACTAAAAAAATGTTAAACTAAACACTCTTATTATTATTTTTATTTAAGCTAAGGAGTGAGCATGAACTTTGTTATTGTTGGCACCAATTTTATTAGCGACACACTGTTAGCCGCTGCAAATACGTTAAACGATTTTAATTTATATGGGGTGTGCTCGCGCGCAGTATCAAGCGGCGAAGCATTTTTAGCCAAACACCCACAAAATGCACAAGCAAAAATTTTCACCTCAATCGAGCAAGTATGCCAAGATCAAAATGTTGATGCAGTCTACATAGCCGCCCCTAACAGCTTACACAAACAATATGCTATTATGTGTCTAGAAACGGGTAAACATGTCCTTGGCGAAAAACCATCAGCAGCCAATTCTAAAGAGCTTGCAAGCATTATAGCTACAGCAAAAAAGTATCAGCGCCTTTACATGGAAGCCATGATGACCACTCACTTGCCTAACTTTGCACGGCTGCAACAGGCAATAGTAAAAATTGGCACACCACGTAAATATATTGGCCAGTACAGCCAGTATTCGTCGCGTTACGATAAATACAAAAATGGCGAACGCCCAAATACGTTTTTGCCCGAGTTTGCTAATGGTGCTTTAGTTGATTTAGGGATTTACCCACTGTATTTATTAATTGCACTTTGGGGAGCGCCGCAAAGCGTAAGTGCCAGTGGCGTATTACTTGATACAGGTGTTGATGGTGCGGGGGATGTATTACTAAACTACGCTGATAAACAAGCCGTTATTAGTTACTCTAAAATATCGCAAGGCGACAACATAACCGAAATACAAGGCGAACTTGGACGCATACGTATAGAAGCCGTATCGCAACTTAAAAAGGTGGAGTTTATTGCTAATAATGGTGAGGTAGAGATTATATCCCAGCCGTTTAATGAGCACTTTATGAAATACGAAGTTGAACATTTTATGGCATTAGTGAAGCAGAATATCCTTGAGTCACCCGTTAATACGCACATTTTAGCCAGTAACGTAATGAGCGTACTTGATGAAGCTCGCAAACAGCTTGGGGTTGTGTACCCTAACGACTAACTAAATAAAATATGGGCGTTAACCAACGACAGTTAACGCCCAGAAGAAAGCTTAAATAGCTCTCGTACAACGACACATTTTACAAACACATTTAAAAATAGCGATCCCCATCCATGGGCAATCAAATACTTCTACAGCAAACTTAACACTAACAACCCAAATTCGGTTTATTACCAATATTTATTATTCAATAACCTTAAAACTAACCTAACACATAAAAACATTACCAATCAAGCTAGCCAATTGCATTATTTTAAACTAAATTGGTAATACAAGAATACAACCATTGGTGTATAGTGGTTTTTAACCATAACATCGCGTTAGAATTTTGACATAATAGTGAATTTTGAGGTAACCTCTGGTATTAACAGTTGGTTTTGACTTTTAGGCCCCAGAGGCCATTATTCCTTAAGGTAATGAAGGTAAAGTATGGGTAATCGTCGCTTATTTTGGCGCATAGTTGATAAAATTGAGTCTTTAATAAATCAAGGCGAATTTTCTGCTGGGAGTCGTTTACCACCTGAACGTGAACTTGCAGAAATGTTTGATGTAAGTCGCCCTACCATTAGAGAAGCTATTATCGCATTAGAAGTACGTGGCCGAGTTGAAGTTAAAACCGGCTCTGGTGTTTACGTAGTAGAACAAAAAAATGCATCTATAAAATCAAAAGAGATCAGTGCATTTGAACTTACTCAAGCTCGCGCATTAATTGAAGGCGAAATTGCCGCTTTAGCTGCTCAAAGCATTACAGAAGAAGAACTAGAGCAACTAAATAAAACATTAATTGCCATGGAAAAAGGCCTTTATGTTGAGCAAGCCGACCGTGAGTTTCATGAAATTATAGCTAGAGCAACGCGCAATAAAGCACTTGAATTCGCAGTGTCTAACTTGTGGGATTTACGTTTAACAAACCCACAAATTGTTGCTGACTATGGCAGTGTGTGTAAAAACAATAACGAGTGCGTTATGGACGAACACACCGCTATTTATACAGCCCTAAAGTCGCATGATGCAAATGCAGCGCGCACCGCAATGCACAAACATTTTAACCGCTTAATTAATGCTTTATTTGACGCTGTAGAATCGCGTGCACTTGAAGAAATTAAACGCAAAAATGATGAAAAACGAGGCCTCTACTCGCTTGATGGCTTAGTTAATAAAAGTGCCCACTAAGGCCTTTTAACCAACTGATTAAAGTTAGCAAACGCCTGTTTGCTAACTTTACCTCTTACTTTATTTACCCGCCCTATTTAATATACTTTTAATTGCGCTATTTTTGGTCGCAAACACTTACCTATAAATTTAAAAAAAGATACTATGCCGCCATTAATATCGGGCGGGTTTAGCTTTTATACTCCCTGCATTACAATTTAACTAATTGATAGAGTTACTCAACTCAAGGATAAAAATGCAAGCATCTTCAAAAAATTATTTACTGGCTATCGTGTGTGTACTGCTTGCAATGATGACCATTCAAACGGGCGCGTCATTTGCAAAACAGCTTTTTCCTATTGTTGGTCCTGAAGGCACGACAGCCCTTAGGCTTGGTTTTTCTGCCTTTATACTTTGCTTAGTGTTTAAACCTTGGAAACACTTACCTACTTCGGGTAATCGTATTCCTATAATTGTGTATGGTTTAAGTTTAGGCGGCATGAACATTTTGTTTTATTACGCCATTGAGCGCATTCCACTAGGCATTGGTGTAGCGCTTGAATTTACAGGTCCGCTTGCTGTTGCCTTATTTTCATCACGCCGTAAACGTGACTTATTTTGGGTTGCGTGTGCTATTGCCGGTATTTTGCTTCTGCTTCCTGATATGAGCGGCCAAGACAGCCTTGATCCATTGGGTGTAGCGCTTGCGCTTGGTGCTGGTGCATGTTGGGCAGGTTATATATTATTTGGTAAAAAAACGGGCACACAAAGCTCTGGTGGAGCAACTGTCGCATTGGGTATGACCGTTGCCGCTATAGTGCTAGTACCTTACGGCGGCATTATGCAAAGCGCCGCGTTTACGTGGGAAATTATCCCACTGGGTATTGGTATTGCTATTTTATCAAGCGCACTGCCTTACACACTTGAAATGGTTGCACTGCGTAACATGCCTTCACAAGGGTTTAGCGTAATGATGAGTTTAGAGCCTGCAATTGCTTCGCTCGCAGGGTTTATTATACTGGGTGAGTTACTTACTTTATGGCAGTGGCTCGCTATTTTACTTGTAATTATTGCATCTGTTGGTAGCTCGTTTTCAAACGCAAAAAAACAAACTACTTAATCAACTACCAAATAATCTAAATAACCTAAATAAAGTCACCACGCAACATGGTGACTTTATTGTGTTGTATCCAGTAATTTTTTAACTCACAGCCCTACTTTGCTTTTTAGTTGTAACCAAATAACCAATCAACGAAATAAGCGGCATGCCCGTCGCAACCAGTGCAATACCAGTCCAGCCGCCCGCTTCATATAATGGGCTGGCAATAAGCGAGCCTACTGCGCCACCTACAAATATACTCGTCATGTAAATAGCGTTTAAACGCGCACGGCTTTGTGGCTCTAGTGCATACACTGCACGTTGACCCAATACCATATTGGCCTGCACAGCAAAATCAATAAACACACCGGTTAATGCCAATACTATAATGCCGTAAGGTAGCTCAAATAAGCTTGGTAAAAAGCACACTGCTGCAATTACTTTGGCCAGTAACGATAACTGATGCGTATAGCCTTTATCGGCTAAACGACCAACAATTGGGGCTGCTACAGCACCTGCCGCACCCACTAGTGCAAACAATGCTATTTCTGATTGCGATAAACCATACTCACGGGCAAGCACAACCGGTACGCTCGTCCAAAATAAACTGAACGATGCAAACATTAATGCTTGAAAAAGTGAACGTTGGCGCAGCACTGGCTGGCTTATCATTAACTGTTTAAGCGATTTTAATAACTTAAAATACGTTGTTTTATGGGTAGGTTGCCTGCTTGGAATAGCAAAATAAATTACGCCTGCAATAAACACCATACACCCTGCTGCAAAGTAAAATACAGCGCGCCAACCAAAGTGATCGGCTATTAAGCTCGATATAGGTCTTGCCAGCAAAATACCTAGCAAGAGACCCGCCATAATATTGCCAAGAACCTGCCCGCGCTTCTCGTCAGACGATAAATGCGCAGCAAGCGGAATAAGCACCTGAACAGAAACCGAGCTCATACCTATCATTAAACATAAAATAAGCATTACATTAGGTGAGTCAGCAAGTGCCGTACCCACCAAACTCAAAAACGACACAGCTAAAGTAATAAGCATTAAACGCTTATTTTCAATTAAGTCAGCTAATGGCACTAAAAAAAACAACCCCAAAGCGTAGCCTATTTGTGTAAGCGATACGATAAGGCTAGCACTGTGCGCACTTAATCCAACTTCTGGGGCGAGTAACTCAATAATAGGTTGAGCGTAATAAATATTGGCAACAATAAGACCGCAACACAAAGCAATAATAGTAACGAGTGTATTGCTAAGTGGTTGCGCTGAAACGCCTGTTTGGGTCATGTGTGTCTCTACTTTATAAAAATAATAAAACCCAACCAGCAAACGCGGGTTGGGTTTTTACAAAAAGCTTCGTTTTACTTAATTGGTGATGGCTGCCCATGTGGGCTTGAGCGTAAATACTGTTTAGGTGCAATTACTGTAGCGCCAAGCTCTGCAGCTGCATGCCACGGCCAGTGCGGGTTATATAAAATACCACGCGCTAGTGCTACGCCATCGGCTTGCTGCTCACTAATAATATCTTCGGCTTGTTGCGCCTGTGTAATTAAACCCACCGCTATAACAGGCATATTCACAGCTTCTTTTATGGCTGTTGCAAACGGTACCTGAAAATTAGGTTTTACTGGTATTTGTTGCTCAGGACTTAAACCCGCAGTACTTACATGAATAAAGTCACAGCCGAGTTCATCAAGCGCTTTACTAAGCACTATCGATTGCTCTAAATCCCAGCCGCCTTCAACCCAATCGGTTGCCGAAATACGCACACCTACCGCTTTATTACTGGGGAATACCTCTCTTACCGCTTTAAACACATCAAGCAATAAGCGCATTCTGTTTTCTAGGCTGCCACCGTAGTTGTCATCGCGCTTGTTTGAAAGTGGCGACAAAAACTGGTGTAACAGGTAACCGTGTGCACCATGTAGCTCTATTAAATCAAGGCCGAGTTCATCAGCGCGTTTAGCTGCACTCACAAAGTCTTTAATTAATGAGTCTATGTCGTCTTGACTCATTGCTTTTGGCACTGGGCTGTTAGCGTCGTACGCAATTGCCGAAGGTGCCACGGTTTGCCAGCCATTAACGTCATCAGGTGCAATAGCATCGCCACCGTCCCATGGTTTTTCAGTTGATGCTTTGCGCCCAGCATGCGCCAACTGAATACCAATAGGCATAGGGCTATATTGTCTTACTGCTTTTAGGCTTTTGCCCAGGGCTTGCTGGGTTTCGTTATTCCAAAGCCCCAAATCGCCGTAGCTAATACGCCCTTCTGGGTTTACTGCTGTTGCTTCTAAAATAAGTAACCCTGCACCACTTAAACTCAATTGGCCTAAATGAATAGTATGCCAATCGCTAGCAGCGCCATTATTGGCTGAATACTGGCACATGGGTGCAATAATAATACGGTTATCTAACGTTACTTGCCCAAGTGATAAAGGCGAAAATAGTTGGCTCATTGTTAATCCTTAAAAACACGCACAAAAAAGTGCGGACAAAATAAAAAAAGAGAATACGAAGCGGCAATCAAACACGCTCACTCAAAAGCTTACACAGTTACTTATAAATACGACTACCACTCTTAATGGGGATAAAAACACACTTTAATAGTGCTGATAAAAGCATAACTAATGACATTATAAACTATTAATTTTAATGTAATAATTTGTTTAATGAGCACGTCATAAAGACATCTTTAAAAAATGAATGACTATTTACCTTTAAACAAGGGTGTGATTTTTAACCTAACTGTACCTAATAGCACTAAGCTATTGCTTGTATTGCCTATTAACTAAATAAAAACCCTACATATCAACCATATTTATTCTATAAAAGTGAATTAAAATTCAATTTAAATATTCCAAGCTACTTCACTCCCTGATAAACTGCTTAACTTAATTTACTAATGTAAAACATTTGAACTGGGGATCACTTTTTATGTTTAAACCAAGCTTGTTAACCTTGGCTATTTCGAGCGCTGTTTCTAGCGTATTTTTATTGCCTAATGCCGCACTTGCTCAAGAAGAAGTTGCAGCTAAAAACAAATCACTCGAAGTAATCGAAGTTACAGCAACAAGGCGCAGCGGCTCTGTGCAAAATGCACCGCTAAATATTACAGCCCTTGATGCAGATATTATGAAAGATCAAAATATCAATGAGCTTGCGGATGTTGCACGCTGGGTACCTGGTTTAACAATCACCGATCAAGGTGGTCGCTCTGGCTCACCTATTATTGTTCGTGGTTTAAATACAAACTCTTCTGGTCCATCGTCAGATGGTGGCACGGTATCTACTTACATTAACGAAATTCCGGTTTCGGTAGATATGCGCCTTGTAGATATTGAGCGCGTTGAAGTATTAATTGGGCCACAAGGCACCCTTTATGGTGCAGGCACATTGGGCGGTGCAATTCGCTACATGCTTAAACAGCCTGAGCTTGATTTTACATCGCTTGAAGTTTACGGCGACCTGTTTCAAACAAAAGAAAGTGACTCTTTAGGTGGCGAAGGCGGCTTTATATTTAACCTTCCTATTATTGAAGATAAATTAGCAGTACGCGCCAGCTTAAATGTATATGAAGATCCAGGTTTTATCGATTACGGCTACGTAGTACGCGAGCCAGGCGTATCGTTGCCAGATCCTGATTGGAGCGATAGCTCAGCAGTTAATAACAACCTTAAAAATGTAAAAGACGCCAACGGCGAAACCACCACAACAGGTCGTATTTCTGTTCGCTTTAAACCAAATGAGTCGTTTGAAGGTACGCTTAACTACTTTTACCAAAACCAAGACAGCGAAGGCCGCTCGATTGTTCATTACAACAGCCTTAACGCAAACAACGGTTTAAGCGACGTAATAGGCAAATACGAGTCAGCTTATCGCTTTGAAGAGCCTCGCGAGAAAAAAGATCAATTACTAAGCCTTGAACTAAAAGCCGACCTAGGTTTTGCAGAGCTAGTATCGGCAACCGGTATTTCGAGCTTTGATGCCGACGGTCAACGCGATCAAACAGACTTACTTATTCGTCTTGATTACGGTTATGAAGAGTTTCCTTCGTTTTCAACGTTTACCCGTGAAATTGACGAAGAAGATACCTTCACTCAAGAAATTCGCTTAGTGTCGCAAGGCGACAGCGACTTTAACTGGATTGTGGGTGGCTTTTACAACAAAACAGAAACCGAAGCATCAAGCAGAGAGTTTACGCCTGGGTTTGACCAATTCGCTATCGATAACTTTGGTGGCGAGCAGCTAAGACCTGACTCATTAGAATACTTAGAGCTTACAAAAAGTACCGTCACTGAGTCTGCACTATTTGGTGAAGTTGGCTACCAAGTTACCGACAAATTAGATGTGACCATTGGTGCCCGTTTTTACAAATACGATATAGAGTCGCAAGCGGCTTTTGACTTTCCGCTAGCCAATACACTGTATGGTGGCGCAGATCCTGATGCGATCACTGTTGAATACGAGAAAGATGAGGCTGACGATAACGGTAACTTATTTAAATTTAATGCTAAATACCAGTTTACTGACTCTGTAATGGGCTATGTAACAGTAAGTGAAGGTTTCAGAATTGGCGGCTCAAACGGTTTAGTGTCTTGTCCTGATCCAATTGTTGAGGATCAACAAACAGGCTGTGGCAAACCTGACGAATTATTATATGAAGCCGACACCACAACAAACTACGAGCTAGGCTTTAAAAGTACATGGTTTAGAAGCCAACTACACTTTAACGCCGCGTTATTTAACGTAGATTGGGATGATGCACAAATCACGGGCGCTACAGATATAGGCCAATTAACATATATTTCAAACGCAGGCAGCGCTAATGCAAAAGGGATTGAAATTTCAACCCGCGCTATTTTATCTGACTCGTTTTCAGTTTATGCTACGTACGCTTACACAAAAGCAGAACTAACATCAGACGCACCATTTTTGTTTAATGCCGATGGTACCGGTGGCGCAGAAGACGGCGACCGTTTACCTGGCTCACCTGAAAACCAATTTTCGATGGGTGTAAACTATCAAACAGATGTGTTTAACGACAAAACGCTTGATATTAACTACGGTTTAACCGCGCAAAGCGATGTACTTTCAAGAGTAGGGCTTCGTGATAACGGCGAAACACTACCAGGTTACAGCTTAAGTAATATATCAGCTAAATTAACAGCCGATGCATGGTCAACTACGCTATATGTTGATAACCTATTCAACAAATACGCGGTTACATCCGTTCGTCGTTCAGATGCAGATATAACATCAGCTAATGGCGCCGACATACAACGTAACTACGGCCATTACATTAATCGCCCGCTTACGGTAGGTGTTAAATTTAACTACAAATTTGAAATATAATTTAAGCGACTTTTAAACAGTCTCACTTTTTAAATACTGTTTTAAGGCTCAAATTTATTTGAGCCTTTTTATTTTCTTTTACAAAATAATAATTACCAAAACCATGCAGCCAAATTTAAAGCAACTTCATCAAAGCGCAATACACTCCCTAAACCAAGGTAAAATAGAGCAAGCACACAAAGCCCTAGTGGAGTTAGTTACACTCAAACCAGACTTTGCTGATGGGTATTTTTTGTTAGCTATGGTTAATTTAACTGTTGGGCAAATACACAAAGCAATAAAGCTCATCGAAAAAGCTCTTACCCTTGGCCAAAGTATTGAATATACCACGCAACTTGCTAAATGTTACGCACTTACTGGCGAATTACAAAAAGCAAAAAACACCGCACTATCGGTGCCATTAAAGCAAATAACTAAAGCCCTTGATGCCGACACACTTGGCGTTGCACTTACTCAAGCAGGCATTCACGAACACGCACTTAACTACTTTGAGCGCGCTATTACACTGGCTACAGCGGCTAACAAAGCTCAACCCCCGTTTTATTATAACTACGGTGTAAGCGCTAAGTTTTTAGGACTATTTGATAAAGCCCAACACGCTTTTGAAAATGCCATAGCGCTTAACCCACTGCACCATCAAAGTCATTTTGCATTAAGTGATTTAACTAAAGTAAGTAAGCAAAACAACCATATTGAGCGCTTAAAAAATGTATTTGAGCAAGTAACACACCCCGATGCAAAACTGCATATTGGCCATGCTTTAGCAAAAGAGTATCAAGATATTGGTGAATATTCAGAGGCTTTTAACGCGTTAGAGCAAGGTAAAGTAGCAAAACGTGCTGTGCAGCCGTTTGATCATAAAAGCTCAACTGAGTTATTTGAACATATTAAACTCTTAAGTGAACAGCACAAACAAGCGCTAACACAAGGCAACCCAACAGCCGAACCTATTTTTGTATTAGGCATGCCCCGCTCTGGCACCACATTGGTTGAGCGTATTTTATCGAGCCACAGCAACGTGCAATCGGCAGGTGAATTACAAGACTTTGGCCTAAGTGTTAAAAAGCTAAGCCAAACGCAAACACCGTATGTACTCGACACTCAAACACTCAGTAAAGCCTACGAGCTTGATTTTAATCAGCTTGGGTCAACCTATTTAAACGCAACACGCGTAATAACAGGCAGCCATAAACACTTTATTGATAAGCTCCCGTTTAACTTTTTTTATATCGATTTAATAACCAAAGCACTGCCAAACGCCAAAATAATTTGTATGCTGCGCGATCCAATGGACACCTGTATTGGCAACTATCGCCAATTATTTACCATTAATAACCCCTACTACGCGTACTCGCTCGACTTACTCGACACAGCAAAATTTTACAGCCGTTTTTACAAACTAATGCAGTACTTCAGCATGCAACACAGCAATATAAAATTAGTAAAATACGAAGAATTAGTCGCACAGCCCGAGCAACAAATTAAAGAGTTAGTCAGCTTTTGTAACTTAGAGTGGCAGGAGCAATGTATAGATTTTCACTTAAACACCGCACCGGTCTCTACTGCAAGTAAAATGCAAGTACGCCAACCACTTAACAATAAAGCAATTGGCCGTTGGAAAGCGTTTAAGCCGCATACTGATACAGCAGTGAAGTACCTTTTAAAGCAGGGTATTAGTATTGAATAAACGTTTTATTTTACCGGTGGGAAAATCCAAATAGGCGGCTTTGTGCCAATGTAGGTCAGATAAGCGAAGCGCCATCCGACACATTAAAATACCTTGCCAATTATTATCAACATTTTATGTTGTCGAGTGGTTGGAGAGTGGCCATAAGCGGACCTTCATTATTCAGTCAATTCAAGAGGAAAAGACCAGGTTATACATACAGGTACTGCCCCAGTATGAAAAGTTCACTTTCGGGCAATTAAACCGTGTATTGATGTTTACACAACTCACATTTTTACCCAACCTGCTGGCCACTTTGTCCCGTCTAAGACCGCAGCGGGACAAGAGATACGCGCCAATTTTATTTGACTATTAACACTGGGCAATCAGCTTTATTGGCGATCGTTTCTGCAACGTTAACATTCAAAAAATGAGAAAGTCCGGTTCTTCCATGACTGGCAATTACCACCATGCCTATATCACCGCTATTAGTCTCATCTAAAATCTCATTAATGGCATCACCATGTCGAATAACCGTTTCAATCTTTAAATCAGTATTCAACTGACCTAATAACTCATGCATTTTACTCGCCGCAGCGTCTTCCATATTTTTAGCTAACTCTTGGGGAGTTATCGCAAGGATCATATAATTCTCATTATCTGAAGGCTGATCAACAATGTGTAAAATACGAATGCCTACTTGATATAAATTCGCCATTTCAATGGCATATTGCAAAGCATGTGATGCAGTATCAGAAAAATCCGTAGGCCATAAAATATTACCTGTTCGCATATTATTCTCCTTCACAATCTAAAATCATATTTTTCAATGATATTACCAACTCCATAAGAATAGACTCGGCTCCATCTCAGCAAGTTAAGTGTAGTGAGTATTAAAAGGTTATCTATTGATTACGATCAATAAATAACAATAAGGCACTAAAAGTAACAATACCTCATCAATTTATGCTTATTGATTAGGCTGTGATTGCGGGGTTTATTACTCTGGTTGTCGTTGTTGTTTCTTTTATAAGATAATCAATATTTGGAATAATTGGGGCTGACAGTCAGTTTTTCGCTCACAGTTGAACTCACAGCCAAAAGCAGACATTGATGATCCCTGATGTGTGAAGTCCTGATTTGACCCCATTCGTTTTCATTAGTGTTTTGAAAGGGGTTACCGATATTTAAGTAATTAGAGAAGAGGATTACCATTCGAGGTGATAAGGGCTTACCACCATTATTTACTAACAGTTGTCATCGTTCTATTGGTTATGCACAACAATTACGGTTTCAGTATAAATTAATATGGGTGTCATCCTAATTTTATATTAAAACTAATGAAAACAATTCAATCTAGAAGATTGTAAAGTTCCTACTTCGAAAGCTTTAAAAACTAAGAGTAAATATCGATTAATTTATCTAGTCGAGTAATTATTTTAGAATATTTTTTACGGTAACGTGTTTCCAAGCAATTGTTTTTTTTATCAAACTGGATTATCGATAGTAAATAAGATCTATAACCAACAGCTTTATTAAATAATTGATCCATGCAGACTTTTTTAAAAAAAATCTCGTCTTGTTGAAATTGAAAGTTATAATTATTGATATTAACATTGAATAATTTATTCATTATAAAGACCGCTGATTCTTCTTTTACTAATGCAAGATAGGTTACCTTATTAATTAACTTTACTTTTTTATTAGATAACCTCAAACTTCCTCCAGCTTTACCAAATGCGATAACGTTTCCATTAAGAGATAAAGTATGGTTCTTCTTGAGTGTCTTTTTATTATTTAGCTTTAAGGATAACCTTTGTAATAATCTAGATATTTCTTCTTCAAATAAAGCATTATGAATATATATATTTGATTTTTTTGCTGAAAAAAGCATGTCGTCTGCATAACGCGTATAAATAATTTCATGTTTATAACAAATTTTTTGAATTTCTATATCAAGTTGTCTAAAAATAATATTTGAGATGACTGGGGAGGAAGGGAAACCGATAGGTAACACAACTTTTTCACTAAATTTAACATTTTTAGAATCTGTAGGGATCGTATAAGTACAGTATTTTAAGGCTTGATCTACCATTGTGGTATTATTTGTTAAACGTGACCCCATAAAATAGTGTTTTAAACAATTTCTTATCGCTCTAATTCTAAGTGAATGGAAATATGACTTTACATCTAAACGTAGGAATTTATAGTTGTTTTTGTGAGGAAACATAAAGTCGTAATAAGACATTCCTTGGCGAAAGGCTACAGCGGAGTCATTGAGAGGTACTTTATTAAAAACTAAAGATGTAAGGCGCTTATTTATAGAATATGATTCAAACTTTTTATCTATAGAGTAAGCAAAATCTTTACCTATCCTAACCTCTTGTATTGAATTATCAGGTATATCACCAGGAGGATTACTATTTAGAATATTTTCCATGAAATATTTTTTTGTAATTGTTTTCATCAATTGCTCCAATCTGATACATTTTCAGAGTTGCACATGTGACCTTGAGTACTCAGACACGCTGACAATGAACTGCTGACTGAGAGACTATTTATTTATTTATGAACTAGTTATATTAAGTTCATGAAGGGACAAGCCCTTACAATTAAGTTAAATTAATAACTAAACCGTTCCCATTACCTATCAGATTGAAGCCTTGTTATTATATCATGTAATTCAGGGAAGTAATTACTAAAAAGTTCTTCAAACTCAATTTTAGTATTCAAGGACTCTCTCTCTATTTCATTAATTGAAAAATTAAGGAACTGAGTAACCCAACCATCAGTTTTTTTCTTTTTTTCCGAATTTTTTAACAGACTTTCTAACTCCTCAAAGTACTTTATACCCCAGCCAGATATTGTGTCAGACTTACTTTTGATACGAAACTGCTTTTCACTCTTCAAAGTTTCTGATTTACCTTTAAACTTTATTCTTAGAAAGTCGATTAATCGTCTTTCATTGCTATTTTTTCTAGCTTTTTTAACAAAAAGGGTTAGATCTATATTTTTCTCTATTTTTAGCCATTGATAAAATAAACTAGCACTTGTTAAACATATTAAGCACCCTTCAAAAGTATTAGGTATCAGTTTTACATTTTTGGACAGTAGGTATTGTTCAACATTAGAATGGAAATTCAAATATGATTTTTGGTCGGTAAATCTTACGTTATGCCTTTCCACTTTGTGACTTTCTGAACTAAAATCTAAAATATTATTGATATTTTTATTTAAACGCTTAAATTCAGCACTGAATCCCTTTTTATAATATATCTTCTGCTCTACAAGATTTTGCTTACGTAGGTTAAATAATCGACCATTCTTTTCTAACTGGACCGTAAGTTCATTTTTACCTTTATCTTTGAAAGAATAAGCTTTATCAGCATCGAATAAGAATAGATATTTTATAGCAGCGTCAGTTGCACCTGGATTAATACTCTCACTAGTTGTATTACTACTAGTACTATATACATCAACACGACTCAAATGTTTAAAATGCATCCTTAATGACAAGTTTCCAAAAGCTTCTAGTTCTGTTTGACCTTCTACAAATAAAATATGATCACTAAAATAAAGCCTGGCTTCATTATCACTGAAAGTACTTAAAAAATTACTATCTTTATAAGTTGAATGTAATTTTTTTAGTAGTGATCCCTGCTCTTTATCTTTAGATATATGGAGTACTTGATGCTTACCCTGAAATTTAATTATTACTTCTTTAACTATATTAGGTGAATGCGTGGATATAAAAATACTTGGCATTTTAGTTTTAATCTTCACACCATTCTTTTTAAATCCGTACTTAATAAAATTTTCATGTATATTACTAATCAAACCTTCATTAAGTTTAGGATGTAAACCTAACTCTGGTTCATCAAGAAATATAAAAGGAGATATGTATTCTGAGCGAGTAAGTGCTATCAATAATGTTAAAAGTGTATTTGTAAAATTATAAGCGTTAGTTCCATCTGATTGTAAATCTAAGCTCTCTCCGTTAATTTCAAATTGATCGCCTTTAAGGCCTAATTTAATGTAATTTAAAATTCTTTCTTTATAAGTAAATTGTTTAGTGGAAATGGCATTATCGACAATTGATATAAGCTGACTATAAGATTTATTTTTTTCACCTAATTTTTCGTTAAAGAATAACTCTACGTCTTTCTTTGGTATTTTATTAAAGTTTATAGTTTTCAAACTACTTACAATATGCCAGATTTTATCCCATTCATGGAGGTTCATATGCCGCGCATCAACTTCGAAAAAAGGATAAATTGTACTCAGAAGATCAATAGCGTTCTTATTTTTTATCGACCATTCAGAAAGACCATCATTTCTTATATGTAATGTCAATGGATAACTAGAAACAAGCTGGGATTCGGTACGTAAAAAATTAGATAAAGTTTTTTTTTCATCCCTATCTAAAAAGAAATCTTTAAATAAAATAGTATTAATTCTTTTAAAATAAGGTACTTCCGAAGATCTAACTATCCGATGTAACCTCTCTGTGTCAAACTCAATAGTTATTGAACCATATGATGTGTAATTTGAATATAGCTCTGGCCCTAACTCTCTTTTACCTTCCAATTTCCCATAAAAAAACCTTAAAGCTTTTAATATATTTGACTTACCAACATTGTTTTTACCAACAATACAGTTAATATCTTTAACATCATCTATTTTCATATATTCATATGAAAATAGGTTTTTAATTTCGATAGATTTAATACTCATTTATTTCTTCTATTACATATAAATAATACTTCAACAACTAATAAATTAGCACTTAAAATGTATCATGGTTCAGGCCACATCTCATTATTTTTTAGCCGACCTAGTGACATAGAATCCCTTACAGCTTGAGTAGGATGATTCTTATTTTTATCTTTAAAAGAATCTATATCATAAGACCAGTATTTGGTATGTGATTGTAAGTACTCTTTGAAATAACCACTTATACCAACAGGAATATCGTTAACCCCTCTTCCAAAAATATTTTTTAAAGGGCCTCCAATCAAGTCTCCTTTAAATATTTTTCTGTGCGGGAAATAGATATTATTCCACCGGGTGCATATAAATGGAGCTGAGTAAGTTGGTACGCTTGATGTAGTTAAACCATTGTCTGGAGTTCTGTAGTTTTTTTTATAAAAAACCTTGTTAGAACCCACTGGCGGGCAGCAAGGGTATTCCCCTTCCTTTTTTAATTGTTCAAATTCAGCGCCATCGTTGGCCAATAAAAAGCTCCCATGAGCTAATGGTGAACCTATAGTTACAAAGTCCGTAACTAGCCACGGCCAATTACTCTCCCTAAGTTCGCGCCATAATTTTATTTGAAGATTTTGGTAGTCCTTTATGCGCTCATTCTCTGTTTGATAGTTTTGACAAGATAAAATATTATTGCTATCGCTTGAAAAACTATGGAGTAATTTTTGTTTTTTCGTATTTTTTCTTTTCTCAACCTCTATGCTCGCCCAATATAACCTCAATAAATCATAAGCAATAACAGAACCTAGGCTATGACCAACAACTACAATTCTCCGATATTTTTTAGATTTATGAAGCTTATCTAATAGTTCAATTCCTTCTTTTCTAATTTTATTACGTTGTTCAATATTATCTGGAGAGGGGCTCAAATAACGAGCGGCATCATCAATAGTCCCATAAATTATTCTCAAAACGTGATAATCAAAAAATAAAAAGCCAATTACAATTAACAATGAAGTTAAACTTATTAAAGATCCACCCTGTAAAAAATCTAATACAGAAGATAAAAAATAATACAGTATAGGGAAGAAAGTAATCCATAAAAAATAATAAATAGGTAATAAATTATTGCTTACATTCTTAGGCCTTTTCAGTAACAGTGAACGACTCCAACTAAGCACATGCCTTAACTTTGTATCTCGCATGTGATGGGCCCAATAGTACTCATAAAAATCTGTTAAAGGTTGATATCGCCCTTTACCAGGAACCTGGAGCCTCCTTAACTCGAAAGATGCAGACATTTTATCTGGTTTATTTCTTATATCTTTGCTAAATAAATTTTTGACGAAGCTCCGCAACGTATCCATAGGCCTTTGTTCGCCAATACCATGTATGATAATTACTGCCTGCCTATTACCTTTACACGAAGTCATCCATACACCTTTTTCTATTTAGTTAGACTATAATTTATTAACATTTACGATGAAGTTAATAAAAAACACGTTGAAAGTTCAAACACTTCATCAAAGTTATGAATAAAAACAGTATTTAAACTATGGATTAGAAATTATACCCTTTTAAAGCTGGTATAGTTATAAATCGTTACTCGAATACACACTTAAAATAGGGAATTTATAATCGGCAAACGATACAGTTACCGATTGTGTTTCGTTGCCTTTGAAACCGAGTTTAAATTCCATTGGCATGAATCGGCTGCCGTCAGCAAAAAGCGCAAGTAAGTGCTCCTCGCCTAATTCGCGATTGCCCGACGATAAGTTAGTTAGCGTTATAACAGCCCAGCGTTCGCCCTCTTCATTGCTCATTAATACATAATTAACGATTTTAAAATCCCCTTTTTTAGGGGTTATGTTGCTATCGTTTGCAAACGATAAGTGCATGCTATTTGGTACTGCACGGTCAACATTTAGCGCTTTGATAGAGTCGGCTTGGGTTGCCCACGAAAGCACCAATAAAATGATCACTAAGGCTTTATTCACTGTTAGTTCCTTTTTATTACCTAGTAAAATACCTAGTAAATTACTTAACAAATTACATAACAATAACTGTTTAAATTATATTTCGCATTCCATACCTATTATGTAAACAAACAATCATCGTTATTTACCCAGCGCTTTGGCTGCGCCATTGCAGACTAAGCGCTCATTCAGTGTGCTTGCGCTACTTTAGGGTAATAACGAGTGATAAGAGTAAATAATTCAAAGCTAACTTAAAGTAAAAAGCGCGATTAAACAGGAGTATAAACGTATGGCAAGCACACATAAAAACTCAACAATGGATTTATCTGATCCCAGTAATAGCATTCAAGTAAGAGGGGCACGCGTTCACAACTTGAAAAATGTAGACGTTGATTTACCTCGTAACGCATTGGTTGTTTTTACAGGAATATCGGGCTCTGGAAAATCGTCGCTTGCGTTTGGAACGCTGTTTGCTGAGTCGCAGCACCGTTATCTTGATTCAGTATCGCCTTACGCCCGTAGGTTAATAGATCAAGTTGATGAGCCCGATGTTGATTCTATTGAAGGGCTACCGCCTGCCGTTGCTTTGCAGCAGCAACGCGGCGCGCCCTCGGTTCGCTCATCCGTTGGCAGCATAACAACTATTTCTAACGCGCTACGCATGCTTTACTCTCGTGCTGGCGAATACCCCAAAGGGCAAAGCATACTTTACGCCGATGCGTTTTCGCCGAATACGCCACAAGGTGCGTGCCCAGAATGCTCAGGGATAGGCCGAGTGTTTGAAGTAACCGAAAAGCTACTTGTGCCAGACGATACAAAAACTATTCGCCAGCGCGCCATTGAAGCGTGGCCACCAGCATGGCAAGGTAAAAACCTAAGCCGTATTCTTACTTCCCTTGGTTATGACATAGACACACCTTGGAACAAACTTTCTAAAAAAGCACGCGATTGGATTTTATTTACCGACGAAACACCTACTGTGCCGGTATACCCAGAATATACCTATGAGCAAACACAAAATGCGATAAAAAATAGCGAAGATCCAAGCTACATGGGAACTTTTTCAAGCGCTAAACGCTTTGTTTTACAGTCTTTTGCTACTACGCAAA
The DNA here is from genome assembly GCF_015864265.1 of Pseudoalteromonas sp. NZS37. Taxonomy (NCBI): domain Bacteria; kingdom Pseudomonadati; phylum Pseudomonadota; class Gammaproteobacteria; order Alteromonadales; family Pseudoalteromonadaceae; genus Pseudoalteromonas; species Pseudoalteromonas sp. NZS37. The sequence goes on along the minus strand of NZ_JADYXL010000003.1, from coordinate 204,428 downwards.
GCCCGCGTACAAAAAAGCGCGTATCACAGTTTATGCAAATATCGCAGTGCCCTACTTGCCAAGGTAAAAAATTAAAACAAGCATCGTTAAGTGTTAAATTTGCAGGGCTCGATATTGGCGAGCTATCTCAACTTACCTTAAACGAACTTGCTAAAAAATTAAGTAACGCCGCCAACACCAAAGTAAATAAAAATACAAAAAATCCAGAGCAAGCCATTGTTACGCAGCGCATTGCCAGTGACATTCTCACTCGTATTGAAGCACTAACCATGCTTGGTTTAGGGTACTTGTCGCTAGAGCGTACAACGCCAACGCTCTCACCCGGAGAACTACAACGATTGCGACTTGCCACACAAATTCGCTCTAAATTATTTGGGGTAGTTTACGTGTTAGATGAACCATCTGCGGGTTTACACCCTGCCGACACACAAGCACTTTTAAAAGCGCTCGATGAGCTAATAGCGGCTGGCAATTCTGTATTTGTTGTTGAGCACGATGTTAGCGTTGTTAAACACGCCGATTGGATTGTTGATGTAGGCCCTGATGCAGGTGTGCATGGTGGCGACATTATTTACAGCGGCCCTGTTGAAGGGTTAAGAAAAATAAAAAATTCGCACACCGGTCGTCACCTTTTTGCTAAAAACGCCAGTCAAGAGTCTACTCAAAACAGCGCGCAAAAAAAGGAGCATAGGCAGCCAAAAGCGTGGTTAAAATTGGCTGATGTTGAGCGTAACAATCTTAAAAAACTCAATGCAGAATTTCCATTAGGTGTTATGACAACAGTTACTGGGGTTTCGGGCTCTGGTAAATCAAGCCTAGTAAGCCAAGCGTTAGTAGAACTTGTTTACGAAGCACTTGGGCAAAAAGTAGTAACACAAGCGCCAACCGACGAAGCCGACTTACTCGAACAAGAGCTGCAAACACACACCAGCGGAAAAATCATTGAAGGTATAAATAATATAAGCCGCCTAATTACCGTAAATCAAAAAGCGATTGGCCGTACCCCTCGTTCAAACTTAGCTACCTATACGGGTTTGTTTGATCACGTGCGTAATCTATTTGCTTCAACACAAAAAGCAAAAGAGCGCCGTTACGATGCCGGTCGTTTTTCGTTTAATGTAGCTAAAGGCCGTTGTAAAAACTGTGAAGGCGTTGGCTTTGTAAGTATAGAACTGCTGTTTTTACCTAGCGTTTACTCACATTGCCAAGTATGTCATGGCAAGCGCTATAACGAACAAACGCTAGAGGTTACATATCGTGATAAAAACATAAGCGATATTCTCAATTTAACGGTTGAATCGGCGCATACCTTTTTTGAAAACGAACCTGCAATACTACGAGCGCTCGATGCACTTATGCAAGTAGGTCTTGGGTATTTACGTTTAGGGCAACCTGCAACTGAGCTTTCTGGCGGTGAAGCGCAGCGTATTAAATTAGCAACCGAGCTGCAACGTGCGCAGCGCGGTAACACACTTTATATTCTTGATGAGCCAACTACGGGTCTGCATCCATCGGATGTATCAATGTTAATGTCGCAGTTAAATAAATTAGTAGATGCTGGCAATACCGTTATTATGGTTGAACACGATATGCAAGTAGCCCGTAATAGTGACTGGGTAATTGATGTAGGCCCAGGCGCGGGGCAACAGGGAGGCGTGATAGTCGCACAAGGTACACCGCAAAAGGTGTCTGAGTCAAAACAAAGTAAAACTGCGCCATTTTTAAAAGCGCAATTAAGCCACACACACTCTGGTTAAGCGGTTTATCGTCAGTTTGCGTGTAATAAAAAAGAGCCAGAGGCTCTTTTTTATTAATCAAGGGCCAACCAAACGCCCACAAGTATCATTAAACTGCCTGCTATACGGTTCATCCATTTAATATTATCGCCACGGGCTAAAAATAAACGTAAGCTTTTACCGCCTGTTGCGTAAGCTAACATACTTAAAAACTCGGTGGTCATTATAACACCAAGCAATACTAAAAGCTGAGGGGCTACAGCATGCTCAACACTAATAAACGGCGGTAATAACGAGATCATAAACGCCCACCCTTTAGGATTAGCAATTGCGGTTACAAAACCTTGAGTAAATAACGACTTCCTACTTACGTCACTTGGTTTTGAGGTATCAACCGACATTTTGCCTTTAGCGCGCCACATATTTATACCAATATAAATTAAGTACGCACCGCCTACCCACTTTAAAATAGCGAACGCATCTGGGTAATTTAGCATTACGCTTGCAACGCCTAATACCGCAGCTATGGCAACACTTGCTACACCTAACAGCTCGCCTATCATCATCCATAATGTGCGGCGCACGCCAATGCTCATACCGAGTGTCATGGCAAGGGTCATACACATACCTGGGGTGATAGACACAAAAAAGAACGTAGGAATAAAAACCGCAAGAGCTGCAACATCAATCATTAATTTACTCTCATATTAAAATCAAAAACGCGGCTATTAGTAGCCGCGCTATTGCTTACTCATGTTTATTACTATTGCCCAGTACCTACTACGGGTTCAGTAATGACCTCTACTGGCTCTGCTGTATCATTTAGCAAATACTTATCTAACCACTGTTCTTGTTCCCACAATACATGTAATAAGCTTTTACGCGCACGGTAACCATGTGCTTCGTAAGGGAGCATTACTAAGCGAGCATCTTTACCTAAACCTTTTAGCGCTGCGTACATGCGCTCACTTTGCATTGGGAAGGTTCCTGAATTAGGATCTTCCTGACCGTGGATCATTAGCATTGGTTCGTTAATTTTTTCAGCATGAAAAAACGGCGACATATTAGCGTACACACTTTGTGCTTGCCAAAAATCACGCTCTTCTCCTTGAAAGCCAAACGGCGTTAATGTGCGGTTATACGCGCCACTGCGGGCAATGCCTGTTTTAAATAAATCGCTATGAGCCAATAAGTTAGCAACCATAAATGCACCGTATGAGTGCCCTGCTATGGCAATTTTATCTTTATCGGCAATGCCTTTTTTAACCAATACATCAACAGCTGCTTGCGCACTTGATACTAGCTGCTTTCTAAAGTTATCGTTTGGCTCGCTGCCATCAATACCCACTATTGGCATTTTAGGGTCGTCAAACACTGCAATCCCTTTGGCAAGGTAAGGCATTGGCCCCCAATAGCCAATATAGGTAAATGCATAAGGCGATTCGCGTACTTGTGATGCAACGGCTTTATCTTTGTATTCAAGTGGGTAAGCCCACATAAGTACCGGTAACGGGCCTTGTGTTTTATCGTACCCTGGTGGTAAATAAAGCGTGCCCGAAAGCTCAACACCGTCGTCGCGTTTATAACGTAATTGCTCTTTAGTTACGCCTTTAAATGCAGGGTACGGATGCTCAAATGTCGTTAATTGCGTTAGCGTGTCGTTATCTAAGTTGCGTATAAAAAAGTTAGGTTGCTCAGTTTTAGATTCGCGAATAGTAATAAAGCGCTCACCTTCGTCGTCAAGCAGTGCACGAACACGCTCATAGTATGGTGCTTCTGATTGCCATAAACGCTTGCTGCTATTTGTTTTAACATCGTATTGGTCTAAAAACGGGATATTACCTTGCTCTGAAGCTCCATTACCACGCAGATATATATAACGCCCGCCTACAATTTTAATTACGTTTGCGCCTAAATCGTTGCGCTCGTAAATTGCATTACCAGGGTCTTTATACGCATCGTTGTAACTACGCTCTGAAAATAAAACGCGGTTTCTGTCGGCATTTCGTGGTTGCACTATGTAAGTACGTACTTGGCGATCGCTAAAGCGCCAGTCTGTCAGCATGGCTACGTTTTCGTTGCCCCACTCAATACCAGAATAACGACGCTCTACTTTGGCAAATAATTTAGGCTCGCGTTTAAAGGGTGCACGTAAGCTGTAAACATAATCATGATGCTCAACGTCGGTTTTCATGTCGCCGCCATCTTGCGCCTGCGCCCAAATAACTTCAGCCCCTTGATCGGCTCGCCATTCAAAATCACGGCGGCCAGTGCGTACACTGTCGTAACCTTGTGGAATGTTATCGGCAAGTGGCTGTTTTGCCAGCTCTGCTAATGCATAGCCGCGCATGCCCCATATTTGCCATGTGCTTGCAAATCGGCTGTAAGGCACTTGATACGAAAACGGCTCATTAATACCCGCTACTAAAATATTGGTAGAATCAGGTGATACCGAAAACGATTTAAATAAAGAAGGGCTACCTATTGCTTGGGTATTGCCATCAAGCGTTATGTAAGCCAGCTGCCCTTGGCCGTAAAATTTAAATTGTGCTTCATCAAACGGGCTGGTTAATAAATTTTGGTAAGTACGTGCCGGTGCTTTTTCGCCAGTACTTTGTTGAATAACAGGCACTACATTTTGGCTGTTATTTTCAAGCTTTGGTTTACCAAAATTAACAGCAAGATTTGCAACAATGGCGCTGCTATCTGGCAGCCATTTATATGGTGAGGCAGTTAATACCGAATTTAATGCAGCGCTAGATAACTCTTTTGCTTGTTTGGTTTCAACGCTGTAAAGCCATAAGTTGGCTTGGGTTGGTTGCTCAACAACAAAGGCTAAATATTTACTGTTAGATGACCATTTAGGTGAGCGAATAATGCCATTAGGTAAGTTATTAATACTGATAACCGACCCGCTTTGAACATGCTTTAGCTCCACGGCACTAAATTTGGCACTCACACGAGAGCGCGAAAAATTAGCGGGGTTTAGCTTAATACCAGCAAGCTTAAGCTCTTCTTTTGCAAGTTCATCAAGGGTTACTACACGTTTGCGTTCAAAAAGCGCTAGCCACTGGCCATCGCTCGATAAGTAACTAGTGGGTGCTAACTTAGCGTCAACCAATGCTGCAAGTTCAGGTGATGGGGTTTGATAGCCCTGCTCGGCGTAACTTGTTGGTACTAATGCCGCACAACAAATAAAGGCAACTAACAGCCTAAAAGCGCTCATGTTTTTATCCTTTTGTTATTTTTTACTCTTATAGGCGTATATAAACACGTTTTGCTTTGTTCATAAAGTATTAAGGTAAGTTAAACACCTCTAAAAGATGACTTAATAGTGCTGATTAAGCTAAACTACAGCGCTATTTATTCACCACTGCGGTACTTAAAATACAATGCATAACAAAGCCAAATCAGTCACTATTTTTGATGTTGCAGAGCGTGCTGGTGTATCAAAATCAACCGTATCCTTGGTACTTACCCAAAGCGATAAAGTGGGCAATAAAAGTAAACAAAAAATACTAAAAGCGATTGATGAGCTAGGTTACGTTTATAATCGTGATGCCGCTGCTATGCGCTCAAAGCGCTCAAATTTAGTGGCCATAGTAATAAACGATTTAACTAACCCAGCTATGGCACACCTTGCTACCAGCCTACAACTTTTGTTAAACGACAACGGCCTACAAGCCATGATTGTAAGCAGTAATAATAGCCTTGAGCTACAAGCAAACGCAGTTAAAAACTTAAAAGAATACAACGCTGCTGCATTTATTATTTGCCCCGTTGCTAATACTTGCCCCAAATGGCTTGATACGCTCAGCGCGCAACACAAAGTAATTACCGTAATGAGCGAAGTGCCTTTTAGCGCAGCTCCTTGTGTATTACCCGACTATAAAAAAGCCAGCCACGTAGCCAGTATGCATCTGCTTTCACAAGGCGTGACAAACATTGCATTTATAGGCAGTGAACTTACTTTATACGACTCACAAGCACTACAAAGTGGCTTTAATACCGCTTGTGCGCAACACAGCATTACACCATTAGCACCCATTCACTGCGCAGTAAACACAGCCCTTAGCGCTAAAAATGCATTTATAGAAGCATATAAACACAACCCCACATTAAACGCAGTGGTGTGTGCAAACGATATTATTGCTCAAGGTGTTATTGCCGCTATTAACTCATTAACACATCACTGTATTAAAGTAGTGAGCTGCCACCACATTCCTAATAGCGCGGTTATAAATAATCACTTAACCACCGTGGCTATTAGTACAACTGATATAGCTAAGCGGTGCCTTTTAATACTGCAAGAGCTACTACAAAATACAGCCCCGCCAGTAAAAACACTGGTAAATGTAAACTTACAAATTAGAGATTCTAGCCAATGAAAAAAGTGCTGGTAATTGGCTACGTATGGCCAGAGCCAAATTCGTCTGCTGCGGGAACGCACATGATGTCGTTATTAAATGCCTTTAGAGCGCAAAACTGGGACGTTGAATTTGCAACGCCCGCGCAGCGCACCGATCACATGGTAAATCTTGACGACTTCGGCATAACCAGTCAAAGCATTGCACTAAACTGCGACAGCTTTGACGAATACGTTAAAGCCTATAATCCAGATATAGTCATGTTTGACCGTTTTATGATGGAAGAACAATTTGGCTGGCGCGTCGATAAACATTGCCCACACGCAATTAAAATTTTAGATACCGAAGATTTACAATGTCTGCGTAACGCTCGCCACGAAGCGCACAAAGGTGAGCGTGAATTTACAACCAGCGATTTACACTCAGACATAGCAAAACGCGAAATTGCCGCTATTTTACGCTGCGACCTAAGCTTAATTATTTCAAGTTATGAAATGAGCCTGCTAAATAGCGTATTTAAAATAGAGCCAAGTTTATTACACCATTTACCGTTTATGGTCGATTTAAGCTCACTGCCTACAAGTACAAAAACGTTTGAGCAGCGCCAGCACTTTATGACCATAGGTAACTTTAGACACGCGCCAAACTGGGATGCTGTACTTTATTTGCAAAAAATATGGCCACTTATTCGCAAGCAGCTACCAAAAGCAGAACTACATATTTATGGCTCTTACCCACCACCAAAAGCCACGGCACTAAATAACCCTAAAACAGGGTTTTTAATAAAAGGCTGGGCCGATAATGCGTTTGATGTAATGCAAAGCGCACGCGTATGTTTAGCACCACTGCGTTTTGGTGCAGGCATTAAAGGTAAATTGCTTGAAGCCATGATTATGCAAACACCCAGCGTTACCACCAATATTGGCGCAGAGGGCATGCATAACGGTTTACCATGGCCGGGTAAAATAGCCAACACCGCCGATGACTTTGCCAACGCTGCCATTGAAATGCACAACAATCAAAGTGACTTTGAACAAGCGCAGCAAGATGGCAACACGCTCCTTAATACGCTCTACAACAAAGTACAATTGAGCGCTGCGTTAATTCAAAAAGTCGATTCAATAAGTAGTGATTTAAACGCTCATCGCGAAAAAAACTTCACCGGTCAAATGCTCAAACATCATACAATGCGCAGCACTCAATACATGTCGCAATGGATAGCCGAAAAAAATAAAAAATTAGATTAAAAATGACTAGACACACACCAATTAGTGTTTAAAATCGCGCCCATCAAACGTGGGCATTTTTAGCTGTATTGTCTATATTTTTAGCTTAGTTATCGCAATATTTGGTCCAAAAAGATTTGAAAACTGCAACCTTTACAGAAAAACGCAAATTTATCGTTAAATTGGGTAAGATGCTTCACAAATATGGTACGCCTGCTTACCGCCTAGAAGCTCACCTAATGGAAGTGGCTACATACTTAGGACTTAAATCGTCGTTTGTTATGTCGCCAACCTCTGTAACGTTTGTTATTTGGACCGATGGTCACGAAGACGAGTACACCCACGTAGCACGTGTAGACCCTGGCGATCACGATTTAGGCTCACTTGCCGACACCGACGACCTTGTAAACCAAATGCTTGACGACAAGCTAAGTTTACAAGAAGTTGATGCGCAACTAGACGCTATTTTTGTAATGCCAAACCCATACAATAAACTTGTTACGGGCGTTGCGTTTGCAACTTCTGGTGGTGCGTTTGCAATGTTAATGGGTACTAGCTGGACTGATGTTATTTGGTCATCGCTACTTACTTTAGTTGTTTATGTGTTTGTGCTTTGGTCTGGGCGCTCAAAACGCGTAGCTCATATGCTTGAGCCATTAGTGGCAATAATATCAGCAATACTTGCGTGTGCAGTAAGCGTATACATAACACCTGAGATAAATATACGCTTAGTGGTACTTTCGGCCATTATTGTGTTTATACCTGGTTTAGCACTTGCGCTTGGTTTAGCAGAGCTTGCCGCACGGCATTTAGTGTCGGGCACTGCGCGGGTAATGGACTCGTTTATGCTGCTATTTAAACTGTATTTTGGCGGTTTTATTGGCATAGGTATTGGCTTTGCACTCTTTGGGCAAGCCGATTTTGTACAACCTGAGCCATTACCAAAATGGACAGCATGGCTAGCTATATTTTTACTTTGTAGCAGCCTAATCGTGATTTTTAGAACCAAACTTAAACATGCAGTTTGGTCTATTGCATCTGGCTTTATAGCGTATGGCACCAGTATTGGCTCGGCTATGTACCTTGATTACACGTTAGGTACATTTGTAGGTGCTTTATCGGTGGGTATATTTAGTAACTTGTTTAACCGCGTTGCTAATGCGCCGGCCTCTATTGTTGCCATGCAAGGCTTGATTGTATTAGTACCAGGTAGCAAAACCTATATTGGCTTAAACTCACTAATTGAAGGTCAAGACTTTGTATATGCAGAGCACATAGGCCAACAAACGTTTTTAATATTTATGTCGCTTGTTGCAGGACTAATATTTGCCAACGTAGCCCTACCGCCTAAAAAGAGTTTGTAAGTGATACTGAGCGCTCGCTTTACTTTGATTGAGTAAAGCGAGTGAAACGTTAAACTAAAACAACGACCAAGTAGCAATTGATGCCAATGCTAAGTGTTTTAGCTCTTTACATCGCACTTGAGTGAGCTCAAAAGCATCGTAGTGATTCCAACACTATACTAAAAAACCTTCCATTTTAATCATATCCTACTTCTAATTTACACTTCCCTATTGAGCAAAAATACTCAATAGGGAAGTAACTTAACTAGCGTGACCAGTTAGTTTTGGCAAGCTCTACAATCTCGTTACCTTTGCCATTTATCAGCGCTTTCATCATGTAAACGCTAAAGCCTTTTGCTTGCTCTAATTTGATTTGCGGTGGCATTGAAAGCTCTTGTTTTGCGGTATCGACTTCTAAAACAACAGGTCCTGAGTGGTTCATCATCTCGTTCATTGCCGATGGCAGTTTTTCAGGGTCGTCCACATGAATCCCTTTTAAGCCACAGGCCTCTGCAATTTTAGCAAAACTTGGGTTTTCTAAATCGGTATCGCTTGATAAAAACCCACTGGCTTTCATTTCCATAGCCACAAAACTAAGTGAGCGATTATTATAAACAACAATCTTTATTGGTAAATTAAGCTGCTTAAGTGAGATTAAATCGCCCATTAACATCGAAAAGCCACCATCACCACACATTGCAATGACTTGGCGGTCTCTATCTACAGATTGAACCCCCATTGCCTGCGACATGGCATTTGCCATAGAGCCATGGTTAAACGATCCAATTAAGCGGCGCTTTCCATTCATTGACAAATAACGCGCAGCCCACACTGTTGGCGTACCTACATCACAAGTAAAAACAGCATCGTCAGCCGCTTGCTCGTTGAGTAAACGCGTTAGGTATTGCGGGTGAATTAAATTTTGCGAGGTTTTGCCACTGGCTAGTTCATCAAGATCTTGTCGAGACTCTTTGTAGTTTCTAACACATTTTTGTAAGTGCGAACTTGTCCGCTCACCTTTAATATAATCAAGCAATGTGGTCACTGAATTTTTAGTATCCCCTAACACGCCACAGTCAATTTGCACGTGTCGCCCGAGTGACGCAGCCTGATTATCGATTTGCAATATGGTGGTATTTTCAGGATAAAAAGCACGATAAGGAAAACTAGTACCAATCATAAGTAACGTATCGGCTTCTTGCATTGCATGATAGCCCGACGCAAAGCCAATAAATCCAGTCATACCAACATCATAAGGGTTATCGTACTCAATAAATTCTTTACCACGCATAGCATGCACTATCGGTGCTTGTAATTTTTCGGCTAGCGCAACAATTTCGTCGTGGGCATCCTTACAACCAGCGCCGCACAACAAGGTTACTTTTTTACTTTTATTAAGATGAGTCGCCATTGCTTCAATATCAGATAAAGCGGGGGTATAAGTTGCTGGTTTTGGCACGTTCCATTTTGGCTTAATAGCTTTAGGCATATCTTTTAATGCAATGTCGCCAGGTAGCACAAGTACACTCACACCTTTGTTTAGTATTGCTTGTCGCATTGCGGTTTCTAGCAGGTACGGCATTTGCTCGGGGCTCGAAACCATTTCACAATACACACTGCATTCTTTAAATAATTCTTGCGGATGGGTTTCTTGAAAATAACTACTGCCAATTTCAGATGAAGGAATATGTGCGGCAATTGCTAATACCGGTACATTATTACGCTGACAATCAAATAGGCCATTAATTAAATGAAGGTTACCTGGGCCGCAAGAGCCCGCACACACCGCAAGCTCGCCTGATAAATGTGCTTCGCCACCAGCTGCAAATGCGGCAACTTCTTCATGACGTGTGCCTAGCCATTCAATTGTTCCCATTTTTCGCAGGCTTTCACTAATGCCGTTAAGTGAATCGCCAGTTACTCCCCAAATGCGCTTTACGCCCGCTTGTTCAAGGGTTTTAGTAATAAAACTTGCGATATTTTGACTCATAATATAGAACTCCTAAATATTCAGTTATTCTGTAAATTGATTTTTCGCCTCTGATCTATCAAGTAAGTCATCGTTTCGAAATGCGCTCAATTATTGAGAATCGATAAGCTTAGGTATTTTGATAATAATAGATATATTGCTACTGAGACTTTACTAACAAACGGTACTACTAGGTTTGCTGTGCCCCCATACTGATACATAAAACATGAATGTCCGCTTTAAAGTGTTTATGAATATGCGGGTGCGAGATTTTTAGTGGCTTAACTATGAATATGTTATTATGCGCTCAATTATTTTACTGAATGTTTTTCTCTTACTTCTATGTCAAATTCTGCTTCGTGCTTTACATTATTTTCTCAAAATATTGATTCTCTCGCGCTTCCTGAAAAGTTTACTTTCCCTTTTTATTACGAGCCGCAACCATTAGCTGTAGCAGCCACAAAACAATTACAGCAACAACTTGAAACGTTAACGCATTTAAAAGCAGAAAATGCCGGTAAAATGTTTGGGGTTTTAGTGGTGCAAAATGCTAAGCAACAATTAGGCTTTTTAAGTGCTTATTCGGGGCAAATTGAAGGTGATAAAGCCAATATTAGCTTTGTACCGCCAGTTTCTAGCATGCAACTGCAAGACGATAGCTATTTAGCTCAAAGTAAAATAATTAACGATATTAATGCTCAAATTGAGCAATTAGAAAATAGCGAACAACTGCATGAAGTTAATAGCAAACTTGATGATGCAACACAAAGCTACCAGCAAGCACTATTAGCCCAACAGGCAGTAATGCAAGCCGGTCGCCAGCAACGAAAAATACAACGTACCGAAGGCAAATTAGAGCTTAGCGAAAGTGATTTTGAGCAGTTAAAAAATAAGCTTGCAGGGCAAAGTATCGTAGAAAAAAAGCAACTGCTGGCACTTAAAACCTATTGGCAAAATATAATCGAGTCACTGCAGCAAACACACATCAATATTTCTGATGAAATTGCTCATTTAAAAAAACGCCGTAAAACGCTTTCTAAAAGCTTACAAAAAAAGCTATTTGCACAGTACCAATTTTTAAATGCAAATGGAGAAACTACAGACTTAAATGCCATATTTGCAGCACTGCCTGAGCACACTCCTCCTTCGGGTGCTGGCGATTGTGCTGCGCCTAAATTATTACAATACGCCTATAAGCATGGTTTAAAACCACTTGCTATGGCTGAGTTTTGGTGGGGAGCAGCACCTAAATCAGCAATTAGGCAACATAAAAACTACTACCCTTCTTGTTACAGTAAATGCCAACCAATACTTGGGCACATGCTAAAGGGTTTAGATGTTGAAGATAACCCGCTACTTATCAACCCAGCTCAGGGTAAAGATTTAAATATTGTTTATAAAGATGACGACTTACTTGTGGTAAATAAGCCCGCTGAGTTTTTATCTGTGCCTGGCGTAAATATTGAAGACTCAGTTTATATGCGAATCAAAACGCAGTTTCCAGAGGCTTCGGGCCCACTAATTGTACATAGATTAGATATGTCGACTTCTGGGTTATTGATGATTGCACTTAATAAACGCGTGCACAAAGCACTGCAAAAGCAATTTATTGACCGCACTATAGATAAACGTTATGTCGCATTAGTTAATGGTAACGTAGCTGAGGATAGCGGAGTAATTGATTTACCCTTAGTGCTCGACTTTGATGATAAACCGCGCCAAATGGTGTGTTACAAACACGGTAAGCCATCACTTACTACCTGGCACGTTTTAGAGCGTAACAACAATATTACCCGATTACAGTTATATCCTAAAACAGGTCGTACTCATCAATTAAGAGTGCATTGCGCGCACAGCTTAGGTTTAAACATGCCAATTATAGGCGACACACATTACGGGCAAAAAGCAGATAGATTACATTTACATGCAGAATACTTAGCATTTACTCACCCTATTACGGATAAACGATTAGAATTTGAAGTAGCCGCAGATTTTTAACAAAAGCACATAAACCGCTACCACTAAAACGTACAAATATTGGCTTTTATTAATTAAATTGATATTGTTTATGGTCTTATTTTTTCAATGATGAGTATAAAAAATTGTTCAAACCCAAGTTTATTAAGCAATGTGAATAATTATTTCAATAATAAAAATAAGTCAGCAAAGGATTAACATGGCTAACAATACACAAATAAAGATTTTAAGTAATACTTTGTGGGCAAAGTATATTGTTCTCATTTTATTTTTATTTTTAAGTAAGCCTGCCTCAGCTAACGGCGATTCATTAAGTGCAACTTTACATGCGCTAGACTTTGACACGACTCAAACCCTCATCAATAACATAAAACTAAATGAACTAGACTATCTTCAAAATGAAGACAAACTCACTCAAGCGTTTAAAATAAGCAAAGAGCAAAATTGGGAAAACCTTCATCTAGAAGCGGCCGCTTTGTATGCGGAGTTACTTTTTAGACAAGAAAAATACGAAGCGTTAAACACACACTTATCCTATTACTTAAAGAACAAAGAGTTACCAAACCAAAAAAGTGTATATTTATTATTTCTCGAATCACAACTCAAGTCTCTAGCTAGGGAGCCAAACCCAGCTCCAGCACAAACGCTAGCCACAAAATTAGAAGAGAGCTTGCAACAGCATTCAACTAAAGAAAAAATCATTATTTTACGAGCACTTGCTTACTATTACACCGATACAGATGCATTGAAAAAGACCCTAAATGTTGCACTAGAGGGGTTAGAATTAGCATTAAAAGATGACGATTCAGCATCTCAAGGATACTTTTTTAGAAAAATAGCCGATGCATATAATTATCTAAACGAAAAAGACAAAGCCGTATATTATGCAAAAAAAGCGGTTGCGGCATATGAGCAAACGCAAGATGGGCTTTTTACCTCAAAAGCATATTGGAGTTTAGGCAATGTATTGCTGGAGATTAAGAAACCTAAAGATGCCTTAATATACCTAGACAAAGCATTGCTCTATTTCAAAAAAGTTAATATGCAAAAAGGCTTAACCTTTGCTCAGTACTCAATTGCCAGTATTGAGTACTTACAAGCAAACTACGATAAAGCTTTAACTTTAACTAAAGAAAACATTGAGCTTGCTCGTTCTGCAGGTGTTTATGATATGCAACTCGCATCGCTCATTTTGTTAGCTGACATATATATAAAACTAGATTTAATTGATCAAGCAAATGAAGCAAACGATGAGGTGTTTTTAAAATTAGATAAATTCAGCCGCAGTATTTATAAAGCCGATTTTTTAAGTAAACGCTATGAGCTAAAGCGACGCCTTAACTACACTGACGAGGCTTTTGAAGCAATTGAACAAAAGCTCCTTTATACAAAAAAACACTACGAAGCAACCAGTGAAAATAATATAAAAACACTACAGATACAGTTTGAAGTAAAAGAAAAAGAAGAAAAAATACAGCAACTAGAGTACGCAAAAGATATTAGTGAGCTACAAGCTAAAGAAGAATATCATCAAAAAATAATTTGGCGACTTAGCGCTGCTATTGCGTTTATTTTAGTGATTGTTTCATTATTTTTATTTTATCGACAAGCTCGACAACGTCAAAAGTATCACGATATTTCATTAACAGATTACCTAACAAATTGCCCTAATCGAAGAGGAATAATGCGCGCAGCAGAAGCAAAGCTCAGTGAAGGTAAAATGACTATAGCAATTGTTGACTTAGACTACTTTAAAAAAGTTAACGACCATTTTGGTCACGATGTTGGCGATTTAGTTCTTATTGCCTTTGCAAAAGCTGCAAGAGAAACACTCTGTAATGATCATCAGTTTGGCCGTTACGGCGGCGAAGAATGGTTATTTGCACTAAATACGGCTGATGAACAAATAATTCGCGATATATTTAACCGACTCGCCATTAGCTTCGCCGAGCATTACAGTAATATAGAAGACTTTCCTACAGATACAAAAATCACTTTTAGTGCAGGAGCCTCTGTAAGTAGCCCTTTAAAAAGCACACTCGATATTCTTATTAAGCATGCAGATAAATTACTTTATAAAGCAAAAGAAAACGGAAGAAACCAAATCGTAGTTGATTAAATAAACACAGCTAAAAGTATTGGCTCACTTACTTGACTAAAGTTCGTCTAAAACCATTTGTTTAATTTTATGTGCTTTTACAAAATGATCTAATTTATGGGTGTGTATCCACCAAGTAGCAGCTTCCATAAGTAGCTCTGGATCGTCGTTTTTATTGGCAAAAAATGCATAAAAAGAAAGCCCTACATTTTCTCCTTTAACTGCTATTTTTTTATCGCATACGGTAATTATTTTTGCTCTTAGTTCTTCCCTCATACATACCTTATTTAGTTATATTTTTACTGTATATGTACTATTGAAATACACCATTTAAAAAGCCAACGATTAGCTGCAAAAGGCTTCTATCAACCAAGCCATGATTCTCAAGCTCTTTATTAGGCGTATTTACTTTTGTAGCTTTGCATTCATTATCTAATGTTCCATTTTTACGTGTATCGGTTTCGTATGCAATATCTGCTTGTTCCATACATTTTGCCGAGCCTGCGTAAGGCTGTGCCGCACAAGCGCTTAGTAATAAAAAAAGTGGAATTACTATCAACAATTGCTTCATAACCAATCCTATTTTTACGCAACTTATTTACTTTAAATCACAGCTGCAAGTTAGCCTATTTACTTTTCTACCACCATTACAAAAAATTCAAAAAAGAACGTACCGATAGCATCAAAAAAAGTGTCGTTTTTATCATCCTTTTTAATTTGTGCGCTAATGCATTCATTATAAACTTCTGAGCTTGTTTGAGCGCCATTTCGATCAACCATTTCAGCCTCTTCAATGCATAAGTTAGGGTCAGAACGCGAGGTTGTACTACACGCACTTAGTAAAGCGCACAGCAATAATGCGGCGATGGGGCTTTTTATGTTCATCCTTAAACTATCCTATTCAGTTAACGTGCTACCTGCATTTATACCTATATGTATTATATGTGGGAGTAATACATATAGGTTGTACCTAAATAATGTTGCTACTTTATCACTGCAATAAAATAAACAACCAGTAAATATTTGTAAGGTTCTGTAGGGATTTATACTCCCTTTATAATTGAACTATGTAAAATCCTGAAATTATTGCATTCATATCACTGTAAAATTTACAGTGATATGAGCATAAAAATAAAAAATCAAAATAAAAGCAATAAAATACATCAACTTAATATTTGGCATTTAGTTTGCACATTAGTGATATAAGCAAATAAATTGTAAAAGGATTAGTTATGAATATTTTTGAAGCACTACGTCACGATCATGACAAACAACGAGAATTAGTAGATGCGCTTATTCAAACGCACGGCGAAACAGAGAAGCGCCACACGCTAATGGACGAGCTAAAAACAGAACTAGAACAACACGCAAAATTTGAAGAACGTTACTTTTATAACCCACTTATGTTTGATGACTTAACTCATGAAAAAGCGCGCCACAGCGTAGCTGAACATCACGAAATTGATGAATTAATTGAACAACTTGAAGATACCGAAATGAGCTCGTCTGCATGGTTAGTTGCAGCTAAAAAGCTGCACCATTTGGTACATCATCACTTAAGCGAAGAAGAACACGAAGTATTTCAATTGGCTGGTAAAGCACTAACCGAAGGGCAAAAACAAAGCTTAGCAAAGCAATATAACGATGCAATGCACTAAATACTTTTTATTTGTGAGTAACTCTATTCACAAATAATTGAACCACCTTATATACACTCCCTTGTGTACTATTGGTTATAAGCCACTTGGCTTATAACCATTTTTTTAAGCCTATATGCTAACTCTTCTCTAGTAAGGGTGCTTCTGTCGGATCAAAAATTCGATAAGCCACTAGCTTCAAACCATCGTTAATAAAAAACCACACCAAAGCATATGCCCACACGGCAAGTGCCCACCCCCATCCTAGTGGGGTCATAAACATACCATAAACAGCAATAAGTGTTGCTATAACTTGCGTGCCAAATACGGCGACCATTAATATAGCAGACGGTTTAATAGACCAAAATGGACCTCGGGTACGCGCTAAAAATATAGTCAAATGCCCTGCTACAGAAAGTAATAAGTACATTAATGTTTGAAGATGAGGACGGTCGAGTTCAAATACTTTATCTCCCAAGTAAAATAAACCAAAGGCTGCAATTGGCCCTACAATTCCCAGCACAGATGCAATACCTAAAACGAGCCGCATATTCCATGTTTCGGGCTTATTTTGATAATGCACATTGTCGTATGCAATAGACAAAATGGCGGCATCGTTAAGTAAAGCAAGCATCACAATCATGACTGCTGTTAACGGATAAAAGTTAAAAATTAATATTGCCATTGTCATAAAAAGTAATACGCGCAGTGTTTCAGCAACCCTGTAAATAGCGTAACTGTTCATGCGTTGAAATATTTTTCGGCTTTCTTTAACTGCATCAATAATAACCGATAAGCCATCGGTCATTAACACAATTGATGCTGCTGAACGCGCTGCATCTGTAGCACCCGATACAGCAATGCCACAGTCAGCTTTTTTAAGTGCTGGCGCATCATTTACGCCATCTCCTGTCATGCCAACAATGTGCCCTCTATGCTGAAGCACATCAATAATATAGTATTTATGCTCAGGGAATACTTGCGCGAATCCATCAGCGCTCTCGATTGAGTCATCTAACTGTGTGGCTTGATGATGCTCAGTTGCACCAAATCCACTAGCATCAAGAATGTTTGTCCCTAAACCCAGTTTACTTGCAGTTTCGCGCGCAATGGCCACTTGGTCGCCCGTGACCATTTTAACGCTCATACCCATTTCTTTTGCATCGGCAATGGTTTGTATTGCTTCTTCACGCGGTGGATCAAAAAGCGGCAATACACCTATAAATTGCCATTTACCTTGCTCGTCTGTTTTAGCAACCGCTAAAGAGCGAAACCCACGTGCTGCAAATTCATCTATTGATGCCTCAACTTGAGTTTTAACTGCCTCAATATTAGCCGACAAAGCTAAAATAACCTGCGGTGCACCTTTGGTCACTTTAAATGTTTTGCCATCATCATTTTTAACGATTGCTTCAGTACGTTTGCTCACAGGATCAAATGGATGAAAATGCTCTATATGATAAGAATCTAGATGCTGCTCAGCTTTAACACTTTGTAATACTGCTAAGTCAATCGGATCGTTATTTTCTGAGCGAGATGCTAATGCCGCGTACAATATAACTTGCTCAGCAGAGCCTTTATTTATTGAGTTTTCGATATAAAACGGGTCACCTAACGTTAATAGGTTTTGTGTCAATGTGCCTGTTTTATCAGAGCACAGAATATCAACACCTGCTAGCTCTTCAATTGCAGCTAAACGCGTTACAACCACTTGCTTTTTAGCCAATAAACGAGCGCCTACAGCCATAGTAACTGATAGCACTGTTGGCATTGCGACTGGTATTGCCGCAACGGTTAATACCAGTGCAAACTGCAATGTGGTGATCATTGGATCATCGCGAAACAAAGCAACAATAACTATAAGCAGCACTAAAGCCGCAGCAAGCATTATTAAATAATTACCAATTTTAAGCACCGCACGCTGAAAATGACTTGCGGTTCGCTCCCCTTGCACTAACTGTGCTGTTTTACCAAAAAAGGTATTAGCGCCGGTTGCGTAAACTATTGCTTCTATTTCACCTTGGCGAATAATAGAGCCCGAATAAACAGTTTCACCCGCCGACTTTACAACCGGTAACGACTCACCCGTAAGTGATGATTGATCTACTTCTACTGGATCACCATTTAGCAAACGCGCATCTGCAGGCACTATATCGCCCATCCGCATTCTAATAACATCACCCGGTACAAGTTCGCTGGCACTTAAGTTTTGCCATTGAGTATCGCGGCGAACGCGTGCTTTGTTGGCTAATTTTGCTTTTAATGCAGCAATTGCATTACCCGCTTGATGCTCTTCCCAAAAGCCAACCAATACGTTAGACAGCAATAATACAAGAATAATAAAAAAATCAGCCCAGTGCTTAGCAAGCGCCGATAAAATAATAGCGGCCTCGATCATCCACGGTATTGGCCCCCAAAAGTAAGATAAAAACTTGAGTAATAAATTTGGTTTTTCTTCAACTAGTTCGTTAGGTCCATATTGTGCCAATCTTTGTGTGGCATCAGCTTGGCTTAACCCGTCGGATGATGTTTTTAGCTTTGCTTGTAATTGTACTAAATCAAGCTTGCTCCATTCATCGCAATTTTGATTGTGTGAAGACTTGTTCTCTGAACGATTTGATGACTGATGCGCCGACAAAATTTTAACCTTTTCCATACGAGCCTTCTATACAACATTGAGTTGAATAACTTGAGGTAATTAAAACCTACTAACCGTATAGCTAACATAAACTAAAGCTGTCGATATTGTTCTTACAAATATATTAACTTTGATCTAACGCAATATTTAAGATGAAATAATATAAAAAGGATTATTTTTAGAAGATGACAAAGAAATTGGATTATTAGAAGAAGTGCTCAAAGGCTATACATTGGGCTGAAATAGTAAATAACTCAGCCCAATGTATTTTTAGCTACAACCTTAAGGGTATAGCTATTGTTTTATTACTTTACAGTAAATTTTACGTCTTGGTCGCGTAATAAGTAAAGTGCGAAACACGCAGCCCACATTGGCCATGCAGTGAAGAATAATAAGTTATTAAAGCCATCTATATACTGGTTGTACGAAGAAAGCGTTGATAAGCCATGCATTACAAAAATGATACCGTAAGTTATACGCTTTTTAATACCCGCTAAAAATGCCAATACTAATACAAGTTGTAGAGCACCGATAACATAAGCAACTATGTCAGATGAGCCACTAATACCGTAAAAATGTTCGAAAATACGTGCGCTATGACCAGGGTTTACGAATTTATCGAACGTCCACATAACCATTACAATAAATACGCCTAAACGCAAAGATAAAAGTGACCATTGCAAACGGTTTTGCACATCAGAACTCATTGAACCTGTCATAAAATTTCCTTAAATGAATATTAATAAACGTTGAAGTAAGCTAGACCGTATAAGTTATTTTTTATTTCAAAAAAATTTAATTATTTTAAATAAAAAAGTAATTAAGCTTTGTAGTAATAAAAGTGAAGCTTATTTTAGGAATTAAAAAATGCTGCGTAAAAGTTAACAACTTTAAAATGTTAGCAGGTGAAAAGTAGTCTATAATTTAAAAAGCCCATTAAAAGCAAATATTTACATTCACTCTAATACAATCGCTGTATTAATATTTTATCAACTAATAAAACAATAGTACTTAATTACCAACTTTGTAATGCATCTGTTTTGTTATGTTCTAAAAAACAAAAAGAATCAAAATTTTACTGAAAGTTATTTTTAATCCTTTCGGTCTTTATCGCCAACAACATTTTAACCGTAGAGAGAAAACGTTTGAAACACGCATATTTAGCACTTTCCCTAGCCACCATATTAAATACACCACTTAATGCTTTTGCAGCCGAAGAATCAAAAACAACAAAAGATGGCGCAATAGAGCGCATTGAGGTGGCAGGCCAAGTTATTAAATCTCAAGGTCTTTCGGTTAAAAACGCCACTGTAGACGGCCCTTTTGGCGACAACTTAGCCCTACAAGATATAGCCCGCTCAGTCACACCAATTTCAAGCGAGTTAATAGAACAACTCAATATTACGACTTTACAAGATGTACTTGCAGTAAGCCCTAATACCTATTCAGCCAGTGGTTTTGGGGCACCCAGTTTACCTACTATTCGTGGGCAATTAGGTGAGCTTTTTCAAGATGGCACACGCCGCCAAGCCGGTAATAACGGCTTTGGTGTGCCCTTATCGTTCAACTCTATAGAACAGATAGACGTGGTAAAAGGCGCGCCGCCGGTATTATTTGGCTCAAGCCAACGCAACGGTGGTTTTGTAAACTTACATTCTAAAAAAGCATCAACTGACGAAAGTAAAGGCAAAGCAACTGTATCTGCAGGTCGATGGGATCAGTACAGTGTTTTAGTGGATTACAGTGCACCCATTGTAAAAGACAAAGTAGGTTTTAGAGTAAGCGCTGAACACATAGATAACGGCAGCTACTACGACTTTTCGGGCACAAAGAGCGACAGCTTATTTGCATCATTACGCGTATTACCCGATGACAAGAGCAGCTGGGATATTAACTTTGAGTTATACCAAGTTGAATTTACCGATAACGCAGGTATTAACCGCCCTACTCAAGCGCTAATAGATAATGGCCTTTATATTACCGGCCAAGGCGTGCAAGCAAATGGCAGCACAGTACCGGCAGCAGGTTCAATAATCTCACCAACTGGGCAAGTAAAAATAGACCGTAGTACAGTACTTACCGATCCTGATAATCAGAACGAAGCCACTACTTATTTACTACACAGCATTTATAAGCGTGAACTTTCCAACAACGCATCCATTAAAAACATCACGTATTTTCAGCACTTACAACGCGAAGAAATTGCACAAAATAGCTTTGTTGAAATTATAGATGGTGCCGATACCGCGCAAAACCGTACCGAGCTTACCTATCTTTGGAATAGCGACCAGCAAACAATTTTTGCATTTGATGTGCGTTATAACCGCGTATTAGGCTACAGCCAATTTACAACAGAAGCCGACTTACCTATTGATTTAACTGGCCCAATTTCAAATCGCCGCATTCCTTTAACTGATGTACAACAAGCGCGTTTAATTGAAATTAGCCCAGGTGTATTTGTATCCCCTGGTGGTCAATATGATATTAATAATGACGGCAGTGGCGACTTTAACTTATCAGACACTACCGATTCGCGCTCATGGCAAACAGGTTTTGCTATTCAGCAAGATTCTGATTGGACAGATAAGTTTCATACAAGCGTTGGCTACCGTATTGATTTTTATGACGTAGACGCGCACGACCCAATTGCGCCAGAGGGTGAAATTGCAGCTCGCGATAGCATTAATGATAAGCTACATTCGGGGCAAATAAGCTTTAACTACCGATTGAATGGTGATTACACCACTTATGGTGCAGCAAGTTACAACGAAGCCACATCAAATAGCATGGCTGGCGGCACGTCTCTTGGTGGCGACAACACAATTAGCGCACAAAACTTTTCAACCGAAAATACTTTAGTTGAATTTGGTTTAAAATACGCACCAACCGACAGCGATTGGTACGCCGATGGAGCAGTATTCAGCCAACGTCGTAGTTTACGTAATCGCGATGGTAGTAATACCGGCATTCGTACTACCGGCTTTGAAAGCCAAGTATTTTATGATGCTTACCCTTATTGGCTAAGTGCTGGCTACAGCTATATTGATGCTCGCTACGATAATTCTGCAAGTAGCCAAGATTCAGCTCAAGTAGCCGATGCATTTGACAACTCACGTCCAGATATTATTGAAGGTACCAGTGTTGGCGCACCTAGCTTTACCGCTTTTGCACCTTCAAACACCCGTGTACAGGGTATCCCTGAGCAATCGTTCAGCTTTAACGGAAATTATTCAATTAATTCGAAATGGCAAACGGGTTTTTCAGGTCTATATACAAAGAGTTACCCATTAGACTTTTTGGCGACAGTAAAAATTCGTGATCAGTACACACTAAACGTAAATACTAGCTATGCTTTTACGCCTAGTACCAAGTTACGATTAGATGTGAACAACGTAACGAATCAAAAAAACTGGCGCCCAGTATTTGAAGGCGGTTATTTTGGTGCAACTTTAGCTTTTCCTGAGTTGCCAATTAACGCCAAGTTAACCCTTACGCATAGTTTTTAAGAGAGAGAACATGATTAAAAAAATATTTTTATTATTGATTGCAGCGGCCGCCGTCGGCCTGTTCTTTCATTTTGACTTACACCAACTACTTACGCTTGATGGCTTAAAAGGGTCAATGGATCAGTTTAGCGATTACAAAGAGCAGTCACCGTTGTTGGTTATTGGTGGGTTCTTTTTACTATACGTAGTTGTAACTGCTCTCTCTTTACCAGGCGCCGCTATTTTAACACTTGCCGCAGGTGCATTGTTTGGCTTGGTAGAGGGTTTATTAGTTGCATCTTTTGCCTCAACTATTGGCGCAACGCTTGCCTTTTTAGTATCGCGTTACTTACTACGTGACACTATTAAACAACGTTTTCCTGAGCGCTTAGCCGCAATTGATGCAGGCGTTGAAAAAGAAGGTGGATTTTACTTATTTACTCTTCGTTTAGTGCCGGTGTTTCCGTTCTTTTTAATCAATTTACTAATGGGTGTTACCTCAATAAAGTCATGGACTTATTACTGGGTCAGCCAAGCAGGTATGCTAGCCGGTACATTTGTATTTGTTAACGCAGGTACGCAACTGGCGCAAATAGATAGCTTATCTGGAATTTTATCATTCAACTTAATCTTATCATTCGCTTTACTGGGCATTTTCCCATTCATTGCTAAAGGAATCTTAAACGTGTTTAAAAAACGTCGCGTATACAAAAACTACACTAAGCCTAAAAAATTCGACCGTAACATGATTGTTATTGGTGCAGGCGCAGGTGGTTTGGTAACAAGTTATATTGCTGCTGCTGTTAAAGCAAAAGTAACCCTTATTGAAGCCGGCGAAATGGGCGGCGACTGTTTAAACTACGGTTGTGTTCCAAGTAAAGCAGTTATTAAAAGCGCTAAAATTGCAGAACAAATTCGCCATGGTGAAAACTACGGCCTAGAAAACGCCACACCGCAGTTTTCGTTCAAAAAAGTAATGGCACGTGTACACAAAGTAATTGCAGATGTAGCACCACACGACAGTGTTGAGCGCTACACAGACTTAGGCGTAGATGTAGTAAAAGGTTACGGTAAATTAATAGACCCGTGGACTGTAGAAATTAAACTTAACGACGGTGGCACGCAAACACTCACCGCTCGTACTATTGTGATTGCCACTGGCGCACGCCCATTTGTACCGCCACTACCTGGTATTGAAGAAACTGGCTATGTAACAAGCGATACATTGTGGAATAAATTTGCAGAGCTAGATGAGGCACCTAAAAAACTTGTAGTACTAGGCGGTGGTCCAATTGGTAGCGAATTAGCACAAAGCTTTGCACGTTTAGGTTCAAGTGTTACGCAAATTGAAATGAGCGAACGTATCATGATCAAAGAAGATCTTGAAGTGTCTACTTTTGCTCACGAAGCGTTAACCGAAAGTGGCGTTAATATTTTAACATCGCACCAAGCACTTCGCTGTGAAACGCGCGATGGTAAAAAATATATTGTTGTTAAACATAACGACAAAGAAATAGATATTGAATACGACGAGCTATTATGTGCTGTTGGTCGAAGTGCGCGCCTTAAAGGTTACGGTCTTGAAGAGCTAGGCATAGAAACAAACCGCACAGTAGTAACTAACGAATACCTAGAAACACTGTACCCAAATATTTTTGCAGCAGGCGATATTGTAGGTCCATACCAATTTACACATGTGGCAGCCCATCAAGGTTGGTACGCAGCGGTAAACGGCTTATTTGGTCACCTTAAAAAGTTTAAAGTAGATTACCGTGTTATTCCGTGGACTACGTTTATTGACCCAGAAGTTGCACGTGTTGGCTTAAACGAGCAAGACGCAAAAGACAAAGGCATAGATTACGAAATTACTCGTTTTGAATTTGAAGAGCTAGACCGTGCAATTACCGATAGCGCCACAAAAGGCTTTATTAAAGTAATTACACCCAAAGGCAAAGACAAAATATTGGGCGTTACCGTAGTATCTGAACACGCTGGCGATTTAATTGCTGAGTTTGTACTGGCAATGAAACACGGCTTAGGTCTTAACAAAATACTCGGTACTATACACAGCTACCCTACTTGGGCTGAAGGTAACAAATACGCAGCAGGTGAGTGGAAACGCGCTCATGCACCTGAAAAAGTGCTTAACTTGCTTGAAAAATACCACACTTGGCGTCGAGGTTAATTATGTTTAAAACACCTCTAAAAGCATTGCTACTTGGTTCGGCTTTAGTTGTAACATCGTTTGCAACATCATTTTCGGCCCAAGCCCAAAACATGCACGATAGCTGGAATGCATTGTTAAATAAGCATGTTGTCGCTATTAACCATAATCACAGTACTGAGGTTGATTACGCTGCCATAAAACGTGAGCATGCCCAGCTAAAAACGTATTTAGATTCGTTAACGGCTGTAACGCAAAGTGAATTTGACGCATGGGAAAAGCCTAAGCAACTCGCTTTTTTAATCAATGCTTATAATGCGTGGACTGTTGAACTTATATTGACTAAGTACCCTGATATTAAGTCAATTAAAGACTTAGGGAGCTTTTTTAGCTCACCATGGAGTAAAGAGTTTGTGCCATTACTTGGCAAAACTCGCAGCCTTGATGATATAGAACATGGTTTAATACGTGGCAGCGGTAAATACAACGACCCACGCATTCACTTTGCAGTAAATTGCGCGAGTATTGGTTGCCCAGCGCTTCGAGAAGAAGCGTATACAGCCACTGATTTAGAAAGCCAATTGCAAGAGCAAACAGTGCGCTTTTTATCAGATATGACACGTAATATGGCTCAAGAAAATACGCTAAGCGTGTCTTCAATATTTAAATGGTACGGCGATGACTTTGAAAAAGGTTTTAGAGGCGCAAACACGCTACAGCAGTTTTTCTTGCAATACAACGATGCTCTTAAACTGATACCCACTCAGCAAAAAGCACTTAAAAATGATGACATGAAAGTTAAATTTTTAGACTATAACTGGGATTTAAATGTTCGCCATTAAGTTTTGGCAAACACAGGCGCGATACAGCTTTTGCTGTGTCGCGTTTTGCGTTTGTACAATCGCAAATTTAGCTGTTTTTTCGAGCACTGCGTTTGCTAATACCGTTATTAACTCAAATAATAAAAGTAATTTAGTAATAAACACACAACAGGGATCTCGCTGGCAACAAGTTCAAACACTTGGTCGCAATCAATATGTATACTTTTATGCATGGGGTGGCGACGCGCAAATAAATGCTTATATTCAATGGGCAGCGCAGCAAGTTAAAACTAAGTACAACATTAACCTAGTGCATGTAAAATTAAGCGATACCAGCGAAGCAGTAAGCCGTGTACTTGCCGAAAAATCAGCAAACAATAACAACCAAGGCAGCGTAGATTTAATGTGGATCAACGGGGCTAACTTTGCCACCATGAGTGAGCACTCTCTGCTTTTAAAGCAATGGGCGAGTAAACTCCCCTACTTTGCATTAACCGATCCGGCTAATAACCCTGCTGTAACCTTTGATTTTGGTTTACCTACCAATGGGATGGAGGCTCCATGGGGGCAAGCGTCACTTACGTTTTATTACGACAGCATTGCAATAAATGGTAAGGCAAACAATAAATTGCCGACGACATTAAACGAATTATTAAACTGGAGCGCGCAAAACCCTGGTCGCTTTAGTTACCCAAAGCCGCCTGACTTTTTAGGTATGAGCTTTTTAAAATACGCCTTAGTTGTACTGCATCAGCAAAGCAGCGAAAACATTAAATCGCAGCTAAACCAACCAGCTACAACTAAAAATACGGCACAAGTATTAAACCCACTGTGGGACTTTTTAGATAAACTACACCCAACGCTTTGGCGTAGTGGCAGTCATTTTATGCAAAGTGGTGCTCAAATGCGCCGCCTTGTGGACGATACAGAGCTAAGTTTAGCCTTTACTTTTTCAGCACCTGAAGTACCGGCAGCTGTAAAACGCTATGATTTACCAAACAGCATTCGCAGTTACGCAATGAGTGATGGCAGTTTAAGTAATACTCATTTTGTGGCAATCCCTTACAATGCAAGCCACCAGCAAAGTGCGCAATTAGTGGCTAATTTTTTACTCAGCCCTGAGGCGCAAGCTGAAAAACAAAAAGCGCATATATGGGGCGATAAAAGCGTACTTATTCAATCAACGTTAACGCCTGAACAGCAAGCCTTATTTAAAACAGCTAAACCGCATCCAAGTGCACTGCCTTTAAACAGTATTAAACGCACATTGAGCGAACCTCATCCAAGCTGGGTAAACGCCATTATGCAAGGTTGGCAAACCCGTTATGGAGTAAGCCAATGAGCGTTATTTCAAAAAGTGCACCAGTAAATACCAAAGCAACAACGCAGTGCAGCACCGATATGTTTACGCGCATTGTAAAATTTAGCCCGCGATTTTTACTCGCTTTACTTATACTACCCGTACTTGGTGGCTTAATTAGCGTATTACTGCCTGCCTTTGGTTATGCGCCCGTACTTGAGCAAACAACGTTTAGCTTGCAAGGTTTTAACGCCCTTTGGCAAACACCCGGCCTTACCCAAATGGTTACCTTAAGCGTTGCAACGGGCTTAATAAGTACTCTGCTTGCATTTATCATTACCTTAATGATTTTAGCTGCGTTTTTTAATAGCCCGTGGCTTAACCGAATTCAGCGTTTATTGAGCCCTATATTAGTGATACCTCATGCCGCAGCCGCTATTGCGGTGGGGTTTTTAATTGCCCCTTCAGGTATGATTTCACGCTTAGCGTCGCCTTGGTTAAGCGGCTGGGAACTTGCGCCAAACGGTATGTTTCCGCATGATTCGTTCGGTATTAGTATTATTTTAGGCTTAACACTAAAAGAGCTTCCCTTTTTATTACTAATGGCACTGGGCGTACTTGCTCAACCTGAGCTTGGCAAAAAATTACGCCAACAACATAAGGTTGCGCTTAACTTAGGTTATTGCCCAATGACCGCCTTTTTTAAAGTAATACTGCCAAGCCTTTATCCGCTACTACGTTTGCCCCTTTTAGCAGTGCTTGCCTATGCAAGTGCCAGTGTAGAAATGCCACTCATTTTAGGCCCAAATACACCACCCACGTTGGCCGTTGCAATAATGCATTGGTTTAACGATGTTGATTTAAACCTGCGCATTAAAGCCTCAGCGGGTGCTTTATTACAACTGGCTGTTACAGGCGGGTTATTAGCCCTTTGGCTTGGCGGGGAAAAGGCCGTAAAAGTGTTATTTAGCGACTCTCTCACTAATGGAGTGCGCGAATACGGCGGATTTTATTGGCAAAAAATAACGGTAGTACTCACCACATTAGTAATTAGCTTTATACTATTGTCGCTTATTGGTTTAGTTATGTGGTCGGTTGCAGGTTTTTGGCGCTTTCCAGATGCAATGCCTGAGCAATTTACACTACTGCATTTTAAAAGTGCGCTAATGCAAATGGGCAGTCCGCTTTTTAATACGCTAGCAATCGGTCTAGTAACCACACTATTTGCCATTATTCTTACTTTATTGTGTTTAGAATCAGAGCAGTTGAGTGACAAACCTATTTCTCGTTTTACCAGTTTAATTATTTACTTACCGTTATTAGTACCCAGTATTGCCTTTTTGTTTGGGCTAGTATGGATACAACAATTGGTAAATAACCAAGCCGCATTTTTTAATGTGGTACTTACGCATTTACTGTTTGTGTTGCCTTATGTGTTTTTGTCACTTGCGAGCAGTTATAGGCGCTTAGATCCTCGTTTTGCTCATGTTGCAGCAAGCCTAGGCGCAGCGCCATGCAAGGTGTTTTTTAAAGTAAAACTACCTCAGTTGTTTGCCCCGATTTTAATTGCAGCCGCACTGGGCTTAGCAATTAGTTTTGGACAATACCTCCCCACGCTTTTAGCTGGCGGCGGGCGCATAGCCACAATAACAACCGAAGCCGTTACGCTTGCCAATGGCGCAAGCAGACGCACCAGTGCCGTGTACGCTATTATGCAAATGGCGTTGCCACTTATTGGATTTATACTGGCATGGGGTTTACCTAAATATTTTTTCAAAAGTGCACGTGTTTAAACGTGCACATATTTAAAGCACCCATGTTTAACACTATCAGGGTTAAGGTTTTTTAATGCAGTCATCGTTACAGATTAAAAATTGTCAGCTTTATCGCCAAAATGAGCTGTTACTTAGCTTAAACGAGCAAGTTAATGGCGGTGAAATTCTGACTATTATGGGCCCATCAGGCAGTGGTAAATCAAGCTTATTAAATTGGCTTACGGGTACTTTACCAAGTAGCTTTAAGGCTAATGGTGAGGTGTGGCTTAATGGTCAAAATATCGATAACACCCCTCCACACTTACGCCATATTGGAGTGCTTTATCAAGACGCTTTATTGTTTTCGCATTTAACTGTTGCTGGTAACATTGCCTTTGCAATGCCCAAAGGTAATAAAAAACAACGCCTTGAAAAAATAGAACACGCACTTGAGAAAGTCGGCCTTAAAGACATGGGCAATCGCCACCCCGACAACCTCTCAGGTGGGCAACAAGCCCGTGTTGCATTATTACGTATGCTGCTGAGCGAACCTAAAGCCATTTTACTTGACGAACCCTTTAGCAAACTCGACACCCAACTGCGTGTTGATACACGCGAACTCGTGTTTAGCCAAATACGCGATCATAAGCTACCTGCAATTATGGTTACTCATGATCATAGCGATGCCGACGCTGCAAATGGCAAGCTCATTACGTTAAGTGCAGCTCTTTAATATGGCTTTAATACACAGCTTTAAACGCATAAGGCAACAAACATGCTAGACAAATTTATCACCCCTGTAATTAAGCCACTGTTAACACCTGTGGTTATGCTTATGCATAAACGCGGCATAACCGCCGATCAGCTAACCGTGGTTGGCTTTTTAGTTGGCTTATTAGCCGTGCCATTACTGGCGTTTGAAATGTGGTACGGCGCATTAGTTGCCATTGCTTTAAATCGAATTTTAGATGGACTTGATGGCGCATTAGCACGCTATGCAAACCAAAGTTCAAGCGCAGGTGGCTTTTTAGATATCACACTCGACTTTTTATTTTACGCGGCTATTCCGCTTGGCTTTATTTTGGCAAACCCTGAGCAAAACGCGATAGCGGGATCGTTATTACTTACTACTTTTATTGGTACGGGTTCAAGCTTTTTAGCTTTTGCGATTGCCGCCGAAAAATTTAAACTCGAAAAACCGCAATTTAAATACAAAAGCTTTTACTACTTAAACGGCTTAACCGAAGGCACTGAAACAATAGCGCTATTTATTGCATTTTGTATTTGGCCGCAGCACTTTGCGGTTATGGCGAGCATTTTTGCTATTGCGTGTGGCATAACTATTTTTACCCGTATACATGGCGGTTATCACACACTTAAGCAACAAGAAGCCGATGCTAACAAAGCAGCTGAAAACGTGCCTAGCAGTTCAAATTCTGAGGTAATAGATGACTAATGAAGTATGGTGGCGCTTAGGCTTCTTTTTTAGCATTTTAGTTATAATGATGCTGCTTGAAGCGCAAAAACCAGCGCGTAAATCACCAATAAAAAGCAGTACACGTTGGTTTGCTAACTTTGGGTTAGTGTTTGCTTCATCAGTTGTTGCGCGCTTAGTGGTTCCCATTGGGCTAACCGCCGTAGCACTTTACAATCAAGAGCACGGCATAGGCTTATTTAATCAAATAGCTCTACCAAGCAGTTTAATTATTATATTGAGCATACTTTTACTCGATATATTAATTTATTGGCAGCATAGATTATTTCATCAAGTACCTATTTTATGGCGCTTACACCGTGTACATCACGCCGATGCACACGTAGATACCAGTACAGGGCTGCGCTTTCACCCTATCGAAATTGTACTGAGCATACTTATAAAACTCATTGCAGTAACTGCTCTTGGCGTACCTGCCATTGCGGTACTTATATTTGAAATAGCACTAAATGGTTTAGCATTATTTAATCATGCAAATATACGCCTACCTAATGCTATTGAAAAACCACTTCGTTTAATATTAATGACGCAAATATTGCATCGAATTCACCATAGCCAAGTGGTTAGTGAAACTAACTCAAACTATGGTTTTAGTGTAATTTGGTGGGATAAATTATTTGGTAGCTACAAAGATAAAGCCAAAAAAACCGACGCAGATATAAATATTGGCTTAAAAGAATACCCAAGCAAAAAGCAAAATGCCTCATTGTGGGGCTTATTGATCATGCCTTTTAAAAATAAGTGAGCATAAGCTCACTTAGTTAATATATTACATCAGGTTATTTACTTTTTATATTTTTTATTGCTTTTAAAATGTCGTCTGGGCGCTGAAAAACTGCCATATGATCGCTATTACTTAGAGGTATATATTGCCCACCCGATTGCTCACTAATTTGCTGGCTCCATAAAGAACCCTCTTGTTGCCATAATACTAAATTATCGACGAATTCAGGTTCTGCATTTTTAATATCATACGACTCAAAATCAGTATCTATAACGGAGATTGGAGTGGATGTCGCTATATCGGCACTAATAACACGATTTAAATCATCATGATAATTCATAATCTCTCTTGCTCGTGTTACTTGTTTATCAATTTGAGTACGGCTTTGGCTTATTAAATCAAAATACGGCCAATCCATTTCTGCTTTATACTGTGAAGGGATGAGTGTTTCGGTCGTTGTACGTTCATCAGTTAATTTATCTCGAGTCCTTTGCGTCCAATTACCTTCTTCTATATGTGTGATTAAGGTATCACCTGCATCTCTATACCAATATACGGGCCAATCTTGATACAAGCTAATAGAGTGTGGCAGCAAAACATCGGGGTCAATCCACACCATACCGTTAAGGCTAGTTACAAATTGTGAATCAGGTGAATTTTGCCATAAATGAGCCAAAATATTTGCACTGGCAAAGCTAACAATAATTAGCTCCTTTTCATTAAGCAGTCCTAACGTTTTATCTAATGCAGGCACAAAAGAAGCATACGATGGTTGCTCAGCAGGGCTACTAAAACCGCTTCCAAAGCGTTCTATGACGTGTACACGATGAGTTTTTGCTATCAATGGCTGCAGTAAAGCAAACCAAGCACTGTCACTATGAAAGTTTTTATTAAAGCCCGATAAAAGAATAATCGCGGGCCCCGAATGTTCAAGGCCCATGCTACGTACATGTACATCGTTTTTTTGTTGTTGATCAACGCGATATAATTTTGAGTAGGTATCGAGTTTAGTTTTACTTACTGTATCAAAAAAGCTTATTAATTCATCCGTGGTGTTAAAACTACTAAATGCCCAACTATGCCCACCGCCTTCAATTGCTACCAATTGGTTGATATAGCTATCATTTTTAAATGTATATTTAGCGATTGCCTGACTTTTTTCTAATTGTACACCCGAATCAATACTGTTTTCTTTGGCTATTAGTTCAATAGCAAGCCTACTTGGGATTAATCCAAAATTTGAATGAGTTTTACCTTCAAAGGGTAAAGTCTGATCATTTGTGCCATGTACCATCATGTAGTTGGTGTGATTTACTATCTCGCATCGTTGAGACAACTGCTCTGACATAGGTGAGGCAACTGATGCTATGGCCGCAAACTTTAAACTACTATTACACATTAAATTTTGTGTAAATAAACCTCCTTGAGAAAACCCGACCGCAAAAAGCTCTCCATCAATAATGTTGTATTTAGCTTTAACGTCATCAACAACATTTTCGACAAACACTAAATCATTAATGCCTAATCGATGAGGTTTATTGCAATCACATCCTTCATTCCACTCTTCAACTTTTGATTGTGGGTAAACAACTATATAATTTTCTGATGCGGATTCAAACGCAGCCATACTCTGCATATTTTTAGCGCTCTGCCCAGAACCATGAAAAGCTAATAAAAGCTTATAAGATTTTTTTGTATCAAAGTTATTACGTGGTGTTGCAACATAATAACTTCGATTTTTTAATTTAACTTTAGTTAAATCCTTGGGCTGGGTACTTGTTAAACTCGAATCCTTATTAGTACCATTACAACCGGCCATTAATAATGTGACAGTCATTATTTTCAATAATAAATATAAATAAGTACGCATCTTCTCTACTCTCATTAAATATGAGTTGGTAGCAAATCATATACTTATTTGTTGTTGCCATAGTTGACGCTTATGTTTTTGTTATATTTATGTTATGTTTTAAAAAGCAATGTAATTTCAATATGATAGAGAACCCTATGGCTGTCCATATTTCTGGTGTTATTTTTGACGAAGAGCAGCGAACATTAAAAAATGACAGTCAAACTAGAAAACTTGAACCAAAAGTATTCAGTTTATTAATTACTTTACTAGCAGCTAATGGGAAAATTGTCACTCGAGACCAACTCATAGTTGAAGTCTGGAATAATCGGGTTGTAGGTGAGGGGGCGATCAATCGAACCGTGTCTTTATTGAGAAACCATTTTTCAGCGTTAACTAATGAAAATATTATTGAAACTGTCCCAACTCAAGGGTATCGGTTAGTTGCTACTGTAACGAACACAGATATTTCTCACGATGAAATGCCTGTTGAGCAAAAGGTTGCTTTTAAAAGCCCATCATTCAAGAAACCTGTGCGCAATATCAAAAAAGCATCAATTATTGCAATTATTATAGCTCTGCTATTAATTACCCTTTTTAGCACACTCTTCAAAGTTGAAAAATTAATCACGCCAAATAAATTATCACTTGTTAGTGCGCCATTGATTGGTTTGCAAGGTAGAGAATATAAGCTCTCGGCCACCCAAACTGGGGGACTCATTTTGTTCCATCACCTTGATGAGGATGACCGTCAATCGGTTTATTTATATGATACAAAAACACATACTCAAAACAGTGTACTAACAAATTCGTTGGCGACGATAAGTGCTGATGGAGAATACATCGTTTATGCAACACACATTGATGAACAATGTTTAATTTCGACTTATCATGTACACACAAAGAAAAAGCAGTTTTTATTTTCATGTGATGAGTTTCCCACCTCACTAGCTTGGGGGAAAAACAATACATTTTACTTCAATAAACGTTTTAGTAAATCTCATCCATATCAAGTATATAGCTATAATATAAACACGAGTAGATTAAGACAAATTACAAATCCAAGTAGTAAAAACAATACCAAGGGCGATTTTGATTTCTCCTACAATCACCATAGTAATCAACTTGCTATTGTTCGTTATATAAGCGAAAACGACTCAAAAATAATTATTAAAAATGAAGAAGAAAAATTAAACGAATACGTAGTTAATCTGCGTGTAAAAAGCCTTGTATGGCATTCTAAAAACAATACTTTGGTTATCGCAAACAACAACACTATTTTCTCTTTAGAAGCCGCGAGTGGTGAATATTATTCGATAAAAAAATTAGATTTTACAATTAACTCTTTAGCTATTATCCCAGCTAAATTGAATGCCTCGCTATTAGTAAGTAGCCTCAATGTCGTAAGCGAAATTGTAAAATATAACACTATTAACAATAGTCAACATGTGTGGCAGCAAAGTGCGCGCACAGAGCTGCTTCCTCGTATGTATGCAAACACTCAAACTTTTTTGTCTACGCGTTACAAAAGCCATCACTTTTGGAGAGTTGAAAATGACGAGGCCCAATTAATTGATATCGATTTACCCTTTGATCTACAGTTTGTCCGCTACGAACTATCTGATGATGGCAGCCGTATTTTATTTACTAAGCACGGCGATGTTTTTGAACTAAATTTAAATAAAAATACCTATCAAAAAGTGTTTACTAAAAACCACAATAGTTATGTTGCTAATTACGACGCACAAAATAACATTATTTATAGCACAAACGCTTCTGGACAATGGCAACTGTGGTTGTATCAACGAAGTACCGATACACACAGTCAATTAACTTCAAATGGGGGTTATAGCGGCAGAATCGTAGATCAATACCTCTATTACTCTAAATTTAATGTAGATGGTTTATGGCGTAAAAATTTAACAGCAACAAGTGAAGAACTTGTTATTAAAAATTTCAATCGAATCAACTGGCTCAACTGGCAAGTTATTGGTCACCAATTATACTTTTACCGAGAAGCAACAGGAATTTGGACTTTTAATATCAATACTCAAAAAGAGAATTTGATCATGCCAAAACCTGATGGTTTTGTTCACCAGTATACAATGGCGCCTGATCAGCAACATATATTCTGGGTACGCCTAAAAACCATTCAAGGTGATATTTATCAATATACCTTTTAATTATAGTTTTTAAATACAGGTCGTGTGTTTTTCAAATATAAAATAGTAAAAATGCTTTACTATAAGCTTTTTAGCAATACATATGTAAATAAGTAAACTGCTTACGCTCCTCGTATTTATGTATTTTTCAGTCGTACAACTGGTCTTACCGTAAACTAATTGTAAATAAAATAAACAAATATGTTGACCATTTGCGTACTCCACAATATCATTTGTAAGCGCTTACAAAACACATATCAAAATGTAAGCGCTTACAGCATGAAAAAACAAAGCTCAAAAAACAATTAATCTGACAATAATCTGTTGAAACCGGGGTTCAGTTATGAACATTGAAACAACGCACATTACACGTTTACTTGCCGCTATCTCTTTAGTTACGTTAGCTGGCTGTGGTGGCGACTCTGCCACTAAATCAAATTTTGAAAATGTAGATGCCTCTGAGCCAGTTTCAGATTGGCAAATGGTTTGGAGCGACGAGTTTGAAGGCTCAGCCATTGATACAAACAAATGGAACTATGAATTAAACTGCGATGGCGGTGGTAACAACGAGAAACAGTGTTACACCGACAGCGAGCAAAATGCATTTATTGCAGACGGTGTGTTAAACATTGTTGCCCTACCCGCTGAGGAAGGTGCAGAAAAACCTTACACTTCAGCACGCTTAAATACGCGTTATAACGCCGACTTTACGTATGGCCGTTTTGAAGTGCGCGCCAAACTTCCATCAGGACAAGGTAGCTGGCCAGCATTTTGGATGCTACCAACTGATGAGGTTTACGGCACTTGGCCTCGTTCTGGCGAAATAGATGTTTTAGAATCAGTAAACCTTAAAACACCGGATGAAGACGGCGGTATAGAGTCTAGTATCCACGGCACCCTTCATTACGGACGCGCGTGGCCAGATAACAGCTATACAGGGCAAGAATTTAAATTCCCTGAAGATACTAATCCTGCTGATGACTTCCACACGTATGCTGTTGAATGGCAAGAAGGTGAAATTCGCTGGTACGTAGACGGTTACCTTTATGCAACTCAGCGTCAATCTGAAGTTCGTACTAATGCAAGTGGCGAGGCTGTAGGTCTAAAACATCGTGGCTGGTTTGCAGAATATTTTGAACAAGGTTCTGGCGAGCTTGAAACTCACTGGGATAGCGCACCATTTGATAAAGACTTTCACTTATTGCTAAACCTAGCAGTAGGTGGTGACTGGCCTGAAAACGTAAATGATTTAGGTGTAGATGCTAGCGCATTTGAAAATGGCCAAACCTTTGCTATTGATTACGTACGTGTTTATCAATGTGCATCAAACCCTGAAACAGGTAAAGGCTGTGAAACTATTCGCCCTGGTTACAATAGCCTAGATGATGCTTTGCTTGAAGGCGATGCACCAATTCCTAGCCCACCTTCGACAGGCATTGCAACACCATTAACTATTTTTGGTGAGTCATTTAATCCAAACTGGCCTGCATGGGATTGTTGTGGTGGTTCTACTCCCGCTATTGTTGCAGATGAAACCCAAGGTGATGTAGTTGAATTTGTAGTAGGTGCAGAACCCACAGTAATGGGCTTTATTAGCCGTGAAATTTTTATTACTGACGAAGCAGGAAAAGCTAGCCCATTTGATGCATCTCCAATGCTGGATGAAGGTTACGTTCGCTTTAAAATGAAAGTAACAAGTGCACCAGGCACAGCTGATGCAGCTTGGCTTGTAAAACTTGAAAGTAATGAAGGTTCTAGCGCAGTAGAAATGCCAATTACAGATAGTCTTGAAGGCGTAAGCCCTGTTGTTGGCCAATGGCAAACTTATACATTTTTACTAAAAGATTTAGATGCTGCAGATTTAGATATTAGCGCAATTGATGTGATCATGGTGTTTCCAGCATGGGGCGCAGGTGAAGGCGCTGTTTATTTAATTGACGATGTTGAGATTACTCAAGATAACTTAGGCGTATCACCTGAGCTTACTATTTTTGAAAATGAGCAAAATCTAGCATGGCCAATGTGGGATTGTTGTGGTGGCTCAACCCCAGTTGAAGCCATGGATGATGAAGAACATGGTCTAACCGCAGAGTTTAGCATTGGTGCAGAGCCTACTGTAATGGGCTTTAATAGCCGCACATCGTCAGGTGGCGCAGGCGAATCGTTTGATGCTAGTAGCATTTTAGATGAAGGTGTTATTCAATTTGATTTAAAAGTAACCTCAGCGCCTAGCGATCCAGCTACACCGTGGTTGTTTAAAGTTGAGTCAAATGAAGGTGACTCTGCAGTAGAGCTTGAATTAACGGCAAGTGTTGAAGGCGAAGCACCAGTTACTGGCGAGTGGCAAACATATACATTTAAACTCTCTGATCTTGCAGCTGCTGGCTTAGATGTAAGTACTATAGATGTATTAATGATTTTCCCAGCATGGGGTGCAGGTGAAGGCTCTGTTTACCGTGTAGATAACGTTAAAATTTATAATCCAAATGCAGCGCCAGCTGCAACGGGTGAGCTTACTGTATTTAAAGATGCAGCGGCCGAGCAATGGAGTATTTGGGATTGTTGTGGTGGCTCTACACCAACAACAGAAACCGATGATGACGCGCATGGCGCAGTAGCGCAATTTAGCATTGGTTCTACTGCTACAGTAATGGGCTTTATAGCTGATGAAGACGTATCGTTTGATGCCTCTGCAATACTTGAAAATGGTGTAGTTCAATTTGATATGAAACTAGTCTCTGCGCCTTCAAATATTGATGCTCAGTGGCTATTTAAAATTGAATCAATTGGTACATCAAGCGCAGTAGAGCTTGCTTTATCAAGCAGTGTTGAAGGCCAAGCACCTGTAACGGGCGAATGGCAAACATACACCTTCCCTCTTCAGCAATTGTTTGATGCAGGCTTAGACATTAGCGCATTAAACGTAATTATGGTTTTTCCTAGCTGGGACATGGGCGATGGCGCGCTTTACCGTATAGATAACGTGATTATTGCAAATCCATAAAACACACACCAATGGGCGCTTAGCGCCTATTGCTACACAACAACATTTTATAAAGCAGAGCTATTATGAACACATTCAATTTTAAAAAGAGCCAACTTGCGGCTTCTGTGTCTCTCATCATTGCTGCGAGCACATTAAACACAGCTATCGCTGCAGAAGCAGACATATCAGCAAAGCCTGATGTAGAAATTATTGAAGTAAAAGGTATTCGTGGTTCACTTATTCGTTCTATGGATATGAAACGCGACTCTTCGGGTATTGTAGATGCTATCTCGTCTGAAGAAATGGGTAAATTCCCAGATACAAACTTAGCAGAATCATTACAGCGTATTACCGGTGTATCGGTAAGCCGCGCTAACGGTGAAGGTAGCCAAATTACAGTACGTGGTTTTGGTCCAGAGTTTAACTTGATTACCTTAAATGGCCGCCAAATGCCGGGCACAGGTTATACACGCTCGTATAACCTTGAAAACGTTGCCTCTGAAGGCGTAAGTGCGCTTGAAGTGTTTAAAACAGCTCGTGCAGACGTGCCAAGCGGTGGCTTAGGTGCAACGGTTAATATTTCTACTGCGCGACCTTTTCAAAAGCCAGGTCAAAATTTTTCGGCAACCGTTAAAGCAAACCACGACTCGTCGAACGAAGCTGG
Organism: Pseudoalteromonas sp. NZS37; assembly: GCF_015864265.1. Taxonomy (NCBI): domain Bacteria; kingdom Pseudomonadati; phylum Pseudomonadota; class Gammaproteobacteria; order Alteromonadales; family Pseudoalteromonadaceae; genus Pseudoalteromonas; species Pseudoalteromonas sp. NZS37. The sequence goes on along the minus strand of NZ_JADYXL010000003.1, from coordinate 166,033 downwards.
CGATGACGTAACACCAGAGTTTTCTACTGTTTACAGCAATACCTTTGTAGATGACACTTTTGGTTTCGGTTTTTCATTTTCGCACCAAGAGCGTGACTTTCAAAAACAAAGTGCCAATATTCAAGGCTGGCAGGCAAACGTAGACTTACCTGAATTAGATAGCAGCAACGTAGTTGATAACCGCACAGATTCTGCAGGTAACTACTACTTCCCTAAAGACATGAACTACTCTATTGAAGATGTAGAGCGTGAACGTACAAATGGGCAAGTTACTTTTCAATACGCACCGGTCGATGGCTTTGTAGCAACACTTGATTACACAGCAAGTAAAGCTGTAACTGGCTCTCAAAGCATTGGTTGGGGTATTTGGAACGACTTTGGTAGCAATATAAATGGCTACGAACTAGATGAAAATGGCACTGCAGTATATGCAGACATTAGCGGTAATGACGCGTCATTCACAGCTAATAAAGGCACTACAGAAGTAAAAGCCCGCTCTCTTGGTTTAAACCTAGATTGGGAAATTAACGACACGTGGCACGTAGAGCTTGATTACCACGACTCTAAAAACGAAACCGATAACGGCGCCGACAACGGGCTGGGAAGTGCAGGCCAAGTAATTTTAGGGTCTGATCAGCTAGCTAATAAAATTTATGATTACCGCACGGGCGAAGTACCTAGTGCACAAGTTAATTGGTTAAATGGCACAAGTGAATTAACGCCTGGCGAAATTGATTCAAACTTTAGTCAGTTTACTCACTCGCCGGGTGAATCAAACATTGAACAATTACAGCTGCACACAACATGGTATAACGAAAGCTATGACATTGGTTTAGTTAAAGTTAAATTTGGCGCATCACGTACAGAACAAAACACAGGTGGTTACACCGCGTGGAGTGGTTTAGTAGGTGGCCCAGGTTTTAACCCATCATATACAGAAATATTCCCAGACGGCATGTTTACCCGTAATGATACATCAGGCCTTTTAGATCAGTTTGATGGCGGCGGCAGTGACTTACAACCTGGTTACTACTATACCTATGACTTTGACGAAGCTGTTGCACGCCAAATTGCTTACTTAACGGCAGATGTTACAGGTGGCGATGCATATGCCGCTAATGCATACGCAGACGGAATAGATAGCGAGAGCTACGTAGAAGAAATCACTAATAGCTTTTATGTTCAATCAAGCTGGGAGTTTGACGTAAGTAACTACTACGTAAAAGTAAATGCAGGCCTACGCTATGAGCAAACAGACGTAACCAGTACTGTACGTCAACGCGTTGAAGATCAAGTTAACTGGATCAGCGCTTCAGAGTGGATCATGCAATACGCTGCTGGCGGCGATGATAACTTCTTAGAGCAACAAGGTGATTACGATGTTTTACTGCCTTCAATCGACGTAAGTGTTGATTTAACTGAAGACGTAGTAGCCCGCGTATCTTGGGGTAAAACAATGTCGCGTGCACCACTAGGTAATCTAGCCGGTGGTCGTAGTTTAACAGGCAGCCCAAAACCAGGTTCTCGTACAGGTGGCCAAGGTAATACAAACTTATTACCGTTTGAATCAACAAACCTTGATTTATCACTTGAGTATTACTACGCAGAAGGCAGCTACGCATCTGTTGGTTACTTTAAAAAAGATGTTGATAACTTTATTCAAACCACCATTACGCAAACCACTATTGATGGCTTGCACGATATTTTAAACGGCCCTCGTTACTTACAAGCCGTAAGCGATATTGAATCACGTGGCGAGCAAGCAACAACCGACGCTATTTTTGCACAAATGATTGCCAGCGGTTACGGCAATGCAAATGGCGTTATTGAGCCAAACAGCGACGATCCGCTAATTACATGGAATATTAGCCAGCCACAAAACACCGACAGTAAATCGGTAGATGGTTTTGAAGTTGCAGTTCAGCACTTAATTGGTGAAACCGGTTTTGGTGTTGGTGTTAACGCAACATTTGTAGATGGCGACGTTGAATTTGATAGCGAAAGCCTAGATCAACAAGCACCGCTTACAGGCTTAAGTGACTCAGCTAACTTCCAAGGCTTTTACGAAAAAGACGGCCTATCGGTTAAAATCACTTACGCATGGCGCGACTCATACCTAATTGGTGTAGGCCAAGCACAAGGCTCAGCTGATGCACCGCCGCAATATGCTAAAGCCTACGGCCAATGGGATATGAGCGTTAACTACGATGTAAACGAAAACGTAACGGTATTTTTTGATGGCATAAACTTAAACAATGCAACCGAAGAAGGTTACGGACGTTACGAAGAGCAGTTCTTATTTGCTAATCAATACGGTCCGCGTTACTCAATTGGTGCACGTTACACGTTCTAAACTATTTCCTAGTTAGAAGGTTAAGCCGCTTGTTACAACAAGCGGCTTTTTTTATAGCGTTTTTATTTGCTCAAGCAACACATTGGTTGTCCAATCAAGGCCGTTATACGCCACATCGGGTTTGTAGTAAGCCCCTGCCCCTCGCGCTCTGTTTACGTATACTTTGTTAGGTACAATCACTTTGCCTAAGCCTGAAGGTAAATCAGCTAAACGTACCTCCATATACATAGAATCAGCACTACTTGGTGCACCAAATAACGTTGTATTTTCAAAAAGCTTAAACTTATCAAGTGCATCTAAACAAGCACTAGCACATTGCGGCGGAACAATAACAAACACCTTGGTTTTAAAGTCACTCACTAAAGGTGTATGTGGTATGTTATTTAGCGTATTAGTTTCTTGTTCTACATAAAACGGGGCATCATTTTCAAGTGATAGAGCCATGCCAGCAGCGACGGTTTTAAGAGTTTTCAGTACTTCGGGTTGATCTTTTACAACGCTAAATAAAGACTCTACATAGTCAGTATTATCTTTTGATGCTCTCCACCATACTTGCGTGTTTTGAGAAGTATTATTTGCTTTTTGCTCTACTACTTTTTGGCCCCATAATCCTTTTGCTATTTGTGAGCTCCAATAAGATGAGCCACCTTGGTTATGGCGCAAATCTAATACCACGGCTTTTGCAGTAAGTAGCTTGCTACGCTGCTGTTGTATTTTTTCAAATACTTTATTGTAGGCAGCAGTTTGTTTTTCGGTTGATGAAAAGCTAGGCATAGCAATCCAAGCAATGTTTTTTTCAGGCCAGGTTAAATCAATGGGGAGTTCATCACCGTTATAAGCATTTTCTAAATGCTTGCTTGCTGACTTAGGCCTCACAGACCAATTTAATACGTGTGTATAGGTATCGCCATTGGCTTTAACAAATTCGCATGCTTTTAGGGGAGTTAAAAATGGATTGCCCTCGTCAATTAGTAACCGCCAACCTTGCTGCCACCAGTGCCCAGGTTGTGCCACTTCACTATGAAACTTAAATATTCTCTCACGCATTAAGGTATCAGTGCTTTGCCCATCACATTGGCTTACAACCTCGCCTTTGCTAATATTGCTGGCTTCGCTGTAATACACTTTTAGCGCATCACCTCGCCAAACAGCACTAAAGCCTGGCCAGCGGCGCGCGGGTCTATCTACGCTTGAAAACGCACCAGCATGACCATCTTGCAACACAGTGCTAAGGCGTGCAATTGCCGCAACATGAACTTGCGGTCCGCTCGCTTGAGCCGACAATGTAAGCGCCTCTGCTTTTGCTTGTTTTAATAAATCAGGGAAAGTTGGGTTATTAACATCAAACATACCAGGGTGATTTTGTGCAGATATACTGTAAGCAGCTTCTATATCACTATTTGTAACACTGCGCCACTGCTCTGGCGTTGTGGGTACAGCTTGCTCATGTCCAGCATTTACAAGTGGTGATAGTAGTAAAGTTGGGAGTAATACATAGTTGATTATTTTTGTTTTTATAGTCATAAAAATCCATTTAATTATTAGCTTTTTAAACATGCTAAGTTAAATATAAGCTGACAATAATGCAAAGTTTACTTTTATTTATAATTAAGAGCTAGTTAGCTAACTGAAGCATTTTTAAAAATTAGTCGGGGAAGCTATTTTTCGCCAAAAATGAAGTACTAATCAATAATGCTTTATTGTACATCTGATTTAGCGCGTGCAATATAATCTGAATACTCAGCAGAAATAGGCATGACTTTGAAGGGGCTGACGTTTGCCCCGCCGGTGTTACCGCTGGGAATTAATCCAAACGCAGTTTTGGTAGCTGCTCCAGCAATACGAAATGTCTGTCCTAAAAGCTCACGTAAATCGTTATGCTTAAACGCCCAGCAAAACATCAATATATGCACTTTAACATGAAAATAAGTAGATTCTTGACCGAGTACATGAGCATTTTCTAAATGCTCAAATGCCTCTATAAACTTGCCATTTTTATTAGCTAAATGAGCTAAATCTAATTCGGCATTTACATATGGTTTTATATTTCTAGTGAATTGACTAAACATACTTCTATCCTTGTAAGCGCATAACGAGTATTTAAAGCAACTCGTTTATAATCTATGTTTATTAATACACAAACCATAGCTGAGTTCCTATTTTGGTTCAATTGCTACTTTTGTTTTTTTAGTTTTGCGAGCTCTCTTGATTTAATCTTTAGCACTTTAATTTTAGCGCCGTACCAATTAGCCATAGGTGCTGCTGCAATACCGTGTATTAAAGTACTCATCCATACAGCGTTAATCGCAACAATTAAAACTGAGTGACCGTACTGGCCTAAAATATCTTTAGAAATAATAAGTGCAAAAAGCGCTGTGGCAAGACCTCGAGGTCCAAAGAACCCCATGAACACTTTTGTTAATACTTTAGCTTTAGTGCCAATTAACGATAGGTAAATAGCAAGAGGCCGTACAATAAATATACTCACTAAAATATAACCAACAACAGGGAGAGTTAAATTCTCAACAGCTGAAGGAAGTAAGCCAAGTCCAATAATAACAAACGAAGTCCATATTAATATTTGCCCTTCACTCTCAGTAAATTGGTATATAAACCGACAATGGCCTTTTACAATATTACCAAAGGCTAAACCTGCAACAAACGCTGATATAAATCCATTTCCTCCCAGTAAACTTGCCATTAGGTATGATGTGCCGGTAAGTGCTAAAACACCAATGCCTTCATATATAGTCGATGATATTTTTTTTGACTCAGAGTATAAAAATAAACGTCCGCTCAAGTACCCCATTAATGCGCCAACCAAAATACCTATAAATATTTGGCTAAATCCAAACACTAACCATGACATTTCATTTTCTTGAGAGCCGGTTTCCATAGCAACTATACTGGCAAAAAATAAAATAACAGGTAATGCTAGTCCATCATTTAAACCGCTCTCAACTGATAAACTTTGTCGCTCGTTTAAAGGTACACTCTCATTACTAACAACCGCTTGACCTAAAGCTGCATCAGTCGGTGCTAAAATTGCCGCAACTAGGGCTAGCATTGCCCAAGGCCACTGTGGGAAGAATAAATAAGCAAAGCCTGTACCAATCAAAATACTCAACGGCAAACCTATCAATAGCATTCTTAAAGGCCATGTATTTTGCCTTTTTAATCTTCGTAGGTTTATTTGTGAAGCATCTAAAAATAATAATACAACTAGCGATATTTCTGCTATTAAATACACGGTTTCATGTGCATCGCCTATATTAATAAGTCCAGCCTGTGATACGGCAAAACCAATACCCAAAAATACCATTGGTGCGGTAATAATGGTTGTGGACAGCTTTTTAGCTAGCATAGAGTAAGCACTAACTGAGAACAGAAGAATGAGTAATCCTATTTCCATTGGGAAATCCTATTAGGCATGGCTTGGTATTTTTATTAGAAAATATCAGGGTTGAGGTTAGTTATATTAAATCAGCACAATTTATTGAATTAATTTGTATAAGCTTATTTTTAACTCTAGTCTAAATAATAACCGGCACCTAAATGATATTAGCCTGCCGGTTACTTTTAACTTTTAATATGCAAAAGCTTATTTAGCTGCTGCACGTTTTGCGTCTAAACCAAGTAACTTATCAATAGACAAAAAGCCAGGCCCACGAGCAAAAATCACTAATAATGAAACAGCCCACCACGATGCCGGATTAATCCAATGATCCAGTGTAGGAAAAACTGCAAGCTGAATAAACAATGTCATACCAATAAGGCCCAGTGCTGCAAAGCGAGAAAACAAACCGATAATCAGTAATATTGGAAGCAGTACCTCAACAACACCAGCAACCACAGCAAGCGTTTCAATTACTTTTACAAGAAATGAGCCATCAACATAATCTAATGTTTTTGGATCACAAAGCTGCAAGGCACCTTCTCTAACAGGATCTGGACAGAAAAATTCGTATTTAAATAGGTCGTATTTATCAACATTAAATTGTAAAAAGCCATCCCATTTGCTCAAACCAGAGTCGAGGAATACTTTAGCCACCATAAAACGAAGAAAAAACAGCGCTATGGGCTCTAAGAACCGCGATAACTGCTCTCCCATCTGCACGTACAGTTGTTGTATTTTTTTTATCATGCCCATATTTGTTCCTACTCTTGTAATGTACTAATTGATTTGGATTTCTAATAATTCATTTTGTAAGCATGCTGTAAAAGCTTCGCTCACTTCAAAGTTTTCATCTACTGTTATTGCTGCATCAAAAGCTTCACCTAAAGACCTACTTGTACCTTGTAGGGCCTGCATAAGTGCAACTTCTGCGATAGAAAGAGAGCGGGCTTGCACCGCACCTTGCAAACGCCATAACATAATAAAATCCTCAGCAGAGGATTTAGTTACAACGACATCATTATTATTTGTTTTTAGCGAAATCCATTCAAAAAAAGCAGAACCATTCACACTAAGTAATAGTACGCTGGGGCTAAGCTTTACATTAAGCTCGGTAAGCTCAATACCTTGTTTCATTAGTTGAGTAATATGCTCTATAGTTAGCGCTTCACTTGAATCAGCGCTCATCAAACTCATTAGCCACGTGTAATCTAAATGCGCAATATCAACTAAGTTCATGTATAGATTTGATGTGCTTTGCTGATTTTCAGTAACTTCTAAAATATGTTTATTTTCAAGCTCACCATCTTTAATCAAATCGGCTACAAAGCCAGGAAAGCTTAGTCCGTATCCCACCAAAGTGCCCTGCTCTGGCGGAAAACGGTCAACATAAAGTCGTGCCATTTTACGAAAGTTCTCACTACCTACTTTTTTTTCACACATAGGAAAGTTAGCTATTAATGCATCAACACAGCCTTTATAAAACCCGTTACGATACACAGCTAACCTTTTAATATGCGATGGATTTTCGCAAAAATGCTCCATTTCACTTGGATCGCCCGTTCGCAAATAGCGAGTAAAAGCATCAATATATTGGTTGGTACTCATCAGCGAACCACTTCTTTATGAGATATATTTAAGCGACTTTGTAGCTCACTTTGATTCAAATAGCTTTGCGCAGTTTCCCGCTCGATCATAAGCTCTTCAAACGATGGAATATTCGCATCTCGCTCAACAAGTACTGGTCGCTGACCAAATATCTCAATTGCTTGTTCTAGCAAATCCCATACAGGAGTCGCTACCGGTGCTGCATGGCTGTCTATCAGTAATGACTGACCAAGAGCTGGATCAGGATCGTGCCCTGCAATATGAATTTCTCCAACAAGCTCAGCAGGGATCTGCTTTAAATAATCAAGCGCATCAATACCCGTGTTTTTACTACTGATATATAAGTTATTAATATCGATAAGTAAGCCGCATCCAGTACGCTTCGCTGCCTCAACTAAAAACTGAGGTTCATCCATATCACTTATAAAATCTAAATAGTTACTTGGATTTTCAACTAATATTGACCGACCTATGCCCGCCTGGTAACAGTCAATACCATTAATTAAAGACGCAAGTGCATCTTGGGTGCGAGGTAACGGCATTAAGTCTGCAAAATATTTGCCATTCGACTTAGACCATACAGCGTGTTCAGATACCAGCACTGGCTGAAATTCATCAATTAGCGCTTTTACCCGTTTAGTATGAGCAAGCATAGCTTTATGATCAGAGCCTAAAGAGCCACCAACACCATGAAAACTAATATCAAAGTTTTCACGTACAGCTCTGAGATAATTTAATCGAGGACCACCTGCCACAAAATAATTTTCTGTATGCACTTCAAACCAAAGATTATTATTTGTAGATGGCAGCTCTACCTGTAAAGCTAAAATGTCGTCAAGATGTTCTGGTTTTAAACTAAGACCTGCACCTAATTGCTCCCCAGCAACAATGCACTGGGGAAAACCTGCTTTATTAACCTTCAAGCGAACCTTTACCATTAGGAGTTACAACTGATTCACATACACCTTTAGGTGCATATGTCCATGCGTTAGCTTGGAAGTCTGTAGTTGAAGTGCCTTCACAACTCGTTCCTGCACCTGCTTTACAATCATTTTCACCCGCTAAAGCAATACCAAAACATTTATCTTTACGACCGCGAACTTTATCACCAGCTACCCAGCCTTTAAATTGCTCTTGTACTTTTGCTGAAGCACCTTCTGCAACGGTTAATTGACTGTTTGGACCTGCCACAGCACCCGCGCTTAAAACTGCTGCTGATGCGCCGATTAATAAAGCCTTAGTTAAATTTACTTTTTTCATTTTTATGCTCCGGATTAAAATATTTTTTCTTGTTTTATCAATGATTGTTAATAATACCAATCCGCAATAATACTTAATCATTTTGCGGGGCTAAACGTGTCGCTACCTGCGTTAAAAAATTCTCATTTAGAACAAGTAAATAGCGAATTTTTTGCCTAGCTATCAACACGTTTTTCCATCCTCAAAATAAATCACTTAATTAAGCGAATTGGTATAAAAACACTCATATTTTGATAAACAAGCACAATGGAGATAAGCAATATCGCCGTTTTATCAATTTAATAGACCTATCGTTGTTATAAAAACTTTCAGATTATTTGCTTACAATGAAAAACAACTGTAAACAAGAAGTAAATATAGTGGACTAAGCAGTTAATACAAACATTAGAAAAGCTAATCTAATTGTTTTGATAATGAATAAGCTTGGAAAAGTTCATATTTAGTGGATTAGATGCATTGAGACACTTTGTTTTGGCAATGATCTACAAATAGAAATTTACTTAACTGAGGAAGGATAAAAATATTATTTAAAGGCTGCTTATATTTACACCACTCTATACTCGCTAAATTAGCGTTTTTTAAGTAGGACTCGTAAACACCGTCATTATAATGTTATTTTCTGCAACGCTAAAATGTTGGACTACATGGCCATTATCAACGGTTGATTGCCTATAAAAAAAGCGCTACAAATAGGTAGCGCTGGCATTATTACTTAATGGTTGTTTATTTAAAGCTTAGGCTCTTTATTTAAAAGAAGCCGAGCGGATCTTCGCTGTAGCTCACTAATAGGTTTTTAGTTTGTTGGTAGTGCTCCAGTGCGAGTTTGTGCGTTTCGCGCCCTATTCCTGATTTTTTATAACCACCAAACGCAGCGTGTGCTGGGTACATGTGATAACAGTTAGTCCACACTCGCCCTGCTTCTATTTTGCGACCCATACGATAAGCACGATTCATGTTTCTGCTCCACACACCTGCACCTAAACCAAACTCAGAGCCGTTGGCAAGCTCGAGGGCTTCGGCTTCATCTTTAAAGGTCGACATTGAAATAACAGGGCCAAAAATTTCTTCTTGAAACACACGCATATCGTTTGTGCCCTTTAATAACGTAGGTTGTATGTAGTAACCACCGTTTAAGTCATCACTTAGCTGCTCTACATTACCGCCAGTGAGTACTTCAGCGCCTTCTTTTTTGCCTATTTCAATGTAGCTCAGTATTTTATCAAATTGCGCTTTTGAAGCTTGTGCGCCAACCATAGTTTCGCTGTCTAGCGGGTTTCCGCGTTTAATTTTTAAGGTACGTTCGAGTATTCGCTCAATAAACTGCTCGTAAATGTCTTCTTGAATAAACAACCTTGATGGGCACGTACACACCTCGCCTTGGTTGAAGTAAGCAAGCACGGCGCCTTCAATAGCTTTGGATAAAAACGCATCGTCTTTTTCCATTACATCATTAAAAAATATATTAGGTGATTTACCACCGAGCTCGACCGTTGAAGGAATAATATTTTCAGCAGCGCATTTCAAAATATGTGAGCCCACAGGCGTTGAACCCGTAAATGCAATTTTAGCGATACGCTTGCTTGTTGCCAGTGCTTCACCCGCTTCTTTACCAAAGCCGTTTACTATATTTAATACGCCTGCAGGGAGTAAATCGCCAATTATCTCCATTAAAACTAAAATAGAAGCTGGTGTTTGCTCAGCCGGTTTTAAAATTACACAGTTACCTGCAGCAAGTGCTGGCGCTAGTTTCCAGGCGGCCATTAAAATAGGGAAATTCCACGGAATAATTTGCCCAACCACACCTAGTGGCTCGTGAAAATGATACGCAACGGTGGTTGCGTCTATTTCACCTATAGTGCCGTCTTGCGATCGTAGGCACCCTGCAAAGTAGCGAAAGTGATCTGCCGCTAGCGGAATATCAGCAGCGAGTGTTTCACGAATTGCTTTACCGTTATCCCATGTTTCGGCAACAGCTAGTAACTCTAGGTTTTGCTCAATTCGGTCGGCTATTTTTAGCAGTATGTTACTTCGGTCGGTCACCGACGTTGTGCCCCATTGCTCTCGCACTGCATGCGCTTTATCGAGAGCCAGCTCTATGTCGTCTTTGTCTGAACGCGGTATTTGGCAAAATACCTTACCGTTTACTGGGCTTATATTATCAAAGTATTGGCCATTTACTGGCTTCACCCACTCTCCGCCAATGTAGTTCCCGTATTGTTGTTTAAAGTTTACGAGTGCGCCATCGCTACCTGGATTTGCATATATCATGTGTGTGCTCTCTTTATTGTTGTTAGCTAAAGGTCGAACATTTATATAAAACAAAATGCTTTATATTTAATCAATGTTGATTGACATTAAACTAACAAGTACCTAAAAACTTGATTAGCTGTCCACAAAAGTTGTCTGTGAGTCCAAACTAATAAAAACCTAAAGGATTGATATGCACACATCTCAGTTAAACAAAAAACGCCAACAACTTGATGTATTAATAGAAAATAAAGTCACATTCGCTGCAGATAGCAGTGAGTTGAGTATTTACGACACGTATCAAAGCGCGCAAAAGGTAGCACTGCACTCAAACGAGCTGCTGTTTTGTGCCATGCTTAGCGGCAAAAAGGTAATGCACGTAGAAAGCAGCCAATACCATAAAGCATTTTTACCACACGAGTCGTTTGTATTAGCGCCAGAGCAAGGTGTTTTAATTGATTTTCCACAAGCATCAATGCACGCCCCAACCACCTGTTTAGCCATTGAAATTAGCACAGATAAAATAACGAGCGTGGCGAATGCACTTAACATGCAGCAAAACTTTGCACACGATGGCTTATTTGAATATGTACCTCAGTTAGTACATACCCAACATAATATTCAAACGCAGCAATTATTAGAGCGCATGGTGCATTTATTTAGTGAGCAAGGCGCACAGCGACATTACTTGATTGATTTGTCGTTGAACGAATTGATCACCCGTTTATTACAACAACAAAGCCGCGAGCTATTGCTAGCTAGCTGCGATAAGCCACGCCTTAAAACAAAAGTCAGCGATGCCCTGCTTTATATTGAAGAACACTTAAGTGAAACGCTCGACATAAATACCTTATGCAAAATAGCATGTATGAGCCGAAGTAAGTTTTATCAGCAATTTAAACTCGCATTTGGCACTAGCCCAGCCCTTTGGCAGCAACAATTAAGACTTAAAAAAGCACGTACTCAGTTACTACAAGGCCATGCAATTAGCAAAGTTTGCTTTGATGTTGGATTTAATAGCGCGAGCCACTTTAGTCGCCTATTTAAACAAACCTTTGGCATTGCGCCTAAAGAATGTCGACATTAGCCCTAAAGGGGCGTTACCTGTACTGGCTGATGTAATTTAAATGATTAAAGCCCCATATTACAGGGCTTTAAATTAGAGTTAGATCTATTGCTTTATAAAGGTGACACCTTTAGGTATTTCATCTTGGGGTAACCGAGTAGAGTGCATTTGCGATAACAACCATTTATCGCCCACTTTTGATACAACAACGCTTTCTAACCAATAAATATCAATACTTCTTTGAGTGTTTTTAATATTGGCTTTATTCCAGTAATTAATAAATGCAACATCACCCACTACACGCGAATTTATAACACTAAAATAATTAGTTCTTATAAAGTCAGAAGGCTTAACTACATTTATAAAGTCATTAATAGTCCACACTTCACCGTGCTCTAAAAGTAAAAATGAATCATCAACGGCTGCACGCATTTGCGTGTGGTCAACGTTAGAAACAGCCAAAAAAAGATCGCTCACCGGCGTGAATATGTTGTTATCTTTTGCATGTATTGATGTAGAAAATATCAGGAATGTAATAAAGGTAAGTACTTGTTTCATTGTTTTTATAATATGTAATTTACTCAATAATAATGAGTGTATTTTAATAGAGCAGTATTAACAATTGAAATAAAGCGAATGTAACTACTTAATAACGTTACCCATAGAGCAAAAAAGCACTCTATAAGAGTGCTTTAATTTAAGTTTTTAAACCAGGCTATTCGTCTAGCCAATCTATGGCTGCGGTAGCATTTTCAAAGTATTGAACCTCACCCGATATAAACCAGTTACCTATTTTTGCCATTCGAGCTTGCCACTCTTTATTACCGTAAATAGCTACTTTTTTAAATTCTTTAGAGTGCTTAACACCTAACTTTAAGTCATCCCACGCTGCGCGTACTTCCCAACCTTCAAGTTCGCTACCATCTATTAAGGCGTTCACGACTGGATGCTTAACTTCGCCAAGAGCTGAATTTATCATTGGGGTAATTATTTTGTAGTCGTCGTGAGTAAGCGTACCAACGGCTTTAAGTTTTAAAAAAAACTCTCTTCCTGCACGTTCAAGACCAATCGATAAACCATGTGTTGTGTGTACCATTACTGCTCTCCTTAAATAGGCTGAGCGGTAAAAGTACACCTTCTAAAATTAATTAGTCCTGAACTAAATCAATAAATAATCTCAAATAAACGACTGATTTACGCATTTTGTACGCGAGATATCTGGTTTTCTACATCAGTTAAATGGCCCGTTTTAAGCCATACTTTTGCGCCATTACTTCCCGCCTTAACGTTAATGGAGCTATTAATAGGCACTCTTAACCAACTGTTTTTTACAAAGGTATCGGCTTGCTCATCAAATGAACCTTCAAGTACTAGCAGTTCTGCTCCACCTTTTGCGTTTATAACCATGCTGGCGTTGGGCTTAAAGTGCAGCAAGCTTACCTCTTCAAAGTCGTCTTTGTACAAAGGAGTTACAGCTACATTTTTAAAACTAGGGTGCGCCGTACTTTGCATCAAGTCCGTTTGTAAACGCACGTGGGTTCTATCATCAGGCTGAAACTGCCATAACTTTACAAATATAACGCAGCCATTTTCAGACCCCGGTTTGTGCTTTGATTGCGGTGGGTTACGGATATAAGAACCTGCCACAAAGTCACCATGCTCATCTTGAAATACCCCTTCAAGTACAACAAACTCCTCACCGCCGGTGTGTACATGCGGCGAAAATTCACTGCCTGGTGCATAACGAACAATGGTCGTGGCGCGAGCAACTTCGTCGCCCACACGGTCCAGTGCTCGTCTATCAACGCCCGCCATTGGCGATGCAACCCACGGGAGCGTTTCGCTGTGTACAACAACTCGTTTACTAAAATCGGCAGCAATTTTCATATTTGGCTCCTAACCGTAACTCCACTTAAACTTTAAACTAATTACGCCGCAACACTTGGGCGTTTTGCTACTTTTTCTTGCCATGCTAATAAATGAGTTAACTCATTCGGGATTGCTATTTGTGCAAATCCAGCAAATACCAGCCCAGCATACAATGTAATATCAGCAATACTAAACTGCTCACCAGCAACAAACGCCGACTGCGCTAGTACATCATTAAAATAGCTAAACCCTTGGCGTGCTTTTTCACCTTGTTTTTCACCCCAAGCCACATTTTGATACGTTTCAAGCTCTGGACCTAAGCCATCAGTTGCATGATGAAAGTAAGTTGCCACAGCGTCAAGCACCATAGACTCTGCACGCTTTTGCATCATGTTAATTACTGCTCGCTCTTTTGCGGTTTCACCCATTAAAGATGGGCCTTCAAATGCGGTATCAATATACTCAGTAATAGCGGTACTTTCTGATATAAACGTGCCGTCATCTAGCTCTAATACGGGCACACCTGCTAGTGGATTCTTAGCTAAGAAGGCTTCTGTTCTGTGCTCACCATTTAATAAATCAACAGGTACAAACTCAACATTTGCAGTGGCATTTTTTTCAGCTAAAGCGATACGAACACGAAGTGGATTTGGAAAGTTTTCTACATCATAAATTTTCATAGCAATCTCTATCTTTATTGTTTAAAAGTGAATTAGTGGCAGAAACCTACCTACCGATAGGTAATTTATAGTATTAAACTAAATTTAAGTCAACGTTTAAATTTTTCTGATGTATAGGATTTAACTTAATTCATTGTAAAATTAGGGGGTTGCTTAAAAATAAAATCGCTTGTAAATAACTACCTACTGGTCGATAATTTTACTATACCAATTGCATTAAATAGGTGACCTATTATTACGCTAAGAAAATAGCGCAATAACAAGGCGAAAATTATGACATATAGTTGTTCTATATGAGTAATTTTTAACGCAGTTAGTAAGTTATTTAATGCGATAGAATGATCATGTTTTAATAAAATTGGTATTGCTACGGATAGGAAATATTAAAAATGAGTAAAAAAGAAGCTTTATTAAAAGCAGCTGAAAACAAGGTACGCCTTGGCGGGTACAGCAATTTTAGTTTTAGAGAGCTTGCCAGCGAAGTTGGAATTAAAAGCGCCAGTGTGCACTATCACTTTCCGACTAAGGCCGATTTAGGTGCAGAGCTTGCTCATCAATATACAAATTCTTTTTTAGCTGCGTTAGGCGAGCCAAGCGAGCTTAAAGCCAGCGGTAAAAATCCTATTGATGTGTACACTCAGCTTTTTAGAAGTGCTTTAGTTACCGACCGAAAAATGTGTTTATGTGGGTTACTAGGAGCCGAAAGCGATAGCCTTCCAGATAAAGTACGCCTTGAAGTAAAACGCTTTTTTAATCAAAACCTAACATGGCTTAGCGCTGCGCACCTAGCTAATGGTGAGCTTAACCCTACTAAAGCGGCTATTCAAACAGTGAGCTTGCTTGAGGGCGCTATGATGATAAGCAAAACGCTCGACGATAACAGTTACTTTGAACTTGCAACTCAGTAATACCTAAATTTAGTGCACAAAAAAAAGCGAGCTATTCATTATGAATAGCTCGCTTTTTTAATGCTTGAAATAACTTATGTGATTATTATTAAACCGCTGTTGGTTTAACTTTATGCTTAGAGTGCACAATTGCTAAAACAATTAAGCCAATCACTGTCACTACAGCGCCAATAGGTTTACCTAAATCGCTTGATAAGTTAAGACCAATTGCTGCAGTGCCAATATAAGAAACCGTTACCGCTGTTGCTATAACAGCAGGAACACTCGCAATCCAGTGGAATGCTCCACGGTCAAACAAGTACTTAGTGGCAAGCCATAATACGCTTGTAGAAAGCAGCATGTTTGAAAATGCAAAGTAGCGCCAAATTAACGAGAAATCGAGTTTCGTCATAAAGTATGCAATAGCAAGTATAGGTACCGCTACCAATAAGCGGTTACGTAAACTTTGCGGAATATTAAACGCATCAACAACGGTTAAACGTAGTGAGCGGAACGCTGTATCGCCAGAAGTAATCGGGAAAACGGCTACTGCAATAATTGCCATTATACCGCCAAATACACCTAAGTAACTGTTAGCTACATGGTTTACAACTAAACCTGGACCACCTTGATCAAGCAATGTTTTTAAGCCAGCGTAACCATCTGGGAACGCTGCAATACCTGCAAGTGCCCATACACAACCAACAATACCTTCACACATCATAGCGCCGTAATAAACTGGGCGTACGTATTTTTCGTTAGTTAAACAGCGCGCAATAATTGGCGCTTGAGTAGAGTGAAAACCACTAATAGCACCACAGGTAATTGTTATAAATAGCAATGGCCACGTTGGTAACCCATCTGGGTTTGGTTCTAAAAAGTCATGTGCGTGGTCAGCTTCAAAGTAAGCTAAAAAGTCACTTGGAACAGGCAAGTGCGGCGCATTAATAAGTAATGAAATAGCAATTGCCACTGTCATTACAATCATTAGCGCACCAAAAATTGGGTAAAACTTTGTTATTATTTTATCAATTGGTAGCAAGGTAGCTAAAAAGTAATACGCTAAAATAGCAAGTACCCAAAAGGTGTTATTTGCCAGTATTGTACCTTCAAAAAAATCAAGGTTACTTAACAAACCTGCAGGGCTCATAATAAATACTACACCTACAAAAAACAGTAGCATGGCAGTAAATATAAGCATAAAGCCTTTAAATACCACATTGTAATAATGGCCTGCGATTTCTGGTAAGCTTTTACCATCTTCTTTTATACTCATTACACCTGAGAAGAAGTCGTGTACAGCACCACCTAAAACATTACCAAGTACAATCCATACCAATGCAACAGGTCCGTATAAAGCACCTAAAATTGGGCCAAATATTGGACCTACGCCTGCTATGTTTAAAAACTGAATTAAAAATGCTCTTACAGGATGAATAGCTACGTAATCAACACCTTCGCTAAAGCGTTTTTGTGGTGTATCAACGGTTGAATCCAAGCCTGCTTGCTTTTCAACAAATGGGCTATAAAACTTATAGCCCAGTATTAAAATGGTAAGGCAGATAAAAAAGATGATCATAAAGCACGTTTCTCTTTTTGTATGTGTGTTATAGAGCGCATGTGTGTCGCCCCGCCTGTTCAATCCGTGAATAATCGACGATTTTATCAAAGCGTCATAACCCTAACAATAAGACGTTTAGCTAATACAATAATCGATATAAGTCACTATTTACGCAACATGCACACTTAACACTCACTTATCGCCTACGTCTTATTTTAGGCACAAAAAAAGCGGTTAAACTTTTACGTATAACCGCTTTCACACACAATGTTTTTTTAAAGTGGGTTCATAAACTCACTAATTTGTTGATGCGTTAAAGTAGGTGTTGCACCAGAGCTTTCGGCGACCATAGCGCCAACAGCACATGCAAAGTCAACGGCATATTGCGCGTCGTCGTTGCTACAAAGCTGATATATTAACGAACCTAAAAACGAATCCCCTGCGCCAACAGTATCAATTACGCTAATTAAATAACCTGAATTATAAAAATTATCGCCTTTGATTGTTAACAAAGCACCGTGGCTACCTTTGGTTACACATAAGTAATCGGTATTTGTTTGCTGTGCAATAAACGCTAAATTTTGTTCAAGCGAATGAAACTTACAACCCATCGCTTTTGCTATTTCGTATAGCTCTTCATCATTTAATTTAATAAAGTCTGCTTTATTCATTAAATCTACAAGTGTTTCTAACTTGTAATGCGGTGCACGCAGGTTTACGTCAAACACTTTGAAGTTTGCTACATCAACTAATTGATTTAATGTTGCTAAAGACGCTTCGCTTCGCCCAATTAAGCTGCCAAATACAAATACATCGCTACTTTTAACTTTACTAAGTAACTCATCTGTAAGCGCTATATTATCCCACGCAGTGTCTGCAACTATTTCATAACTTGCAGAACCTCCACTGTCGAGCGTTACCTCAACCGTGCTAGTTTTTTTATCACTATTGATAGCAATGTATTCGCAGCTTACGCCTTTGCTAGTAATTTCGCCTAGTAGCTCAGCGCCTAACTCGTCGTTACCAACAGCGCTGATCATATCGGCTTTAATGCCTAGTGAGTTAATACGCACACACATATTAAGTGGCGCGCCACCTAAGCGTTTACCTGAATCAAAACAATCCCACAGCACTTCGCCAAAACAGCTAACACTTACGGTTTCACTTGATTTATGATTAATTAAAATGCTCATAATTAGTTACTCTTTTGATCAAGTACAGCCTGCATAATGGCTTTAATTTTACTATTAGGTGCATACAACGCAGCAATCGACTTTTTATATTCAGCAGTAAATGCTTCGTTATGCTCAAGCTTACCAAACAAGCTCGTTAACTTTAAAAATGCAGACGGGCTAGTTTGAGTCTCTTGCGCGTAAGAATTAAGCTCTTTGTGCATCGCATCTTGAATTTCAAGCTTTTCGCCGTTTTCACTTAAACCCTTATCGCTGTATAAACACCAAGTTGCAATAACAAGCGTTGCCAGTGATACATCTCGACCTTGTACTAGGTTTTCGTTAATTGTGGCAATTAAAAACTTAGGCAGTTTAGCTGAGCTTTCACTACAGATACGCGCTAGGCTGTCTTTAATATTAGGATTAGCAAAACGCTCTATTAACGTATCTTTGTAGCTTTCAAGGTCAATGCCTTCAAGTGGTTCAAGATTTGGCGTTACTTCTTTATCCATAAAAGCACGCAGGTATGTGGCAAATAATTCATCCGATACCGTTTCATCAATAGTGCCATAGCCATGGATTGAACCTAATAAACCAAGCACAGAATGCCCTGCATTAAGTAAGCGTATTTTCATGGTTTCATAAGGCGTTACATCAGTAACAAACTGTGCACCAACAACGTCCCAATTTGGGCGAGAGTCACTAAATGTGTCCTCTATTACCCATTGTGTAAACGACTCACAGGTAATTGGCCACTCGTCGCTAACACCATATGCATCAACCACGTAATCAATATCACTCTTTTTAGATACCGGTGTAATACGGTCAACCATCGCATTTGGAAACGATACGTTTTGCTCAATCCACTCACTTAGGTCTTTGTCTTGCTCTGTAGCAAAGGCTAAAAGCATTTTGCGTGTTACGTTACCGTTGTGCTGAATGTTATCGCACGACTGCACTGTAAATGCGCCTAAGCCTTGCTCTTTACGCAGTTTTAACGCAGCAGTAATGTAACCAAACGCTGTAATTGGGTCGTTCGGGTTATTAATGTCGTTAATAATATCTGGATTACTGTAATCAAACTCGCCCGTTGCAGGGTTAAAGTTGTAGCCGCCTTCGGTAATAGTAAGCGACACAATTTTAGTATCGCTGTGCGCTAACTTATTAATTACCGCTTGTTTGTCCTCTGGAGCAAACAAAAAGTCGATCATTGAGCCAATTACTTTGTTATCTATTTTACCGTCTGGGTGTCTAACAGTAAGCGTATAAAGGTAATCTTGCTGCTTTAAAATATCACGCAGACCACGGTTACCCTCTAAAAGGCCAACACCACATATGCCCCATTGCTCAGAGCCTGGAGTTTTTAAAAGCTCGTTAACATATACCGCTTGATGAGCACGATGAAAACCGCCCACGCCAATATGAACAATACCGGCTTTAACTGCGCTACGGTCGTAGGTTGGTGTATCAACATGGCTTGGTAATTGAGCCAAGCTTTGTTGGTTTAGCCCTGTAACTAGAGCGTCAGTGTGTTGATGTTGCGTCATGGTGCGACCTTACTAAACAAAAATAAAATATAAATTACGATACTGTATTACGATAAGTAATTACGATGCTGTATTGAGTACTTTATGGCGTTTTAACGACCAGTACGCAGTAACAAAATAAATAACAGTACAAATAAAACAGGCTATTTCGAACTGCGATTTATTAGCGCTGTACATACTCATAGTTTCACTGAAAAACATTACTTGGCTGGCAAATATAAAAATAATAACCAGTGAAACCGTAGAAACCGCATTAAGTACTTTGGTAAATACAGAGCTGTCAATTACTGGCTTTGGAATGTCTTTAGCTTCAGCAGCTTGATATTCTTTAATATCACGTTGCTCTTGCTCTTCTGCTTCAATCTCTTGTGTGTAATCTTCACCGGCGCCGTATTTTTTAGCTAAAAGCGTATAAATAACGATTGTGAAAATCCACGTAGGAATAAACAAGTAGTAAAACGACATTACATCAATAGCATTTAAACCAAAGCCAAACACAAGCGCTAACGCCCAAGATGCTATAGCCGGTACGCTGCGGGTAATGTTTTTATATTTAGCCCAGTAACGTGTTAGGCCAATTTTAGGAAATAACACATGTTCAGCAAACACAATGCCGCCTACTGGCACAACTAATAAGCCTGCGTAGGTAAGTAGCGGAAGCATTTGTGAAAATACAAACGGGAAACACGCAATAATCACGGTTACAACACCTACAATAGCAGTTGTGCGTTCACGTGATTGATTAACAAATATAGATTGTGCTGCAAGACCTGCACGGTAAAGGTTTGCGTTAGCTGTAGTCCAACCGGCAATAATTACAATAACAAAGCCAGTCCAACCTAATGCATGGTATGCAACATCGCCCGGATCAAGTGATGAAATAGTTGTTTTAAGTAATACCGCAACACCTGCGCCCATAATACCGGCAGAGATCCACGCTAAGTAATGACCAAAAAACATGCCCACGCCAGAAAACAAGCCATAGCTTTTGCGTTTAGCAAATCTAAAAATAGCCATGTCGATTAAACCAAAATGAGTAATTGAGTTAGCAGCCCATGCAAAGCCAATCACTTCTAATAGGCCAATGCCTTTTTCACCATCGGCATTGGTGCCCGTCCATATGGAGGAGTCGCCTATGGTCATAAAGTCGCTAAAGCTAGTTAAAGAGGTAGAACCTAATACGTGATTTGAAAGCTCAGGGAATAACGCGAACGAACCTGCAATAAATATAACAAATAGCCACGGCGCGCACAGTTTCGAAAAGTCAGCAACCGTAGAAAAGCCATACATCGCAACAAACACAACAATAGAGCCAACAGCTAAAACAATGGCTACAAACCAAAAGCTATTTGGATACCAATCAAGTTGCGCAGGTATATCAAACAAAAACCGCACGGCGGTGGAGGATACCGTGATCATCGCGGCCGATATAACACTAAAAATAACCACGTTAGCCCAGTTATAGAGCTTGGTCATTGAGTTACCAGCAATTTTGTTTAAGTAGTTATATAAACTTAAGCGGGTTTCTACTGCAATGGGTGCAGTAATCAGCCACCAAGAACACATTGCTAGCAGGTTACCTATTAATAAACCCAGTAGAATGTCGATGGTTGAAGCGCCTAATGCAACAAACGTTGCACCAATAACAAATTCAGTAGCCGCAACATGTTCGCCAGCATATAGCCCTGCAAAATGTTTCCAGCCATGAAGCTTATTATTAGCAACAGGAAGTTGCTCTTCGTTTACATCTTTAAATGTTTGTGTGTGTGGACTCGTTGCCATGGTATTTCCTATTGTTAACAGCAAAGTACTTAATACCTAAATACTTCGCCTTTTATAATTTGGCTTATAAACGCATGATGTTTTGCCATGTTTTGTTTTATTTTTAGTAAAGCAAAACCATCTACATTTATATTTTTCGTTTGCTTGCCTGTCAGTGTGTAAGGCGAGCAAATCGCGTTTAAAACTTTGTTTATTTAAAAAGCTGCGTGTTTACTGCTTTTTAAGTGCAGGGTATGCACTAAAAAAATCTTGCCAATGCGTTAAATGATCAACATTTGGGTAAGCACTGTGTACATGATTAACAGAGCCTTGCATATGTTGCCCACCGCTGTAATGCAGTACTTGCATGTTAGCGTCAATTCCTGCATTTACGCCGGCTTTACTGTCTTCAATCACTAAACAATGCTCTGGCTTTACACCCATTTGTTTAGCTGCATATAAAAATAAATCGGGTGCTGGTTTGCCACGCTTAACTTCGCTGCTGGTAAAAACCGTATCGCTAAAGTACTTACTTAAACTCACTACGCTCAACGCTTTTGCGGTGCGTGCTGGGCTGCTGCTAGTAGCTATACAAATAGGCACAGCTAAATTGTTAAGTACGTCTTTTATACCGTCAGTCGTGGTTAGTCCTGTTTCAAATTCGTTTAACAGTGCCTCGCGGTAGTCACCTTCAAAGCTTTCAGGAAGAGTGACATTAAATGCATCCGCTATTTTTTGGCTTACTGTTTTAAAGTTGCAGCCTAAAAAGTGTTGCTGTACATAAGCACGGTCAATACCAACGCCTTTTTCAACAAGCATATTAATGAGTACTTGTGCGCTTAAAATTTCGCTATCAATAACAACGCCATCACAATCAAATATCACTAGCTCAATGTTAGTATTCATCTTGTCACCTTATTAAAACTGTTTGGTTTAGCTAATTTAAGTATAACGAGTTAAGCGCGATTAATATTGTGCAGCTTTTTAGTGCAACTCAATAATGAGCATAAGCCCACCGATTGAGCATATTCCCTTTATTGCACGAATATGTCAACACACTGTAAGTATAAAACGCACCAGCTTGGTGAAAATACACTCAGATAAAACTAAAAACCTTTGTATTTAATCAACTTTATAAAAGCATATTGCGACCAAGGTCGTAGTAAAAAAATTCCGTTAACGTAAAAAGTGCTCCTGTTAATTTATTTCATCTGTTTTACAAATCACATCAATCTAATTAATCAGTTTTACCGAAGTTAATAAAATCAATACTATCGTTAACAGATTAACAGCCTGCACCACTGCCGGCACTTTTAAATAGATGAGGTCGACAATGAATACTCAAATAAACAAAACAAAATTAACACTAACTGCACTAGCACTTGCAATGGCATTACCGGCAAGCGCAGCGACAACACTTACTAAAGATAACGGCGCAGCTGTTGGCGACAACCAAAATTCAATTACTGCGGGCGAACGTGGCAGTGTATTACTAGAAGACGTGCAACTAATTCAAAAGCTACAACGCTTTGCACGTGAGCGTATTCCTGAGCGTGTTGTGCATGCTCGTGGTACTGGCGCACACGGTGTGTTTGTAGCATCAAAAGAGCTAGACGATTTAACAATTGCAGCACCGTTTGCACAAGCAGGTAAAGAAACAGACGTATTTGTTCGCTTTTCATCTGTAATCCACTCTAAAGGTAGCCCAGAAACACTGCGTGACCCACGTGGCTTTGCAACTAAGTTTTACACAGACCAAGGTAACTGGGATTTAGTCGGTAATAACTTACCTGTGTTCTTTATTCGTGATGCGATTAAATTTCCAGACATGGTTCACTCTTTAAAACCATCTCCGGTTGATAACATTCAAGATCCTAACCGCGTATTCGATTTTTTCTCGCATGAACCAGGTTCTACACAAATGCTAACGTGGGTTTACAGCGACTACGGTACACCAGCAAGTCTTCGTAAAATGGACGGTTGGGGTGTACATGCATACAAAATGATTAATAAATCGGGTGATGTTAAATACGTTAAGTTTCATTGGGTAAGCCAGCAAGGTATTGATAACCTTGACGCAAAAGAAGTGGCAAAAGTACAAAGTCAAAACTTTCAGCATTTAACACAAGATTTATACACTGAAATAAACAGAGGCAATTTCCCTAAATGGGATCTGTACATTAAAACGCTTGATCCATCGCAACTTGATGACTTTGATTACAACCCGTTAGATGCAACAAAAATGTGGTTAGACATTAAAGAAACTAAAGTAGGAACAATGACCTTAAACCGTATGCCAACTAACTTCTTCCAATCTACGGAACAAGTAGCAATGGCACCGGCAAACATTATTCCAGGTATTGAGCCTTCAGAAGACCGTTTATTACAAGGTCGTATGTTTTCTTACGCTGATACACAAATGTACCGCCTAGGTGCTAACCACCAGCAATTGCCAATTAACCGTGCAAAAGTTGAAGTGGTTAACTACAACCAAGACGGCGCAATGAATATTGGTAACACGACAAGCAATGTGAACTACCAGCCAAGCCAAGAAAACGTAGCTGAAAACCCAATTGCACGTAGAAGTAACACAGAGCTTAAAGGCTTTGTACAACAAGCCGCGATTAAAAAGCAGCAAAACTTCGCGCAAGCAGGTGTTATATACCGTGGTTTTAGCAAGCAAGAACGTACAAACCTAATTAATAACCTAGCAGGTGATTTAGGCAAAGTGCAAAACAGCAGTGTTAAACACAAAATGCTTAGTCACTTTTACAAAGCTGATAGCGAGTACGGTACACGCTTAACTAAAGCTGTAAACGGCGACCTTAAAATGGTTAAACAACTAGCCGCTAATTTATAAGCAACTAGTTAAAAGCAATTAGTCCCAACTAAATAGCTATTTAAACCACAACCATGAGGAAGGAATAAACCCCTTCCTCTTTTATAAGAGACAATTGTTATGCGTAATTTATTAATTATAGTCGCTCTATTTCTGAGCTTTACCAGTAGCGTTTACGCTCAAAATACATCAGATACACAAACACCCAGTTCGCAAGTTGAAAGCCAACATTCTGCAAAAACTCAATACGATAGCTTATTTGCTTATTACTTTGCCGCAGCACGTACAAACGACACCGCTGTAATAGAGCAATTTGTAGATGCTGGTATTCCTATCGACAGCTACAACAATAAAGGCTACACCGCGTTAATGATTGCTACTTACCATGGTAATAAAAACACGGTTAACACACTTTTACACTTAGGCGCTAATGCCTGTCTAGAAGATAACCGTGGCAACACAGCGCTAATGGCCGCTATTTTTAGAGGTGAATTTAGTATAGCTAAAACACTCGTATCACTTGATTGCGACAACGCGCATCAAAACAAAGCCGGTCAAACAGCCGAGCAATTTGCACAAACATTTGGTCAACAAAAAGTTATAGAGTTACTAGCGCAGGTAAATAATGCAAAATAATCTGCACGCAACAAAAAGCCCTAAAATAATAGGGCTTTTGATTTACTAAATATATGTTCAAATTAAACGTACTTACTCTAAAAACAGTGTGTTTATTAAGCTTTCTTGTTCTTTTCCAGCTTCATGTTTTAATGCTCGTATAAAATCCATAGAATTGGCGGGACTGTTTGGATAACCATGATTTTTCCAAACCAACTTGAGCGCATTAATAATGGGTTCATCCCCAATAGCAGCGCGTAGCTTAGCAAAGACAATGGTTGCTCGCGAATATTGGTCAAAGCTTTGTGTAGCATCAACTAAGGCTGTTCGCTCCTTTATGTTCATCAGCATACTTTGCTCATAGCGTGTTGTTTCATACTCAACCAGCGCTTGCATTGTCGCTTTCCCATAACGCTGCTCTATAACAACAAGCTCAATATACTTTGCCATAGACTCCACTAAAAAAGCGCTATCTGAACATACCCCATTACCAATATCATGGCCAAACCATTGATGCGCGGTTTCATGAACTGCACGGCGATAGCGTTGATCAAAGCCTGCATTAGCGCTTGGCTTTGATCTAAAACCAACACTGTCTTCAATAAGTATAAGTTGCGGCAATGCATAACCTGTAGCACCAACACTAGGCGAGCCTATTAAACTCAATTGTTTTGCTCTATAAGGGCTTATATTATTAAGCCATTTTATTGTATCGCCCATTGCGCTAAGGTTTACAGCTATAGACTCCGCTCGTGCTGGCTCGTTTTTATCTTTAGCAAACACGTTTAATATCACGCCATTTTGCTGTTTGGTAACAGGGGAATAAGGCACCGTCACCCAAGCTGGGATTGCATTTATGGGTGTACGAGTCTCAAAATGAAATATTTCGCGGTCATCTTTGCTGGTACGTGATATTTCCTCTCCTTGGGTTATAACCTGATAACCCCTTGTTGTACTCACTTTACTCGACATAGTAAGCCACTGGTAATGAGTACTTGCTTTCGCCGTTTTAGCAAATAGCTTCGTGGGTCTAATCACCGACTTCACTTTAAGTGCGTGTTGCTGACGAAGTATAGGATCGGTTAATTCATAATTATCTTGATAGCCAACAGTCGGTAATAAAGGCACTGATCGTATATAGCTAAATTCAGGGGTTATTATCTGATGGCCTCTTACTGGCCAAAGCTTAGCTTGATGAACATCAAACCGTGTAACTAGTTTACGTATTTCTCCTGGCTGCATTTCATTCTCAAACTTAAACACAGCTTGATTAAGCAAGGGAAAGCTTTTAGCCCTTTGCGCGCCATCGATTTCAATATCGGCCCATTTATAAAAACCAGAGCGCCCAACCAATATCTCTTTAATAGGGGCTTGATGGGTGTTTTTTAAGGTATATATTAAGGAAAAATGAGCTTGCTGCTGATGCGGATAAAAGTCTACATTAGCATCAATGTGCATAATGCTTGGCTGTGATACATTGCGCCATTGTGAGAATGCTTTTTCGTATTGTGCTTTAAATGCCTCGCGTTTATGCGAGTTGGTTAAAGGCTTCTCCTCAACCAGTCTTAAATGTAATTGAGTAAATAGTGCCACAGTGATAAGTAAAGGAATAAGTAACCAAAAATGTTTAACCCCCATTACTCTTTGGCTCAACCCGGCACCTCGGTGATTAAAAATCCCCGTAATTATAACTAAACTAATACACGCCACTAACCAAACTGATATATAAGGCCAATAACTACTTATACTTGCACGATAATCCCAAAAGTTATCAGGTGCCTGCAAAGGTGTCCAACCAACACTCCACAATGTATGCGTAAGACCAAGATAAGTCATTATCGGTGTAAATTTAATCAGTAAAATAACAGCAATTAGCAAACCCGCAATAAGCTGCGAACGACACAAATTAAATACACACAAAAATACACACGCAATAATGGCAAGCACAATTGCCATCAAAAATAAAATGGTTAAATGTACTTCAAATTGATATGCACTGTGTAAAAACCACTGAGCTGCACTTGCCCCTAATAAGCTCATTGTTAAAAAAAACAATATCATAGTACCTAGGGCCAATAACTGACTGTTTAAAAAGTAATATGTTTTGAGCGGTGTGGCAGCGATCAGCTCAGCTATATTATAGTATTTAGCGAAACAGCTTACTTGCCAGCTCCACAAAGCCATTAATAAAGTGCCAAACAACAATTGCATATCAAATGCATAATAACTGATCGCATCAAGGCTTGTGGTGCTCATAACACTCATTGGTTCAACATAACCAGACGACGAGGCAACACTATTAAAAACTATCACCGGCCAAACAAAAATAATCAGTAAAGTAACAGGGTGTGAAACCAAATTAACCAGCGTAATTTTGTATAAACTGGCCATCATCAAAAATGGTTTTTTTGTGACTTTCGCTGTTTTATATTCAGCGGGTTCTAACGTGTTGTAACGAACGCATTCGTTATTATTTTTACCTTTTTGACTCTTTAATAATGTGTTTTTTTTATTTTTACTAAAAGTAATATAAAAAATACCAACAGCAAGCATACTCACAACAACGCGATTAATAGCAAATGAAGCTCCTAATGAATTGGTTAAACTGTTTATTACGGCGGTGTATGCAAAAGGGTCAAGCCAAACAAATAATGTATAAAAGCGATTGCTTATGATACTACTTCCAGCAAGCATTGGATTTCCGGTAATACTTGCAAGCATTATGTAGCCTATCCACAACACCGTAAAAACAACATAATTGGGCAATGAATTAGCTGATTTATGGCAAACAAAAAAGGCAATAACAACTAAAAAGCAGCTATTTGGTAACAATACTAAAAAACTATTATATACAGTAAAATAAACCATATTTGGTATATAGCCCAATTGCCTTACATGCATGTATATCATTACTAAATCGCTAATTAAGCTGATAATAAAAACCAAGCAAATCAGTAAGCATACTCTTGCTAAACTGCGCTTAAATAAACTAGTTTGCGTAGCATAAATAAGCTCCTGCATTGACGCGTGCTGATCTCGTAAAAATATAACGGGCGCCAATACTCCTACAAGCACAGGTAACTGCATCATTTGTAGCATTGTAATATTTAACTTAAATTGTTTTAACGAATCAACTTCAACTGTTGCAAGCCCAGAGGACAACATAACCGAAAATATTAAAGGAACAATAATGCACAACCAAACAAGTGGTTGGCGCACTGCATATCGCCACTCATTAAAAATTAACATGTTTGACTTCCTTCATTGAGTGCAAAAAAGTACTTGTCTTGAAGCGTAGCGGGCGAGTTTATTGCATTTTGTGCAGGCGCTGTATCTGCATAGACACGAAATGACGCTCTACCATAGCGATGGCTCTTACTTAATACATGCTGATTTGGTATGCCCGTAGGTAAACTTTCGAGCTGCCAAATCTTACCTTCTAAAGGAACTAGTAACTCTTTTACGTCACCGCTTTGTATGAGTGCTCCTTGATCTATAATGGCCACGTAGTGACATAAATTTTCTACATCTTCAACAATATGGGTCGATAACAATACCAACCTATTTTGACTAATACTAACGAGTAAATTATTTAAACTTTCTCGTTCCACAGGATCGAGCCCAGCAGTGGGTTCATCCATAATAATTAGCTTTGGGTTACCTAACAAAGCCTGAGCCACACCAAAACGCTGCTTCATTCCTCCCGAAAAATTAACGACCTTTTTATTAGCAAACTGAGTCAAATTGGTTAGCTCAAGTAAACTATTAATTTGGTTTTTGCGTGCATTACCATCTATGCCTTTTAATACGGCAATATGCTCAAGTAACGCCCGACAACTCATGTTGGGGTACACGCCAAAATATTGTGGTAAATAGCCTAGCTGCGATCTAAGCGCATCTGGTTGGCTAATCACATCAAGGCCATTAAAATTAATATGTCCGGAGTCGGCATTTTGTAAACACGCGAGTGTGCGCATAAGTGTTGATTTACCCGCTCCATTAGGGCCAAGTAGACCGACCATACCGGCGGGTAGAGTGATCGTCACATCATTCAAAGCCTGCGTACCATCTGCGTATTTTTTGTTGATATTTTTCAGTGTAAGCATTAGTTTCATCCTTAATTGGTATAGCACCAGCTTAAGAAAGCAAGTCAATACAAGCGAGAAAATAATGGTTAACGTATTGAAATAAATGATGAACATAAAAAAGTAACGTTGGTCATTTAAATATGACCTTTCATCATTTAAATAAACGGCCTAGTATGCTTAAAACGGTTATTAACCCTATGAAATTAAATAATTATTTTAAAAATAAATTATGATTGAAACAGTTTTATGGATAAACTAGCGCGCTCAGCGTAGTGAATTGTGCAAAGGTAATGTTTAAAATAAAAAGACAATTTTATCTAAGCGTACCCGCTCAGAAACTATAATAAAAACGGAGTCACATATGCAGCAAGCCAATACACCAATATGGCAACGCTTTAGCATTACCCAGCTAATAATTTTTTTACCGCTAATAGCCGCTATTATGCTCGACTCTCATATACGCTTTTTGTCATCACATATGGATTCAACTAGCCAATATCTGACTATTAATATTCAACTTTTTTTACAGTGTATTCCCTTTTTTATTGCCCATGCGTTTGCATATCGTTTATTACTTACACCCGCAATCATAGTTTGGCTGTTAGGCTTTTTAGCCTATCCATCTCTCTTGCTAGTATTTAATAACCAACTTCTTAACTTTTCGCAATGGCAATATCTTGATGCACAATGTTGGACACTGTGCGCATCTGCAAGTGGTATATGGCTTATTACTAAACGCACTAATAAAAATAACAATGTGTTGAGTAATAAATGGCTTAAATCCTTGTTTTCACTTGATACAGTCGTGTTTATAGTACTTTTAGGTTGGGCAATAGTTACATCAAGCATACTCAATACGCACACTGATCCTATGTTAAACCAGCCTATTGAGCCTGTTATTGATGTTTATAAAGTATTCACACAGTTTGATACTTTTTTGGGTTACCTTTGGCAAATTACTGTTTGTGCCGGATTAGTATATGGAGTGTATTTATTAAATAGATATTTATTAATACGCTACGTATTAACCTATCATGGCGTATTAATATTTTTGTTTGCAAGTTTAATAAGCCTCGTTGTACTTACACCTATATTAACATCGTGCTTGCTACTGTTACCTATTAACGATTTACCCTCAGGCATTGCTAACTTAACACCAGGCGGTAATGATAATATTTTCAGCCCTGAAAATTATCAGTTCGTATTTTTGTTTTTAGCTATAAGCACACCGATTATTTTAGCGTTTGAACGACAGCAACAACACGTTCAAATTAGCAACATTGCCCAGCAACAAACAAAAACAGAGCTAATGCTACTTCAGCAGCAAATTAACCCTCATTTTTTATTTAATACATTAAACAACCTTTACGCGCTGACATTAAAAAAAGCAGATAATGCACCAGATCTTGTTATGCAATTAGCTAATTTACTGCGTTACAGTGTTTATGAAGGCCAAAAAGCACAGGTGAGTTTAGAAAAAGAAATCAATTACTTAAAAGGTTTTATTGCATTACAGCGTTTGCGAAGCGCTGAGCGCTGCAACTTTGATGTGCAATGGCCTGAACATCAACAACACTATTTAATTTCGCCGCTACTGTTAATAATGATTTTAGAAAACGCGATAAAGCATGGTGTAGAGCCCACGTCACAAAAAGTAACGGTTGTGTTTAAAATCACCATGGCCGATAACATACTAACGCTATTTTCCTCTAACCCTATTCTACCTAATAACAATTCAGAGCATGGGATGGGACTTAACAATTTACGCCGTAGGCTAACTCTTTTATATCCAAATAAGCACACATTAATTATTAATGAAAATAAAAACCTTTGGCAAACCACACTTAAATTGGAGCTGGCTGCATGCTAAACACAATAATTGTTGATGACGAGCCGCTCGCGCATGACGTTATACTGCATCATTTAAGTGCCCATAAAGATATTAATATAAGCGGACAATACCTTAACGCTAAAGATGCATTATGTGCTTTAGCCACATCATCTATTGATTTGTTATTTTTAGACATAAACATGCCCGAACTATCAGGGATTGCATTACTAAAAGTGCTCGCGAATCGACCACAAGTGATTATTATTAGTGCGTATCAAGAATATGCTTTAGCCGGTTTTGAACTTGACGTAACTGACTACCTACTAAAACCAGTCTCTGCGCAGCGCCTTGAACAAGCACTCAATAAAGTACGGAAAAAAAGAAAACACATAACGCTAAATCCCAAGGCACCTCTGACTATTACGCTTAAAATCGATCGTGAAAAACATAAAATTCAATTAAGCGATATAGACATGTTTGAAGCGTATGGTAATTACGTAAGAGTATGGCAAGGTGAAAAATCATTACTTGCAAGCAGTACTCTCAAATACATATTGCAGGAACTTGATACTTCATTTATTCAAGTCCACAAATCTTACGTGATTAACAAAAATAAAGTTGTTGCGTTAAGTAATGAAAGCGTTCAACTAGCATCAGGCGTGTCAGTTAAAATTGGCAAGTCATTTAAACAACAAGTGCGCGACATTATTTAACCTGAGATCTTATTTTATGTTTATCTAAAACATAACTTTAAGCTTTTCCCTAACACCGGACCTAAAATTTAGCACTTAACCTTTGCGGCTTTTCTCGCGTTACAAAGTAGCAAATTAGCGAGCCAACCGTTACCAGCACAACACCTTGCCAAAACGAAGCACTCAGCGTAATAGATAAATACAGCGCTGAAATAATAGTAGAAAACACCGGTGTAAAGTACGAAAGTGTGCCAAGCAGCATTAAGTTACCGCCAATAATAGCTTGGTTCCACAGTGCATACCCGCTCCCTACCACTACTCCTGCTAATAGCAATGTTATGCTTGAGCTGAGTGAAAACGTTAATGGCGCTTCATTACTAAAACCATATTGCGCCCATAAACTCATTGCCGTAACAGTAAAAAATAACGTAATGGCATTTTTGCCATTACTCAGCTTTTGCGTAACCACACAATAAATAGCCCATATAAACGCTGCAGTTAATGCCATTAAATAAGTAGCAGGATTATCAGCAAAGTTAGCTACAAGCGTATCGAGTGACATTTCTTGATCGCCCGTAATACACCAAGCAACCCCTAAAAAAGCAATAATCATGCTTGGGTAAACCCAGTAACTTACTTTTTTGCGACCGATAATAATAGAGAGCAATATAGTTAGCGTGGGCCATAAATAATTAATAACCGCCATTTCCATTGCCTGATGACGGCTATTT
Organism: Pseudoalteromonas sp. NZS37; assembly: GCF_015864265.1. NCBI lineage: Bacteria > Pseudomonadati > Pseudomonadota > Gammaproteobacteria > Alteromonadales > Pseudoalteromonadaceae > Pseudoalteromonas > Pseudoalteromonas sp. NZS37. The sequence continues at coordinate 133,832 of NZ_JADYXL010000003.1, read as the reverse complement.
GCCATACCAATAGAAAGCGCCAAGCAAATTTCGTACGATACAAATAATAAAGTACCTACTACCAAGTAGCGTCTTGAAAACCCACTAAACTTAGGCACTCCCATAACCAAAATTAAAAATATCGCACTGACAGAGTACATAGCCGCAGCACCACCGATGGGGCTAAACAACTCAGAAATATCCCGTAGTAATGCAACTAAGCAACTCCACAGTAATATTGCAGCAACTCCATAAAGCGTGTATTTATTTTTGCTTAAAAACTCCATTTGCCAATCCAAAAGTACTACTCGTAAATTTGAAACTAAACTAACAGTAATTATTTAATTAAACAATTAGGGTCTGTTGATCTTTCAAGGTTAAATTTGCAGCAGTCTGTTTGGTATTTAGGCAAGGCAGAGCCTATATAGTGTGGTTATTCCCCATAAATGGGCGATAACGTAGCATTAATGCTAAACAGGCGCTGCCCAAAGGGTTCTTCCTAGGGACTACTTACTTTTTGTTGCTCGGTTTTTACTTAGCCCACTAGGTTACAAATCTCGCGCCGCGATTAAATAGCCCCTAGTTTGAACAAATTTTAATCCGCAAAGATCAACAGACCCTAAAGTTTATAGCTTAAACCTCTTCCCCTGTTTTTTACATTCACACTTTTTAGTAATTGACCTTTTGGTCAGTAAAGCTACAATCAATCAATACGTTAAACACGCAAACTCAACAATGACCACACAAATAAAACCAAATAAAAAAGAAGTAACACGCGAAAAAAACCAAAAACTAATTTTAGATGCCGCCGAGCAATTGTTTTCGCAATTAGGTTACGACGGAGCAAGTATGAGCATGGTTGCTAAAGAAGCGCAGGTGCCAAAAGCTAATATTTTGTATTACTTTAAAAGTAAAGATGGTCTGTACGAGTCTGTGATCGACCGCATAATAGCTAATTGGAACTTAGGGCTCGATAACGTCACAATTAACGACGATCCAGCTACCGTGCTTTATAACTATATTAAAAGTAAAGTAATACTCGCCGTAAATCAGCCAATGCAATCTCGCTTATTTGCCAGTGAAATACTGCGCGGTGCCCCTTATTTACAAAACTACTTTAGAACCAATACCCGCCCTTGGGTTAAGCAAAAAGTTGATGTACTTCAAGCGTGGATGGACGCAGATAAAATGGATAAGGTTGACCCCTACCATTTGCTCTTTACTATTTGGTCTACCACGCAGTATTACGCCGACTTTCAGGCTGAGGTTTTACTCGTAATGAACAAATTAGAGTACGACAAAACCGATGTGGCACAAATTACGCAATCAATTGCCCACATAATTTTAAAAGGTATTGGTCTTAAAATACCTGAGCAAAGTGAGACTTAACCCATGACATCCTTTACTACACCCGATTTATTTGACGATCATCGCGATAACGTGCAAGTAGCCGACAGTGGCCTTTATCACTTTGGTAAAAAAACCACGTTTTATGGCAAAGTAGTTACAGTTACCTGTCCAGAAGACAACTCTTTTGCTGCCGATATATTGCATGAAAATGGTGAAGGTAAAGTATTAGTTATAAACGGGTTTGCGAGCAAACGCTTTGCGTTTATTGGCGATATTATGGCTGAGCGTGCCCTAAATAATGGTTGGGAAGGCGTAATAATAAATGGCTGTTGCCGAGATATAGAAATACTCGCCACGATGAACTTACCTGTAATGGCGCTAGGCTCAACACCGCGTAGTACCTTAAAGCGCGGCTTTGGTGATAAAAACCAAGCTGTTACCATGCTTAGCACCACCATGGAACCTAACGATTGGGCTTACGCCGATATTAACGGTTTAATCATCAGTAAAACGTCCCTTATTTAGCGCTCACAACCATATAAATAAAGACCAATTTGGTGCACCTGCGCACCAAATTGGTTTGTTTTAGCTCATTTTAATACCACTATTTTTACAGCCCATATTTACTAACCTCATACAACTCGCCAAATCCTGACCAATTGGACAGGATTTTAATTTGTGGCATTCCTCTTGCTTAGGTTTTAAACAATATAATAAGCTAACCGATTAAAAAGCGGATTAGGCTCTGTAAAATAAAAACAAGATGTTACGCAGTGAGCTGAAAAATAATAAAAATTAATCCGTCTTTTTAATCACTCTAAATCTGAACTGCTTGGTCAGATTTTTTATAACGAGTGGTGATATGAGTAGCAAAAATAATAATACGACCGGTATTTTTTGTGACCATGGTCCTAAGGCATGGCAAACACATTACCAAGGCACGCTTATTAATAAGCGTCTTGCAATAAAAGATGTATTTGCTGTTAAAGGTGAGCGCAACAGCGCAGGTAACCCACACTGGTTTAAAGCAGCAAAACCGGCCCAGCAAACAGCAAGTGCCGTAAATATGTTAATGGACGAGGGTTGTAGCTTTACAGGCTTTACCCATACCGATGAGCTTGCTTACAGCTTAGAGGGAAATAACATTCATTATGGTGCAGCACAAAACCCTAAATTAAAAGGGCATACTTGCGGTGGTTCGAGTATGGGGTCTGCTGCATCCGTTGCTGCTAACTTAGCCGATATTGGCTTAGGCACCGACACTGGCGGCTCAATTAGAATACCCGCCAGCTATTGTGGTTTATTTGGTATAAGGCCAAGCCATAACGTGATTGAAAAAGACGGCCTAATACCGTTGGCACCGCCTTTTGATACTATAGGTTGGCTTACCCAAAGCGCCGAGCTATTAAGCAGCGTTGGCGATGTATTATTACCACAACAACCTATTAATAAAGTAAATACGCTGGTTATTTGCGAAGCACTCTTTGAACTTGTTGACTCCTCTTTACAAGCACCACTGGGTAACCTTTTAGAAAAAACCAAACCTTATTTTAATCATCATATCGATTTTAAGCTCCCCAACGTTGGTTTACTAAGTGAGCTTGCCGATACCTTTAGAATATTACAAGGTCGTGCGATTGCTAAAACGCACCGAGACTGGCTTGAACTCCCAGATCAGCTTTCTCATTTTGCGCCAGCAATTGCGGCTCGTTTTAAAATGGCACTGGCTTTAACCGAGCAAGAAGAACAAGAGGCGTTAAAAATACAGCACGAGTGGCAAACAATAGTCGCTAAAAACCTAAACAAACACAGCTGCTTATTTTTACCCACCACACCCACAACCGCACCTAAATTAGGCGCCGACACAAGCGCCTTACGCATGCAAATTATTACGCTTTCGGCAATTGCGGGCCTTAGTGGCTCAGCGCAAGTGCATTTACCGCTGGCTGATTTAGCAAATGATCATCCTTATGGTTTTTCACTAATGATGAGCCACGGTAACGATAAAAGCCTACTTGCTTGCGTACAACAATTAGCTGCACACTTTAAACAGGACACACCGGCATGACCACACACAACATTGCATTTACCGCGTCTCACTTTTCGGCCACTGAGGCGGGTATAAATATACTAAAACAAGGCGGTACAGCTACCGAGGCTATGGTAGCCGCAGCAGCTGCTATTAGCGTTGTATATCCACATATGAACTCAATTGGTGGCGACAGCTTTTGGCTTATCGATAATCCCAATCAAAAAACACCCACCGCTATTGACGCCTGCGGCCGCGCAGCAACTAATACAACACCCTATAACTCGCACACGCAAATACCAGAGCGCGGCGGATTAAGCGCACTGACTCAAGCGGGTACAATACGCGGTTGGCAAAAAGCGCTTGAGCTTGATGAACACGCAGCACTGCCACTTTCAAAAATTTTAGCGCCCGCAATAAAACTTGCTCGCGAGGGCTTTACCGTTACAAAAAGCTTGCAGGCAGGCTGCGAAAAACTAGCCGCTGCTAACAATACCAATGACGCGTTTAAAAACCTCTACATACCCAATGGCAAACCCTTGCAAGCAGGTCAGCATTTTAAAAACCCTAAACTTGCAGCAACATTTGAGCACTTAGCAAAACAGGGTTTAAACGCATTTTATGAAGGTGCACTTGCCAACTCATTTGCCGCTGATTTAGCCAAAGCAGGCAGCTCGATTACCACAGATGATATTGCAAGTACCCAAGCCGAAGTAGTTACCCCGCTAAATGCAAACCTAAGTGGTATTGACTGCTACAACTTACCCGCGCCAACACAGGGCGTGCATTCGCTGCAAATAATTGGTGCCGTAAATAAGTTAAAGCATTTAGCTAAAACCGATGCCGACTGGACACACTTAATTGTAGAGGCAACCAAGCAAAGCTTTACCCATCGCCCTACCCTTTGGGCTGATCCTGAAGTATTAGGGGACGATTATAAAAACGCACTAACCGATGATCGCTTAAGCCAACTTGCTAACAATATTGATATGGCCAAAGCCAAAAAATGGCCATTTAACGCAGAGCCTGGCGATACAGTGTGGATGGCTGCAAGAGATAAAAACGGGCAATTAGTAAGCTTTATTCAAAGTATTTACTGGGAATTTGGCAGCGGAATACTAATGAGCGAAGGCGGCTTTGTGTGGAATAACCGAGGTTTAAGTTTTAGTTTAAACAATAAAGATACCAATAACCTTGCCTCAAATAAAAAGCCTGCACATACACTTAATCCAGCAATGGCAAAGTTTAGCGATGGTCGCCGACTTGCTTACGGAACAATGGGCGGTGAAGGACAACCACAAACCCAAGCCGCTGTTTTTGCAGGCTACGCATGGCGAAATAAATCAATAAAACAAGCAATCAGCGACCCTCGTTGGTTACTTGGACGCACATGGGGCGATACAAGTACAAATTTAAAAATTGAAAAAGGGTTAGTTTTTCATATAGAACATGAATTAAATCAACGTGACCACGATTGGGTAAGCGTTGATAATAATAACGAAATGATGGGGCACGCTGGGGCTATTTTAGATACACCTACACGCCTTGAAGCTGCAACAGATCCTCGTTCAGATGGACGTGCAACAGTAACTACAGCAGGAACACAATGTCAGAAATAATAAACCAATGGCCAATAGTAGCGGCCTTAATAGCAACCGGTATTTTTGCCGGAATTTTAGCAGGACTTTTTGGTGTAGGCGGCGGTATTGTTATCGTACCTGTGCTGTATTTTTTACTGCAAGGTTTTGGCGTAAGCCCAGAGTCGGCAATGATGATAGCCACCGCCACATCACTTGCAACCATAGTACCTACTTCGCTTTCATCTATTCGCTCGCATCATAGCAAAGGGAATATTGACCTTGCGCTAATAAAATACTGGGCACCGTTTATATTAGTTATGGCGGTAGTCGGTAGTATTATTGCTCATACCGTTCGCGGTAACGCATTAGTGCTCATGTTTGCCTGCATTGCTATTTTAGTCAGTTTAAACATGTTATTTAGAGCCGGTGCACCCGCGCTTGTAAAACAACTGCCAGGTAAATTTGGTCAAGGCGTTATGGCAAGTATTGTAGGTGGTTTGTCGGTAATGATTGGCATAGGCGGCGGTACTATTGGCGTACCTATGCTAAACGCATTTAATGTACGCGCCCATGTTGCAGTAGGTACTGCGGCCGTTTTTGGTTTATTGATTGCGCTACCTGGTGTTATTACCTTATTAAGTATTGGCACAACGCCAACCGATGCTCCCCTAGGTACGTGGGGGTTGGTTAACCTCCCGGCCTTTTTTCTTATTATTCCGCTGACTATTTTATTTGCACCTATTGGCGTAAAAATTGGTAGCAAGCTGGATCAAAAACAACTAAAACGCGCTTTTGCCGTTGTCTTAATGATAACCGGCATTCGCATGCTCATTCAGACTCTGGGAGCCTAAAATATGTTTAATAACACGCAAGTTCAAACCTTAAACCCACCACAGCGTTTATTAATGGGACCAGGCCCAATTAATGCAGATCCTCGTGTTTTACGTGCTATGTCGGCGCAACTTATAGGTCAATACGACCCAGTAATGACCGGTTTTATGAACGAAACCATGGCGCGTTACCGCGAAATTTTTAAAACTAAAAACGAATGGACCATGCTAATAGATGGCACATCGCGCGCAGGGATTGAAGCCGTATTATGCTCAATTTTACGCCCAGGCGATAAAGTACTAGTGCCAATTATGGGGCGCTTTGGCCACCTACTTGCTGAAATAGCAGAACGCGTTGGCGCAAAGGTGCACACAATAGAAGTACCGTGGGGCGAAGTGTTTACGCCAGAGCAAATCGAAGAAGCCATTGTTGATGTAAAACCCCATGTACTTGCTATGGTACAAGGCGATACATCCACCACCATGAACCAACCTCTTGAGTATATTGGCGATATTTGCCAAAAGCACGATGTACTATTTTATTGCGATGCTACCGCATCTATTGTGGGTAACGAACTTCCTGTCGATGAATGGAAACTCGATGCACTTTCGGTTGGCCTACAAAAATGTTTAGGCGGTCCTTCTGGGTCAGCGCCATTAACACTAAGCGATAAATGCGCCGATTGGATCCAAAAACGCAAAAAGGTAGAAGCAGGCATTCGCACGGCCGACCATACCGATGGCACAGAACCCTTTGTGCGCTCTAACTATTTTGATTTAGGTATGATCATGAATTACTGGGGAGAGGAGCGCCTAAATCATCATACCGAAGCCACTAGCATGCTGTATTGCGCCTCAGAATGCGCCCGCATAGTCATTGAAGAAGGCGTGGATAACTGCGTAGCGCGCCACAAATTACATGGCGATGCCATGCTAACGGGCATTCAAGCACTCGGCTTAAATGTATTTGGCGATTTAACACATAAAATGAACAACGTACTGGGAGTGTATATACCCGAGGGCATTAATGCCGATCACGTACGCGGACAAATGCTAACCGATTTTGGAATAGAAATTGGCACCTCGTTTGGACCACTTCATGGCAAAATTTGGCGTATTGGCACTATGGGCTACAACGCCCGAAAAGACACCGTACTACAAACATTGGCAAGTTTAGACGCTTGCCTACATGCCAACGGTTACAAAGGCCCTAAAGGCGAGGCCGCCATTGCAGCCCTTGCTCACTATAAATAAAAAAAGGATTTAGCATGACGATTGTAAGCCCACAACACAGCCCTTTATTAGGTAAAGAACGTGCCAATACCCACGCAGCACGCGCTTTATCTCGCTGTAAAACCCTCAGCGCACTATCGCAAATGCAAGGCGGCATTCACCGAGTGTACTTATCAAAAGAGCACAAAGAGTGTAACGACGTTACTGCATCGTGGATGGTTGAGGCAGGCATGCAATCGTGGCAAGACGAAGTGGGCAACCTTTGGGGGCGGCTTAAATCATCAAACCCACATGCTAAACGTTTAATTATAGGATCGCACCTCGACACAGTACCAAACGCAGGTGCATTTGATGGTATTTTAGGTGTACTACTGGGGATAGAGATTGCAGCGCTTGCAAATAAGCTAAAGCTCGACCTGCCCTTTCATTTAGATGTAGTGGGCTTTTGCGATGAAGAAGGCACTCGCTTTGCCACAACTTTAATTGGCTCAAAAGCACTCGCTAACGAGTTTGACCCACAGTGGCTAAATATACAAGATACAAGCGGTATAACTATGCGCCAAGCCATGCTCGACTTTGGCTTAAACCCTAACGACTATGCAAAGGCCGCACTAAACAAAAACGAATTACTAGGTTACTGGGAAACTCATATTGAACAAGGGCCAGTACTCGAATCGGTTAATCAGGCGTTAGGCGTTGTAACGGCTATTGCAGGGGCAAAACGCGCCATGCTTACCCTAACAGGTCAAAGTGGTCATGCGGGTACAACCCCTATGAATTTACGTCAGGATTCCCTAGCTGGTTGCGCTGAATTAGTAACCGAAATCGAAAAACTAGCAAACAATGCTAAAAATGGCGAAGTTGCCACCGTAGGGCAAATACAGTCGCGCCCCGGCGCTACAAACGTGATTGCAGGCAAAACAACCATAAGCCTAGATGCACGCGCACAAAGCGACACCGATCTCGCTAACTTACTAAGCGCCATACAAAGCAGCGCTCAATCTATAGCAAGCAAACGCAATTTAACGCTTGATTGGCAATGGACTCATGCCGCCGATGCCGTTGCGTGTGATACTCAAATTCAGCATTTGTTTTCAAGCGCATGTAAACTCAATAACCAAGCATCGCCTTCACTTGCTTCAGGCGCTGGGCATGATGCAATGGCAATCGCGCCTATTTGCCCCATTGGCATGTTATTTATACGCAGCCCTGGCGGTATAAGCCACCACCCTGCAGAAGCAGTTATCGACAGCGATGTAACAAAGGCACTCAGTGTAATGTACAGCGCGCTTTTACTTTATGTGAAAGAGTGTGAGTGATTTTAAGGTAATCGAGTAAACCAAGTATATTAACTTGGTATGCTTAGGGGCTTAAACCTCCTCAAAGTCATTTGGAGGTTGTTACTAAATGCAGGAATATTCGTTATTTAAAGTAGCTTTATCGGACTGCCCTTTGCTCTTTTAGGCTAAGGCGTTTATGTGAGCTATATACATGTTGAATGTTTGTACCATTAACCAAATATGCATCCATTTCAACGGTAATTAAACCCGATAATGGCTTGATTTCTAGAACACCCAACTCACCTAAATTTGCAGATAGTAAAGTATTATTCCTAATAGCTAACAAAGTTTTGTCAGTATCTCGTAAGTCACCATTCACATATAATTTAGCACCACTAAACCAATTGTTAATTATTTTAACTTTGATTGACTTAATAGTAAATTCAAAGGATTTTCTCATCAGATCTCCATATTCAGAAAATGTAATTATTATACTTTGTGTTCTTATGTGTTTGGCGCACAAACACTTTCGTTTAATACCCGCTTAGTCGATGCTGGGTAATCTTTTAGTGCAGCCAAAGGGCGAATTGGCCGCTGAACCAAATTACCTGAGCAGTTTGGGCACACGTTATTTAACAGCGTTTGGGCACAGCCAGAACAAAATGTGCATTCAAATGAACAAATAAAAGCCTCTGTGGACTGTGCAGGTAGATTCTTATCACAACATTCACAATTAGGTCTTAAATCTAGCATTTAGAGCTCCCTTTTATCCACCCAATGCTGAGTAAATATCTATTACCTTTTATAACTTTTGATACCTGATGCTCACTTACATCAGGGCGGAATAGCTTAACCCGCTTTGTTTCAAATATCGGATCACTGCAAATAAACTCACCACCCAAATCTGCTTTTTTAAGCACTATATTCAATCGATAGTGTTTACCAGATTCAACTTTGTCTGTGTGTGGTGCTATTTCACTTCCTTGTGGGAATTTAAGCAAATATGTATCAAATTTAATTGGCCACGTAGCACCACAAATCAACATTTTATCGTAGCCTGATTTTTGTCGGCCTCGCTCCCAACAAAATAATTTACTCAAAAAAAACATACAATCCCTCGAAACAGCTAACAAGCTGCAGGTTAACTCGTTTTTTATTTTTATTGATAAACAAACCATAGCCGAGTTCATATTTTGATTCAATCGATTATTGTATTTTACGTGGGATATAAAAGAGAGTTTTAATGGTGTTTTGATTGGCGTTTTAAAAGACATTATGGTGGCTATAATTACCTAGCAAATCAAAATATAGCCACCCGTTTTACTTTAATGCTTATTTAATCGTTACCTTTGCATCACTTACCCATGTTTCAGTTATAGCTTCATCATTTTTATCAACTAAATACGCGCGTATGTTCACCGGATTGTTGTTAGCTTGTTTGTAGTCAAACGCTAATCGCCATTGGTTTGTACCAACTACCGGATAAACTCCAATAGGTTCTAGTATTTCACCGTTGCTGGCTTCAACTATCGGCTTTATACCACTTTTGTTATCTAAGCCTTTAAATACTGGACCTTCAAAATCAATCACCATTTTGTTAACGCCTTCAGGAATTGGCTGGCCGGGAATTCCGCCTAAGCCTTGGCGAGTATTTACAACGCTTGCAAGGTTTTTTGATTTTGGATCGAGTGGACGCCACTCAATATCATAAGAAAAGGTAAACTCATCACCTTTGCGCGCCTCTTTTTCGGGCACCCAATAGGCCACAATGTTGTCAAACGTTTCATCTTTTGTAGGAATTTCGATTAACTGTACTGCGCCTTTGCCCCAATCGTCAGTAGGTTTAATCCACGCTGATGAACGCTTATTGTAAAATACGCCGTCGTCTTGGTAGTTATTAAAGTCACGATCTCTTTGGATTAAACCAAACCCTTTTGGGTTCTCATCAATAAAGCTATTGGTCGACACCGACTGAGGATTATTTAATGGGCGCCAAACGTATTGACCCGATCCTGTGTGAATAGCTAAGCCATCGCTATCGTGAATTTCAGGGCGCCAGTCTTTAGCTTCTGTTTTATCTTTTTGTGAGTACCAATACATACTAGTTAGCGGTGCTACACCTAAGCGTTCAACATCGGCGCGCATATACAAATTTGCCGTTACAGAGGTAATATGGCCTTTAGCTTCTTTGTTATCTTTGCTTAAACCAAATCGATAAGCACCAGTGATAGAAGGCCCTTCAAGCAATGCCCAAACAGACACACTTTCACCTTTTTTCTCTGCGGGGCCAATCCAAAATGCAGAAAAGCGCGGGAATTCTTCTGGCTGATTCATACCCGTATTAATTGCAATACCTCGGGCTGACAGTCCATATTGCCCCTCTGGCCCGTCGGTACGAAAATAAGACGCACCTAAAAAAGATATCCAATCTGGTTTCATATCTGGGCGCATTATTCTAAAGCCTGCAAATCCAAACCCTTCTGGGAGATCGTGAGCAGGGCTGTCATCAGGCATATTAAAAACGTCATTACTAAAAGGTACATTTTGAACCTGATTTTTATCGTCTCTGATGTAAATACTTACTGGCTCTGGAAAATATCGGCCAGGGTAAAATAATTGTACGGGCGCCTTTTTTCCACTTGGATATAAGGTTTCATCTTCTTTAAAGCGTATTTTCCAGTGTTCGTCATAGGTAATTTTATCGATTAACTCCGGCGCTGGCACCTTAGTTGGCGTATAGGGCTTTTCGGCTGAGGCTTTTGCCAGCGCTTTTAAGTCTTCGAATGAAAACTGCGTTTTATCTACTGCTTCTGTCGCGTAAGACGACATCGAAGTGCTAAAAATAATTGCGATAAATAACTTTAATTTCATAAAAAGAATGTCCAATAAATTGAGTCAAATAAAAATGGGAACGCTGCACGAACGTATGTTTAACTTAAAGTTCTGTATGGATATTACGTGACGTAATATGAACTAGCGTTTACTAAAGTATTGTTATTTGACTACAGGACCTCCCATAATTAATTTGTTTTTACGGGAATTAATTTTAAGGGCGATTGCGCGCGTTTAATGATATCGCTGAAGTGAAAATAAACGGAAATAGCGCAGTTTATTGGACGAAGCCGTCAAGAGGTATGGATATATTTAGATTTTAGTTGCCCACTATTCCAAGGCAAATACTTGTAGAGTGGCTGGTTTTTCTATTCGTTGTAGTTACATAGTTGATTTGGGCTAAAGCGTATTATAAGCAGTAAAAAGTGAAGGGTAAGCCTATATAGAACTGTGGTATTTAAATTGATAAGGATTACATTTAAGTGTTGAAAAACAAAGAGGCTCACCACTTTTAAAATTTGCAATTAATAGCTAAATTTGACTAGTCGTCCACCTCAGGGCGTGTTGTTACGTGTTTGTTCATCGTAGCTAAAAGATCTTCTTTACATTTATCAGGTTTCAACGACTCAGGGTTGAAAATTATGGCAAGTACTTTATCAACATATACATAGATTGAACCATTAACTTCTTCGATATGCTCTACAACATCCCAGTCATAAAAGTTATAACCATATTGGTGGATTTCTTTTATACCATCAGCGCTTATTTCAAACTCTTTAGGACCAATCATTATTCCATTTTCATTTGGTGTAAAACATTGTGCAATTTTCACTTCCATAAATTTACTGAGAGCGACGTAAATAAAAAATAAAATGGATAATGTGAAAACAGAAAAGAACAACTTATTTTCTATTCCGCCAGACTGAAACTGAAAGAAAGACATAAAACTAAAAGTTAGCACCAACCAAAGACACACATTTTTAAGCATGGGTATCCATGTATAGGATTTCAACACCTTAGATGCTGTGTGAGCGTAAAAAGCGTCATAGTCGGCTTTAGATGTTTTAATTTTAAGATTCAAAAGATTCTCCATAATCTGAGATACGTATAATTAGCCTGTAGATTAACTCGTTTTTTATTTTTTATTGATAAACAAACCATAGCTGAGTTCCTATCAACTTAAAATCAATTTACCCATGCATTTATTGACCGTAATATTCCGCTTTTTATTTTAAAGAGAATCAGGCTTAATAAAGCCAAGTTGTTTACCATTCTATAATTGATAATTTCCGTAACGGTTAGAATAAGGTCACCCTAACTGCCCTTCATCATTAGTCATTCAAAACGCCTTTAACTGTATTATTTTTTTAAGACGTTTTTTAATGACCTTTTGCTCGCAATAAAGCCCGATAAAACCACCAACAGCAATTGAAGCCACAACCAACAACCAATATAAAGAGCTGTTAGATTCCTGAATACCCGAAATATAAAGGTATAAGTTGAACGGGATAATAAAAAATAAGCTACCTAGTACTTTAATGAATTCCCTAAAAAGCTCTGTATCAGACTTTGCTTTGTCGATATGAGAGTTAATAGTTTCATTTGATATCTCATTTAGCTCTGGGTATGTTTTTTGTAACCAATTTAAATAATTCAATTATGCATCCTTGTATTTTTATATCTAGTACTGCCTTAAATAGGCAAAATATATTTGCTAAAGTAAGCGACATAGCAGTAAAAACCAGATTTTTTTGTTCTGCTTTACGACTTGTTATACGTTTTTACTACTCACTATTAGATTACAAGCTATCACCACATCAGATCGGTAATACTCTACAATTTCAGCTAACTCTTTATCTGATTTAACTAAGAACTCAGCGGAACATCTTTCTCTAACATGAATTAAAGGTAAATGATCTGTATCAGATGAAATTACACCAAATACATGAAACTCAGTATTCCAGCATTGACCATACTTTTTATTTCCAATTTGACAAAGATTCATAACTATATTTAAGTAATCATCATCGCTTTCAAGTAATTTGGTAGCAAGTCTAATTGCATCATCAAACATTTTATTTACACCGAGCTTTAGAAGCGTATAACGAGGCTGTAGAATAGCTCTAACAGCCAAATAATAGTAAGTTAAAATAGAGACGCAGAAAAATGTTATTTGTCCTAGTTTATTACTTGTTATAAACCATTAACTACCAAATTCTCGGCTAACAATTGCTGCGGGGACAATATCTTCTGGTAGATCACTAGAAGCCTTTTGAGCAAAGTCACCAGCCATACCAAATACTTTGTCAACTGGATCGACTTTCACTCCGTTTTCGACAGCTAACTCCAGAAGTTTCTTGCCGATATCGTTACAAGAACTAACCCAGTTTTTTGGTAATTTCCCCACAGTGATTTTAGGCTGACAAACTAGTTTAAAAGTTTCTTTACCTTCTTGTGTTTGAATTGAAACATCAACGAACCCACTTTTATATGGGTTAGCGAATACACTAGAACTAACCAGAATTATTGCTCCGACAAATATTTTTTTCATGACACTTCCTTATGGTTTATAACGGGCCTATAGATTGGCTCGTTTTTTATTTGTTTTTATTGATAAACAAACCATAGCTGAGTTCCTATTTTGGTTCAATCTTTTACTGTATTTTACGTGGAATATAAAAAGAGTTTGGTGTTGTTTTAATTGACGTTTTGGAAGGAATTACTGGAAAATTTGGTGTGGGTGTTTTTTTACTCTGATGGGCAAAATATATTTGTTAAAATAAGTGATGCAGCAGAAAAAACCTAGCAGTTGAGGATCATCATAACGTTGGTAATATTCCACTTTTATTTTAAAGGAAGTTAGGCTCAATGAAGCCGAGTTATTTACCATTTTTTAATAAAAATTGTTGTCGTCTATCGGGCTACCAATTACTACTTTCATCTTGTCAATACAGCTCAGACTTTTGCGTGATGCACTTTCATGGATGTAACCTAACTCACTGCTATCATTGATAATTGACGTAAAAGTCAGAATGGGTGTCATCCTAACTTTTAGCGCTTGCTGCCCACCTCAGCGCGTGTTGTTATATGCCGCTTTAAACTTACTATAAAGCAACTTCCATTTTAAAGTAAGAAACATCAGCCTTATAAAAACGTTCCCCGTATGGCTGCATACCGAAGCGCTGATAGAAACTTAAAGCTGATTCTCTAGCATCACACCAAAAAAAAATTACAACCGTATTATTAAGAGAGTGAAGAATAAACTTTAGCATTTGAGAGCCAATGCCTTGCCCTTGATAATCAGTTTTAGTAGCAAACTTACGTAGGCGAGCTTTATCTGATTTTATGTATACGGAGGCAACACAAACAAGCTCGTCATTAACAAAGGCACCAAAATGCATTGCGTCATGATCGCCATCAACATGGCAATATTCCGGAGGCTTGTTTGGCCAAAGAACACTTTGTCGAAGCGGGATTGTTTGCTCCCAGGAAATATTGCGAATTTCCATATGATTTTGCAGAGCCTCCATTGGCTTATAACGAGCCTGTAGATTAACTCGTTTTTTTATTTGTTTTTATTGATAAACAAACCATAGCTGAGTTCCTATTTTGGTTCAATCTTTTACTGTATTTCACGTGGAATATAAAAAATTGTTAGCTGTTGTTTTAATTGGTGTTTTGGAAGGTATTACGGGAAAGTTTAGTGTGGTTGGCTTTTTACTCTTTCTTTCATTGTAGCTCAGCTTTTTGCGTGATTCATTTTTATAAAACTCACTTAACCCGCTGCTTTAATTTATTATTTATGTAAAAGTTAGAATGAATTTCATCCTAATTCTTTAGCTTTTGTTTAACTCTATTTTTGAAACGTAAAATACAATACCAGCAACAAGGCCTACTATAGAAAATAAAAACAATTGTAAAAAGCTATATCCATAACCTATTAACGTAATTGAACCATTTTCGACCAATACCTTACCATTAATAATTGAGCTATCTAAACCTGAAGGGAAAACAAAAAAGAAAGAAACTAAGCAAGTAGATATAACTGAAGATTTGAGCACTGTATTTAGCGAATAATCACAACTTTTAGTGATAAATTTATAAATTGGAAATGCTGTTACTGGAACTAAAATTAGAACAACTATTAACGTCCAAATAAATATACCAAAAGGAATAATAGTAAATTTCATTTCAATTGCCATTGGCGCTAAAAATGCAACAACTAAAGAGGCTAAAATAAAGCTAAATATTGTTCTCAACTCGAAACCCTCTTAGAAAGCTAACGCCTGCCATAACCGATTTGTGGCGCTCTTGTACTAATCCGGTTAATGGTTTTGTTATATAGCGTCAGCGTCAAGTCCAAATTTTTTCTTGTTTAAAACTAGCGCTGCCAGCACAGTTACTCCTAACACTGTACCAACAGGGAACATGAAGAGTAACAATGTTGAATATATTATTAGTGCCCAAAAAAGCCACTTAGTTCGATAGTTTAAGCCCACAACGGAAAATGTTAAAAAGCAAAGTGCAACTAAAAATAAGATGAACCCTGTTACTGTAGACAAAGCTGTTGATGACATTTCTTCTTGTGATATTTTAGGTTCATTACTTCCAAACAGCGTTATCTCTTGAAATGAAGAGGACATAATTAAATACGAATCAACAATTCCCCAAAGAGGTGCCCAGAAAAGCAATAATCCCAAAACTGCGACGTATTTCCCTATAGTTTCCTTGTTCATCATCTCTCCTCACGTTGTTACATAACGAGCCTGTAGATTAACTCGTTTTTTATTTGTTTTTATTGATAAATAAACCATAGCTGAGTTCCTATTTTGGTTCAATCGATTACTGTATTTTTACGCAGAATATAAAAGGGTTTGATGTTGTTTTAATTGGCATCTTGTAAGGTATTACGGGTGGTTGAACAGCTTTAATTTAGGTTGAAAGGGCTTACTCTTCTTAGTGCGTAGCAAAATTTAGGATGGATGATGTCAAATTATTTTGTTATGTTTTTTTGTACAGATAATACCTAAACAAAAAGGCTTGGAATAATGCCGCCAAACCTAATATTTGAGGGGTGTTATTAAACAAGCCATCAACCACAACTATTAGTGGTATTGCGATATAAAAAGCATAAGAGCCGTTAGTGTACTTTTTTGAAAACCAGTGAACAGGAAAGCCAACCACTAACCAACCAACGATAGAAATTAGTAGGTAAACGCCAATATAAAGTAAAAAAGTAACGGCAAGTCCAGAAATATCACCAAGTGATGAAGGTGCCAGCCCATTGAATAAAAACCATACAGGGATTCCTATACCAACATAGCCAATACTTTTTATTACAGCATTATCCCAGTTACTTGAATTCAACTACGGACTCCCTGAAAACATAACGAGCCTTTAGATTAACTCGTTTTTTATTTGTTTTTATTGATAAACAAACCATAGCTGAGTTCCTATTTTGTTTGTAATAATGTTCACCAAGAGCAAAATGTATTTTTATCTTATTTTAATTATTCTTATTGGCTACTGGTTAAATAGCCTTTCGCATTTTATTTAATAACTCGTAGCATGCTTTATACAACAGTATTTCCATGTCTTCGTTATGATACAAAGGACCCCAACGAAAAAAGCCTCTTAAGCTAAATTTTTTAGCTATGAATTCGCGCCACGTAACAGATTTAGAAACGCTGAACGTTTTAATCGTTTTGTTGTGTTTAATGTTATACAAGCGCGATACTAACTTAACTTTTGGTCGCCAAAATAGCGGAATAATAGCTGTATCAAAATCTATAGTGAATGCATCACCACCATGCAAAGTAACTATAACAACATCTAAACCAATATCTGACTTTTTAGGCTCTTTAATAGACGAAATACTGTGAAGACAAAAAATATCTTCAAGCTTCTTGTGCATATGATCTTGTAGTGAATCGCCCGTTATATAAAAAAACGACTCTACCTTAGAAAAATGGCTGTTATTAGCTACAGCTAACGATCCCAAATAAACATTTGGCTTTTCAGAGCTAAACCAATCGAATAGCAAATTTAAATTCCTTTTTTACTTATGCCGAATAAATAGGCCGTAAGGTTGTTATCTAAGGTTAGGATGAAAGAGCAAAAACCAGCTTTTTTTGTTCTGCTTTACGATTTATTTACCCTCAACTCTTTTACGACGTAATTGAATACCAAGTAATGTCCCTAATAAAACAGCAATAACATGCAGAAAAGCTGGAATTAAATATATCAGAGGATCCATTGATATTTCTAATAAAATGTATAGTAAGGCACCGACACTTAGATCAATAAACCAATAAACCGCCTCAACTAAAAAGGCTTGTTTATAGGGGCTCACTGTTTGCTTATAGCCTAGGTAACAATAAACGATTAAAGAGGTTACAAATCCGAGGACGTAATAAGTAAAAGTTAATGAGGTACTTTGAGTCATTTCATCAAAGCCAACAATCTTTGTTGCTATTGTTGATAAAGCAACTAGCAATAAATACAAGCCTACTGAAAAGAGTACAATCCTAGAGTATTTCACGATAATCCTTTAGCAATACAACGAGGCTGTAGAATAGCTCTAACAGCCAGATTCAATTAATTAGTTTCTTTAATCTTAACGAGCCTGTAGATTAACTCGTTTTTTATTTTTTTGATAAACAAACCATAGCTGAGTTCCTATTTTGGTTCAATCGATTACTGTGCTTTTACGCAGCATATAATGAAGTGTTTGGTGTTGTTTTAATTGGCGTTTTGGAAGGTATTACTGAAAAATTTAGTGTGGGTACCTTTTTACTCTTTCTAGAATGAGCAGGATTATCTGTGCGTTATTTATTTTGGGCTAAAGCACCGTTAATTGACCAAGATAGTTGGCAGCAAGGAGCCAAAGGAAAGCCCTATAATACCATCATCAGATCATTGGCATTTAAGGGGATACGAATACTATTTAGGTGCTGGAAAGCACATAGCCCTACGATGAATCAACTTACTTAACTGCATTAAAAAGTAAGGGATCACCGCTGTTAAAATTTGCGGTGGAAAGTGAGCTTTAGCGCTTGCTGTCCACCTCAGGGCGTGTTGTTAGTTTTATTTTGTGCTGATTGAAAATAATGAACCGACTCTCCAATCGATATTATCCCCGATTGCTGACGCTGTTTTATGCAATGCTGCGGAAAATTATCTCCTGAACCACAGATACCACAATTTTGGCACTCACATAGATAAGTTTTGTTCTCTAATTTATAGACATTTAACTCTTTTTCACCACATTGAGGGCAGTAATCAACCGACTCAAAAAATTGTTTCTTTTGCATTTGAAGCGCATCAATAGCCTTTTTCCTTGTTTTCGCTATTAAAGCAAATGCATCTGCATTCATATCTTTGATATCAGAGTCAAATTTTTCTTTTGCTCTTTCTGCTGCGATCGGTGGTTGAAGTGCTTCTTCAGGGAGATCTTCGAAATAATCAGACCATTCGCCCATATCCATTCATCCTTTTTAATGTACACACTTTGATAATAAACCTAACGCCCGGCTAAGCCGCCGAAACGGAGTTGGTTGTTTTGCGCAGTTTGTTAGTGTTTTATATTTGATCTAACTCGTCTTTCATTTGCTTACGAATGTTGTCGCGTACGAAGATAATCTCTCGACCTTGTTCTTCAGCTTTTATCTGAAGCGGATACAAAATGGTCTGATTTGCCCAAAACTCAGGGCTTGCCATCATTTCCAACATTTCTTGCGCGGTATTAGTAGCTTCGCCTACTTTAGCTGTGAGTTGATCCAGATGATCATCTAAAACTTCTGAAGAAATTAGACGTATGCTATTAGTTTCTGTGGTGAGTTTTAAGTGCTCTTGGTTTAGCTCACCAAATAAACCCATCATGCTCTGGTTAAACTCAGCGATGCCTTCATTTTGGGTTGACTCATCATTAATTAAATAATTTTCCATAAACTTTGAGTAGATTGGGCCAAAACGCTCCATGAAAATCTCATTGCTTTTGGCATGGAATTTATCGAGAAGAGTAAAGAATTTAGCAAATTGAATCTTCTTTTCTTCGTACTTGTGTTTTCTTAACTCAATATTAAGGGCGTTATCCTTTTTAAGATCCTCGAGCTCTCTAGTATATTTAATCTGAACTTGCTGCTTCTGGTCTTCTAAGCTTTCAATATCTTCTTTTAACGCTCGATTCTTGCCTTTCTCTTTACCATAGGCAATAAAATATCCTGAAGCTATTCCAAGTAGAAATGATATTAATCCAATTATGTATTCCATTCGATTCTCGATCTCAGATGAACACTAACGCCTCAATGACAGGCAAAATTTGGTTAGCTAAAATACGAGCGGAGCAAGATAGACAGCCGTATTTTATCCTTTTTTATTAACTTGTTAGCGCGTACTTTGCTGAACTTTCGGTTTTTCCCATGCAAGAATGCTTACACAGTAATTTACGCCAACCACCAAATACTCAGTTACCTTTGCATTATCTGCTAATAGAAAACCATTTCTATTCTTTTCTAAGTCGAACCAACCATCAGAATTTATTTCATGAAGCCAACCTGCTTGTAAAGAACAATCAGGCCAAAACTCTAGCAAGTCACCTTCATCTAAAACCCGAAAACCTGCTGGATCTTCAAAAATAATATCGATTTTATCACCATCGATAGATATTGTGATCTCTAGAAGTTCAACATCAAAATTGAGGTTTATCACCTCAATCGTGTTTGTTGAATTATCAAACTCTATAACTTTAGATTTCACCAAAACCTCTGAGTACCGCTAACAGCTTATTGACAACATTTGGGGGTTATAACACCCCAAAATGGCGTATATTACATTGTTTAATAATTCCACTAAATAACTTTAATGTAAACAAGTGATTAGGCATGTTATAAAAAGGTCTTTGTTATTTTTCACCAAAACGATTTTTAATGATGTTATCGGACAAAATTAAAACAGCTGTTTATTTAAACAGCTGGCTCTGTAAGTTAGCTTTATTTATGTAGCTACCTTTTACGACCATAATTAACAAACGTACGGATACTAAGCGCTAGTTAAGGCTTATTGAGGCTTACTTATACTGGTTTAGCATTGTTATACGCTTTAATAGTTGGCGTTTAGCCTTATCTGGTGGAAAAACTCGATTATAAAACAGAGGAAAAAGTAATAGGAAAATTTTGGCTTTATGTATTTAGCGCGTAATTAGCTAAAGCATTGGTGAGATAAGCGAGCCTTAACATATTAATGATACAGGCTCGCTGGGGTGTTTGTAATAAAACGAATGAGTGAGGTGCTTACTTTACATCAAAGTTCACGTGGTCAAAGTATGGATTTTTCTCACGCGCTTTAAGTACGCTGATTGTAGTGAGCACAATGAGTTGCAACTCGCTATTTACGCTAACAACTATGCATTCGTCTCTATTAGCATTGCGTTTTGTGTCAGTTGCTACGCCACATACACCATCGCCATTTTTTAATATAAGCTCAATACTTAAACGGTGCATACAGGCAATTTCGATATAGTCGTATTGGTTGCAACTGATCATAATGTCCTCTTTATATGTTATTTAGCCGGTTTAAAAATCATTAAAAAAGCAATAACAACAAGGTTGGCTATATACCAAAGATCTTTAATTACAAACTGCCCTAAGCGTTCCAGTAAAGTGGAAGAGCTAAATGCACCGGTTGCAGTAATTAAGAATGTTTGGGTCATCATAAATACGCTTAAACACGCTAAGCCACTTACAATAATTAGCTTTTTATTATTTAAAAATAGCCCTAAGCCCAATAACACAGCAAATAACACATCAAACCCGCCAATCACGTTAGACGCGCCTTGTACGCTAAATACCGTGTATAACCACGACATAAACGGTGAGGTTTCTACTAAACTTACAATGCCTTTTGCTTCAAACTCATAAAACTTCATGCCGCCAATCCACAATAAAACCATGGCAACCGGTATAAAGTTTAAAAGTACGTGTTGTTTGTCGGTAAGTTTGTCTTTATAAAATAAAAACAAATACAAAGGCACTACAGCAAAGTATTTAATTATGCCCTGCCCACTACCAATGATTGGAAAGCCGCCAAGTTGAGCCATCCAACGGTTACTGGCAAACAAGGTAAGTAATGCTACTAAACTTATAATTGCTGCAAGTAAAAGTGCTGGTGTAGGTTTCATTAATTTAAGGCGAGCGAGCACGGTGGCAAACGCTAAAGCAACCATAAATGAGCCACTAATCAAACCTAATGCAGATACAGACATTAGCGAATCAACGCCATAAAAACTAAACGTAGCCGTTAACGTATTAGGGTTTGCTCCTAACGCAAACGATAAGCCAAGTAACAAAAAGCTACTCGCTAATAAAAAAGTAATCACGTTGTTGGTTAATTTTAAGTTCATTGTATTTCCAGGTATTCGTTAAGACTTACAAAGACCTTGCTAGTCGATAAAACAATTCAAGCTAACTCTTAAAAATATAAGAGTTGATTAAGCACAACGTAAGCTCTCATAGGGTAATGTAATCAATCACTTTAGTTTATGATTTATTACCTCTTTATTAATAAAATCAAATAAGTCTAATATTCATATGATGTGCGTCATCTTTTTTATTATTAAATGAAGTAGAATAACGTCGCCTTTTCAATAAACAGAATGCATGTATTTCTAAAACTTAGGGACATTTTTAATGAAGGGTACTGATATTCGAGTTACCTCTGGACTGATTTCTATAGCCATTGTTTTACTACTTTGGTTTGCTGTACCGCCTCCGCAAGGTGTTACCGAAAACGCATGGCATTTGCTCGCTTTATTTATTGGTACTGTAGTTGCCATTATTGGTAAAGCAATGCCTATCGGTGCCATTGCTATTTTAGCTATTACTTCTGTTGCGTTAACCGGCGTAACTAATGACAGCCCATCTGGCGCTATTAAAGATGCATTAAGTGGCTTTTCTAATTCATTAATTTGGTTGATTGGTATTGCTATTATCATATCTCGGGGGTTAGCTAAAACCGGTTTGGGAAATCGCATTGGCTATAATTTCATTTCTCTTTTTGGTAAAAAAACAATTGGTATTGGCTATGCACTCGCACTTTCTGAACTTGTTATAGCGCCTGTAACGCCAAGTAATACCGCGCGAGGCGGCGCTATTATTCACCCAATAATGAAGTCGATAGCAACAAGTTTTGGCTCATCTCCTGAGGAAGGCACATCTCGTAAAATTGGGCACTACCTTGCTTTAGTGAGCTACCATATAAACCCTATTACATCAGCTATGTTTATTACGGCGACTGCGCCAAACCCTCTAATTGTAAAGCTTATTGCTGATGCTACCGGTGCAAATATTAGTATTACTTGGGGTACGTGGGCGCTGGCAGCGCTTGTTCCTGGTTTGCTATGTATTGCCCTTGTGCCTTTGGTTGTTTATGCCATTTACCCACCTGAAGTTAAAAGTACGCCCGACGCTAAAAAATATGCAGAATCTAAATTAACTGAAATGGGCCCAATGAGTTATGGCGAAAAAATAATGGTGGGTGTTTTTGCTATGCTGCTTATTTTATGGGCCGGCGTACCCGCAATGATTTTAGGGGCTGACTACGCAGTTAACACAACCGCAGTGGCTTTTTTAGGTTTGTCGGTTTTATTAGTGACTGGTGTATTAAGCTGGGACGATGTACTTAAAGAAAAGTCTGCGTGGGATACCGTTGTTTGGTTTTCAGCATTAGTAATGATGGCCACTTTTTTAAATAAATTAGGTTTGGTAACGTGGTTTTCAACACTTGTTGAGAGCAACATTGCACAACTGGGCTTTGACTGGATTGTATCGGCTATTATATTGGTAGCTGTGTATTTTTATGCTCATTACTTTTTTGCGAGTACTACAGCACATATCACTGCTATGTTTGCCGCATTTTACGCCGCTGGTTTAGCGCTTGGCGCTCCGCCTTTATTTTTAGGTTTACTGTTAGCTGGCGCTTCATCACTCATGATGTCGTTAACGCATTACGCAACAGGCACATCTCCCATAGTGTTTGGCTCAGGCTATGTATCTTTAAAAGACTGGTGGGTAATGGGCCTTATAATGAGCGTTATTAATTTAAGTGTATGGGGAATTATTGGCGGGCTTTGGTGGAAAGCACTTGGGTATTGGTAGTATTGCCTTTGTTAGTTTGGCTTGCACATTTAATACTGCGCACTTGAGTTTAGAACAAGTTCAAGTGCTTCAGCCCTAAAAATATAAACATTAGGGCTGTTAGAAGGGAGCATTATGGTTTTTAAATTCATAAAGGCAGCATATTCAGACCGAGACTACTTATTAAGCCTCAGAAAACTGACTATGGTTGAACACTTAGAAAATGCCGGGTTATTTTTAACTAAGCAACAGCATGTTTTAAGGCTTGATGACCAATATGACTGCTCCGATCTTATAGTTATAAATGAGGTACCAATTGGTACTTTAAAATACCAAACGCACGCTCAATACGTTGAAATAATGCAATTACAAATACATCCATTGCATCAAAATAAAGGGTATGGGAGAGCTGTTATTGAACAAGTTATTACAAGTGCGCAATCAAAACCGATTAAACTCACTGTGCTTAAAAACAACCCAGCATTAGGACTTTATAAGCGGCTGGGTTTTACTATAACTGATGAGAATAATTACGAGTACTACATGCAAACGCGGGCTACTCGTAGCTAAAATTAGTCGCTTTGATCTCTGAAGTCTTTTTTTCTGAAAATAGTTAAATGCCAACCCCAATGCAAAGAGCCTAATCTTAAAAAAATAGTCGTGAAAAATGACCCTAAAATACACCAAATGTAATCTACATTAAGACTAAATAAAGCGGCATAAACTGCACCACCCGCTAAACACGCAGAGGCGTAAGGTTCGCTGCGCATAACAGTTGGCACCTCACGGCAAATTACGTCGCGTATTAAACCACCAAATATACCTGTAGTAATGCCCATGGTAATTGCGACCACCATACCAGAGCCATTAATGAGTGCTTTTTCTATCCCCATAATATTAAATAACGCCATACCAACAGCGTCTACCAACAAAAAGTAGTAATTATTAACGCGCGGTAAGTATCGAATAAATGCAATTGTTGCTATAACGGCCCCATAGGTTGAATATAAATACTCCGGGGTAGCAATCCAAAATACCGGTTTGTTTAAAAGTATATCTCTGAGGGTACCGCCCCCTAATGCTGTAACGGTTGCCACCACTACTACGCCAAAGCCACTAATGTTTTTTTCATACCCAAGCAATGCCCCTGCAACAGCAAAAAATGCGACACCGAGTAACCCTAGTACCATAAAGTATTCAGCAGTCATGGTAATTCCTTTTTTAAATTTATAAGGAGTTGTTTCAACTTACGTGCCAAAAAAACGAGTGAATACAAATAAATTTATAATTTAAGCAATTGAAATTTATAAACTTATTATATGTATTAAAAAACATTAGCTATGTGATATTTAGAGAAGGCTTAACAAGAGTAATTATTTTAATTATGGGTAGTTTTTACACGTTAAAGTACAGAGAGGTTTTGTTACAGAGTTGCAGTCGAGCACTTTTAAATCTTAAGCAAAAATTAAATGAGCAATAAAGCTATTACCAATATCACAAAAATAATAGGCAATATTGTATGTTGCCAGTTTTGCTCTTTATTTTGATTATAGAGTGTTTGCATTGAGCTTTTATCATTGTTAGTAAAACTATGCTGGCACTGCTTAAAGCTTTGGGCTTTTATGCTCACCCAAGTACCACATTTAATACATGCGTAACGCCTTGCCAGTTTATCAAACTCGTTTGTTTTTATAAACATTCTCATGTATCACCTCATTGATTTTCGCTGCGGTAAGAAAACCAATGAATAATATATATGTTGGGTAACAAATTAAAGAAGCCGCTAGTGCTAAAATTAGCTGTGTGTTGTTTTTCATAATCATCCTTGGTTACTAGTCAAAAAAAATCGGTAAGGTTTTTTTAATTATATTAACAATTTAGTGAAATACGCCATTTTGTAACTTTTGCTAATCAAACTTAAATCCGGGTAATTTTTTTGCCTAGGCAAAGCTGCCATAATTAATATCCTGATTAATCTACATAACTCACTTTTGTTCCCGCTAAATGATCATGTAAACATCGTTTATCTTTTCCAAATATAAATAATGGATTAACAAAACCAGCTATAAACTGACCTACCGAAGGGACAAGTGATAATAGTTGCATAGAAAGCATGCGTTTAAAGTAAATTGTAGTAAAGCTTGCTTGTGTACCATCTAAATTTTCAATACGGATAGACATTAAAGATTTACCAATTGTTTGTCCGCGTTGGTACATAAGGTAACCATGAAGCACTAACGTGCTTAATATGCCATAACCTAGCAAACCTGCAGATAAAGTAAGTGTTGGTTGGCTTAAATTATCAAACCCTACAAGCATGAATACAGGTATAAAACAAGCAACACCTAAAACGCCATCAACAATAGCAGCTACTAACCTATCTGAGCGCGTTGCTTTTTCTCCTGCTACTTTTGATACAATATTTTCAGATGGGCTCTGTGCTTCTCGCGTTTCAATTAAGTCGTCTATTTCTTTTGCTCGATCTGGGTAGGCTTCGCGATCTATAGCTCTCGCTGATGAGTAAAGCTCATCTAAAGTGTAGGTAGAAAAATCAATTTTAGAGTCCATAAAAGCTAAGTCCGTATCTTCTTTTTATCGTAATTTAACATAATTAATTTATGTTATTCAATTATTTATGTGTTTTTAATAACATACCATAACGTGTTGGCGTTTTTACAATTTGACCTGCAAGCGTGCTGGTATGTCCTGCTAAATCTAGCGCATCAGCAGGCTCTTTTATATTCATTATACCTATCAGCTTAATTAAGTGAGCTATTTTGAGATAAGAAAATCGTGTCGATAACAAGGCAAAAATTTCGCTATTTAGTTGTTCTATATCAGAAATTTTTAACACAATTAGCGTCAGATTCAAGCCCTTAAATTGATCAAGTACTATTGCTGATTGGTATTATACGGCCATTAAAAAACATGTCCCCTTGGTCAGGTTTAACCACATCATAAAGCATTTTCATTAATGTGCTTTTACCAGCCCTATTTTCCCCTTTAGATTTAAATAGTAAAAGCATTCGCTTCACCGTGCCTTATTTTTAAGGCTACTCCGTTATTACCTATACCTCGACAATTTAACCCAACCGCCCTTAACTGACCAAGCGGTCAACAATGGCATAGTAACTGCAATAAGCTAATTAAAGATTAAAAAGTATTTTTGTTACCCGTGCGCAAACAACAAGAAAAAACATACGCCAAGCCTTTATGTATCAGGGCTTTATAAAAATTAAGGGGGTCTGTGTGATTCAATTTTTATTAAATAACACGCCAATTGAAGTACAAGAATGCTCGCCAAGTCTCACCATTTTGGACTGGCTTCGCACCAAAAAAGGGAAAGTGGGCACCAAAGAAGGCTGTGCAACTGGCGACTGTGGCGCGTGCACAATTTTAGTGGGTGAAGAGCGTATAAATGCAAACGGGCAAGCTAGTTGGCAATACAAAACAATGAACAGCTGTTTATTGTTATTAGGTAATGCGCATGCAAAACATATAGTAACGGTAGAGGCTGTGACTACTGGTTTATACCCAAACTTAACCGATTTACACCCCGTACAACGTGCACTCGTTGAGTGCCATGGTTCGCAATGTGGTTTTTGCACGCCCGGTATAATAATGAGTTTGTTGGCTCTTTATATTAATGAACCAACGTACCCTGGTAAAAAAGCGGTTATTCATGCACTTGCCGGTAACTTATGCCGTTGTACAGGTTATAGCCCAATATTACTTGCAGCCGAAAAAGCCTATAGCTATGAGCGTAAAGCTGAACCGTACTCAGCAATGGCCGCTCAATTTAAAGCATCACTTAATACGCAATATGATGACGATATTCCATTTTTAAAAAATGGCCCTCGCAAATTCTATTTACCACAAACGGCCCAACAACTTGTTGAGCTAAAGACGCTTTATCTTTATGCACATTTAGTTGCTGGTGGCACCGACTTTGCCATTGAGCTTAGCCAAAACATGCTCTTACCGGATGTAATTATCTCCCTTAGCCAAGTAAAGGATCTTTGCACCTTGGCAGATAATAACGGTGAGTTACACATAGGTGCAGCGCTACCTTATAGCCAATTTGTTGAGGCATTTTATAACCATTACCCAGAGTCAAAAGAGCTATTTGAACGCTTAGGATCAAGCCAAGTACGTAACAGCGGCACACTCGGTGGCAGCATAGGGAATGCCTCTCCTATTGGCGATCCCGCTCCCCTCTTAATCGCTCTTAATGCATCAATGGATTTATTAAGCAGCGCTGGTACGCGCACTATTAAAGTTGCCGACTACTTTACTGATTACAAAAAAACAGTTCTTAAAAGCGATGAAGTAATCAGCAAGTTCACCATCCCAAAGCGCCCAGAGTCGCTAAAACTGGCATGTCATAAAATATCAAAACGCTTTGAAGACGATATATCTACCGTGTGTTTGGTACTTGCTATAGAGCATTCACAAAACATGATTACTCAAGCCCGCTGCGCTATGGGCGGTATGGCAGCTATTCCTAAGCGCGCGCAGCATATTGAGCAAAAGCTGATATCTCAATCGTTACAAGTAAGTAGCTTTATAGACGCAGCAACGGCTATTAACGATGACTTTACACCTATGAGCGATGTAAGAAGCAGTGCGCATTATCGCACTACGGTAAGCAAAAACTTATTACAACGCATTGGTATTGAGTTTTGTGAGTCGCAAGCACGCAACAATAACAACATTGCCATTACGAGGATCTCACATGCGTCACTTTGAAATGGATAAACTAAAAGCGCAAGGTGGTAGCGTTGGACAGTCTAAATATCACGAAAGCGCTATTAAACAAGTTTGTGGCAGTGCAAATTTTGCCGACGATAACCCTGAGCCATACGGTTGCCTGCATGCTTACCCAGTGCTCGCCCCTGTTACAAGCGGCTTTATTAAATCAATAGATACAAGTCACGCACTGGTAGTTGAAGGCGTTAAACGTATTTTATCGGCCGAAGATGTACCGGGTAAATTAGATATTGGCCCAGTATTTCCAGGTGATGTACTGCTGACCAGCCATGAAATTCAATACCACGGGCAACCTGTATTAATTGTTGTTGCCGACACCTATGAAATAGCGCGCCGCGCGGCACGTTTAGTGGTTATAGAGTGCGAGCAAACCACACCAATACTTGATATTAAAGAAGCCATTAGCAAAGAGCATTGGGTAAGGCCGCCTCATTCACTTAACCGTGGTAACAGCGAAAACGCCATTAATAACGCAGCCCACCAGCTTAAAGGCGAAATAAACATAGGCGGACAAGAACACTTTTATTTAGAAGGCCAAATAGCGCTGGCGCAACCTGATAACGACGGGGGCATTCATGTTCAGTGTTCTACGCAACACCCTACTGAGGTTCAACACTTAGTTGCTAAAATTTTAAAAAAGCCATTTAGCTTTGTAAACGTAGAAACCCGCCGTATGGGCGGTGCTTTTGGCGGCAAAGAAACCCAAGGCGCTCCATGGGCATGCCTTGCCGCCCTTGCGGTTTACCACCTTGGCTGCGCAGTAAAAATGCGCCTAGCCCGTAGCGACGATTTTAAATTAACCGGTAAGCGCCACCCTTTTTATAATCACTATCATGTCGGTTTTGACGAAAATGGTTTAATAGAAGGTGCCGACATTACCGTAAACGGGTTTTGTGGCTACTCCCCTGATTTATCTGATGCAATTGTAGACCGTGCCATGTTTCATGCCGATAACGCCTACTACTACCCAGCCGCCACAATTAAGGGTAATCGCTGTAAAGTGAATACCGTAAGCCATACCGCATTTAGAGGATTTGGTGGCCCGCAAGGAATGATTATGGGCGAGCTAATAATGGACGATATAGCAGCTAAATTAGGTAAAGATCCGCTTGAAATTAGAAAACTCAATTTATATAAAAAAGGCCGCGACACCACGCCGTACCATCAAACCGTAGAGCAACATATTTTAAAAGATATGATAAACCAGCTTGAGGAGTCGGGTGACTACTGGGCACGTAAAGAGGCTATTAAAGCATTTAACGTATCGTCACCCATTATAAAAAAAGGCCTTGCAATGACGCCGGTTAAATACGGTATATCGTTTACTGTACAACACTTAAACCAAGCCGGTGCATTAGTGCATGTATATAGCGATGGCTCTATACATTTAAACCACGGCGGCACCGAAATGGGCCAAGGGCTGAACACCAAAATTGCGCAAATTGTGGCCCATGGCTTTGGGGTCGATTTTAACGCGGTAAGTATTAGTGCTACGCGTACCGACAAAGTACCAAACACTTCACCAACAGCGGCCTCAAGCGGTACCGACTTAAACGGCATGGCGGCGCTAAATGCAGTAAACACAATAAAAGAGCGCTTAATAAACTTTATTACCGAGCACTTTGAAGTAGACAGCCAAAGTATTACATTTAAAGATAACCTCATTACTTTTAGTAAAGGGGAAATTAGCTTTAGCGAACTTGCAAATCTTGCTTACATGAATCGTATATCGCTTTCATCTACCGGTTATTACGCCACACCAAAAATTCATTACGACAGAGCCAAAGGTGAAGGCCGCCCATTTTTTTACTACGCTCACGGCGTAGCACTCAGCGAAGTAGAAGTAGATACGCTAACTGGCGAAAACACGGTAACCCGCGTTGACATACTGCACGATGTAGGCAGCTCAATTAACCCAGCACTTGATATAGGCCAAATTGAAGGCGCCTTTGTACAAGGTATGGGCTGGCTTACCACCGAAGACTTACAATGGAATGATAAAGGCCAGCTTGCAAGCTTTGGCCCAGCCAACTACAAAATACCAGCCATTGGCGATACCCCTGCCGAATTTAACGTCAATCTTTATAACTCAGCAAATCCAGAAACCACCGTGTTTAGATCAAAAGCCGTAGGCGAGCCGCCATTTATGCTGGCCTTTAGTGTATGGAGCGCTATTCGTAATGCCATAAGTAGTGTGGCTGATTACAAATACACCGCCCCATTGGATACACCCGCAACCCCAGAGCGAGTATTGAGTGCAATTGAGCAAACCGCTAGTTGGTTTAAGGAGCATCAACATGACTAATTTAAATGAGTCGTTTCAGGGTTTTCATACTCAAAACTGGGCGCAGGCTATAAACGAGCACGAACAAAGCGGCACTAATTATGTAATTGCCACGGTACTTGGCACAAATGGCTCAACCCCTCGCGGCACAGGCTCTAAAATGGTAATAAGCGGCGAGCATATTTACGACACTCTTGGCGGTGGCCACCTTGAATACGTAGTAATAGAAAAAGCCCGCGAACTACTTGCCAAAGGCGAAGCCGCCCAAGTAATTGAGCAATTTAACCTAGGTGCAAATTTAGGCCAGTGCTGCGGCGGAGCTGCCACCGTTATGCTTGAATGCATGCAATGCGAGCGCTTTACCCTCGACATTTATGGCGCAGGCCATGTAGCACAAGCGCTTATTGGTATATTGGCACAGCTGCCTATGCGCATACGCTGGATAGATAGCCGCGCAGATGTATTCCCACAGGCTATTCCAAATAACGTAGTAAAAGTGGTTGATGAAGAGCCAATAGAACAAGTAAAACGTGCGCCTAAAGCTAATAACTACTTAATACTTACCCATAACCACCAGCTCGACTTTGCACTCACCCAAGCCATTATTAAACGCGCTGATGCCAATTGGCTGGGCGTTATTGGCTCTGACACTAAAGCAAAACGTTTTAAACAACGCCTAGCACATCGCGATTTTACAGCCGCTCAAATACAACAAATGACCTGCCCTGTTGGGCTTAAAAATATTACGGGCAAATTACCAATGGAAGTGGCTATTTCGATTAGTGGACAGCTAATTGCCCTTTATCAGGCTATGCAAACCCAAGCGCCAAAACGCCAAGGCTTGCAGTGGCGCACACTAAAAAATGCCTTAATTAGCACCACGCAGGAGGAAGTAGGCGCATGAGTAGCTTACAAATAAATACGCT
Source organism: Pseudoalteromonas sp. NZS37 (assembly GCF_015864265.1). Lineage (NCBI taxonomy): Bacteria > Pseudomonadati > Pseudomonadota > Gammaproteobacteria > Alteromonadales > Pseudoalteromonadaceae > Pseudoalteromonas > Pseudoalteromonas sp. NZS37. Next base: position 102,608 of record NZ_JADYXL010000003.1, on the reverse strand, counting down.
AAATGATGCACAAGCAAAACAAGCACTTGAGCATTGCTGCGCGGCCCCTAACTGGGTAGCGGGCATGATAAAAGCAATGCCATTTAAAAGTGCTCAGCAGCTGTTTGAATGCGCAAAAAGCATATGGGATAGCCTTAGCGAGAGCGACTATTTAGCTGCCTTTGAAGGCCACCCGCAAATAGGTGACTTATCAACCCTTAGCAAAAAATACGCTGCTACCGCACAAAAAGCGGGCCATGAGCAATCGGGTATGAGCAAAGCAAACGAAGCCGTACTTACCAAAATGATTACCCTTAATAAAGAGTACCTGAACAAGTTTGGCTTTATTTTTATTGTGTGCGCCACCGGTAAAACTGCCGAACAAATGCTTGAACTCATAGAGCAGCGCATACACAACACCCGCAGCACAGAGCTTGCTATAGCCGCGGGCGAACAAGCCAAAATAACAAAAATAAGATTGGAGTCATTGCTATGAATAAAAGTATGAACAAAAGCCCTATTACCACCCATATACTTGATACCAGCACCGGAAAACCTGCGGCAAACGTTGCTGTTAAGCTATTTAAACTTACAAATAACGAATGGGTACAACTAACCCAAGGCACAACCGATACCGATGGGCGAATTACCGACTGGCTAAATACAGAAGTAGAATTTGCAACCTATAAGCTAGTATTTGATTTAGATAGCTACTACCAAAATCAACCTACCCCTGCGTTTTACCCAGAGGCGCAAATAACGTTTAGATTACAAGATACTAAACATCACCATATCCCATTGTTGCTTAGCCCGTTTGGCTACTCTACATACAGAGGTAGCTAACTATGAGCACACAAAACAATAATAACTTAACAGTAATTTGTGCCGATATACTCGACTTTGTTGACGACCCTGCCATTGCTGGCGAAAGCGCCCATCGTTTTTTTGAAAAAGGCGCATTAGTTATCAAGCACGGCAAAGTAGTTAAACTTGGTTACGAGCACGACATACTGCCAACAATTGATAAATCAGCGCGTGTTATCCGCCACGATGGTAAGCTCGTTATGCCTGGTATGATTGACACCCACATACACTTACCACAAACCGAAATGGTGGGTGCGTACGGCGAGCAACTGCTAAGTTGGTTAACCGAATACGCGTTTCCGACAGAGAAAAAATTTACGTGTAAGCATTATTCAAAAGAGATCTCTAATCGCTTTTTAGACGAGCTGCTGCGTAATGGCACAACCACAGCCCTTGTATTTGGCACTGTGCACCCGCAATCGGTTGATGCGTTTTTTAAAGAATCACAAAAACGCAATTTACGTATGATTGCCGGTAAAGTAATGATGGATCGTAACTGCCCTGACGACTTATCTGATTGCGCGCAAACAAGCTATGACGAATCTAAAGCCCTAATAAAAAAATGGCACAATGTTGACAGGCTAAGCTACGCAGTTACGCCGCGTTTTGCCCCCACATCAACCCCAGAACAATTACAAAAATGCACTCAGTTACTTGAAGAATACCCAGACACCTACCTGCACACTCATCTATCAGAAAACAAAGATGAGTGCGAATGGGTAAAAGGGCTATTTCCAGAAGCTGAAGATTACCTTGGCGTTTACGAGCAAGCTAAAATGGTACGTAAACGCTCGGTATTTGCCCATAGTATTCATTTATCTGAGCGCGAGCTATGCTGCCTTGCAGATAACAATGCGGCAATATCGCACTGCCCTACCTCAAACCTATTTTTAGGATCAGGACTTTTAAATTTAAAAGCCTGTGAAGAGCACGGCATAAACGTAGGCATGGGTACCGATGTAGGCGCAGGAACAAGCTTTTCTATGCTACAAACAGGTAACGAAGCTTACAAAATCCAACAGTTACAAGGTCAAAAGTTTTCAGCATTTAAAGGGCTGTATTTAGCAACTCTCGGCGGTGCCAGAGCACTTGATTTAGAAGGGACAATTGGTAATTTTAAAGCCGGTTGTGAAGCCGATTTTATTGTAATGGATTGTTCAGCAACCCCATTTTTAAAATTTAGAATACAGCATGCCAAAACCCTGCATGAAAAACTATTTGCAATGATGATGTTAGGCGACGACCGCTGCGTTGAGCAAACCTACATTATGGGTAAAAGTGTGTATAAGCGCGATGATAACAATCAATTTTCAGACACCCGCTCACCGGTATTAGAAGAGGCTTAACCGTTATGGAAAACTATTTATTTGAGCTTGCTCATTTAGTACTGCGTTATTTTCATGTTATTGCTGGTATAGCATGGATTGGCGCTTCATTTTATTTTGCATGGCTTGATAACAACCTACAAACACCACCGCAATGGAAAATAGATAAAGGCATAAAAGGCGATTTATGGGCCGTGCATGGCGGTGGCTTTTACGAAGTGGCTAAGTATCAAAATGGCCCTGAACAAATACCTCATACCCTGCATTGGTTTAAGTGGGAAGCGTACACAACCTGGATCACCGGTATATTACTATTTAGCTTACTTTATTATGTTGGCGCCGATGTGTATTTAATTGATAACAGTAAAAGTGAGCTAAGTAAATTTGCAGCTATTGGCGCATCCCTTGGTTTTATTGGCTTAGGCTATGGTGTTTATCGTTTATTGTGTAAAACCCCGCTGGTTGAAAACGGCAAAGTGTTTATTGCTGTAGTTATTGGTTTATTAGCTCTGTGGACTTTTGGGGTTGATCAATTATTTAGCGACCGCGCTGTGTATATTCATGTAGGCGCACTTATTGGCACGTGCATGGTGGGTAATGTGTATCACATTATTATGCCAGGGCAGCGCTACATGGTGAGTGAAGTAGAAGCTGGTAGAATCCCTGATTCAGCGCCAGGTTTAAAGGCAAAGCTGTGTTCTATTCATAATAACTACGCCACGTTACCAGTGGTATTTATTATGCTTAGCAATCACTTTCCTTACACGTATAGCCACAACTTTGGCTGGCTTATTTTAATTGCGCTGTTTGGTATTGGTATGTGGATACGCCATTACTTTAACTTAAAACATCAAGGCGTTAATAAACCTTCAGTACTTATAAGTGGTATTGCAGCATTTTTTGCCCTTATGCTAGCAATAGCACCTTGGCCCAGCAGTACAACAAATGCAGACGAAAACGCGCCTTTACAAGCAAGTATTACCGACGCACAAGCGTGGGATATAATCAGCAAACACTGTACGCAGTGCCATAGCGAAACACCTACCTCTGAGCTTTTTCAAACAGCGCCACTTGGCTTTAAACTTGATTCAATTGAACAGGTAAAAAAGTCGCAAGTACTTGTGCATACCCGCGCGGTTGTAACCAAAGATATGCCACTGGCTAATATGACCAAGATGACAGACACAGAGCGCGAAGCGCTAGGCTCTTGGCTCGCAGCGCTTAAAAAGGAGCAATAAAATGAGTGAGCATTTTAAAAACTACCCGCGCGATTTAATTGGTTATGGTCCAGATGTACCCCATGCAAATTGGCCCAATAAAGCACGTATTGCCGTGCAAGTAGTATTAAATTACGAAGAAGGCGGCGAAAACTGCGTGCTGCATGGTGATGCAGCCGCTGAAACGTTTTTATCAGAAATAGTCAGTGCCCCGCATGTTGAAGACCGCCATATAAGCATGGAGTCTATTTACGAATATGGCTCGCGCGCGGGCGTGTGGAGGCTACTGCGTTTATTTAAAAAATACGATATACCGGTCACCATTTTTGCAGTGGCGATGGCCCTTGAGCGCCACCCCGATGTAGCTAAAGCCTTTGTTGAAGCAGGGCACGAGATTGCAAGCCATGGCCTGCGCTGGATTAATTATCAAAATATAGATAAGCAAACCGAACGCGAGCATATGCAACAAGCCATTGATGTAATTAAAAAGCTCACAGGTAAAAAGCCCAAAGGCTGGTATACCGGCCGAACTAGCCCAAATACCGCAGCCCTTGTAGTTGAAAATGGTAATTTTTTATATGATTCCGACGATTACAGCGACGACCTACCTTTTTACAGTATTAAAGAAGGTAAACCACAGTTAATAGTGCCCTACACGCTTGATGTAAACGACATGCGCTTTGCTGCCGTGCAGGGTTTTAATGCCGGCGATCAGTTTTATAATTATTTAAAAGATGCCTTTGATACGCTTTATGAAGAAGGTGACCCTGAAGGTGAAAACACCCCAAAAATGATGTCGATAGGTTTACATTGCCGCTTAATTGGCAGACCAGGAAGAATAAAAGCATTAGCACGGTTTTTAGAATATGCCCGCTCGCATGAGCAAGTATGGTTTGCCACGCGTGAGCAAATAGCCGAGCACTGGCTTAAAACTCACCCGTATAAAAAAGCATAGTTTATATTTTTTAAAACATAAAAAAGCCCAGCAAAGCTGGGCTTAAATTACTTTAGGAGTAGTGTAATTTATTCAAAAGAAACGGTGATGATATTCGAACACACATTTTCTGTTACACATAATTGGTAATCGTACGATGGTAATGTAGCTCCACGTACGTAATCACGGTAGCGTCCGTTATCTGCAGTGGTATCAACTAACTCACCATTACGGTAAACGCTTAATGACTCTGCACCAACTTCTTCCCAGCTAAGTTCTACACGCATCGTACCTAGGCGTGTTTTGTTAGCGCGTTTTAAGTTCAGTTCAAGGGTCACGTCACTTACAACAACGGTTTGGGTAAATGTATCTGTATTACCTTCACTGTCAGTAACAGTTAGTTCTACATCGTAACTACCCGATTGCGCATATGCATGCACAGGGCTTGAATCTGTTGATGTAGCGCCATCGCCAAAGCTCCAGCTCCATTGTGTAATGTCGTTATTGGCATCATTGCTTGTATCTACAAACGAGGCTGTTAAACCTTGCGTATCAACAGTAAAGCCTGCACGTGGCGGTTGTGCACTTACTTCGCCTATAGCGCTAAGCGTAAGTGACCAGCCATTAATATTACCTGTGTCTGCACCCGCTGTATCCACAGCATTTAACGTCCAGTCGCCTGTTGCTACTTCACTGTTAAATACGCTTGATGTAAATGTTTTAACAATATCATCTTCGCTGCCACCTTCATTACTCTGTAAAGTTACCTCAGAGCCTTGTGGTGAAATTAGCGTAAGGACTATATCGCCAGACCAAGTATGCGTAATATTTACATCAACAGAAGTACCAAAAACAGTTAAATCATCTGAAATTGTAATTACCGAATTAGCACCTTGTGGATCATTATCAGGAATCGCCACATTTTCTTCGCTAGTATAGGTGTAGTCATTTAAACCAGCAGGTTGAAGCATTAAGCTTACTGTTTTTTCTTTAACAATATCATCTGATGTTGCTGTAACAGTAAACTCATAATTACCCCATGGCGTATTTCCATTGGTCTCAACACTAAGCTGTACTGTTTCGCCAGGGCTTGCAGTTAGCTCTGATAAATATGCACCAGTAAGGCTAGATTCTAGTTCAAGCGTTACTTCACCATCCCACTGAGCAATAGAACCAATTTCAAACGTATAAGTTGCAGACTCACCAACTGTTATTTGTTGTGACGCTGGCGTCACAGACATTTTAAAGCTTGGCGTTGGATCGGCATCTAATAACGCCTGATTTGCGTTTAGGCGCGTGCCCGCAAGCGTTTTACCTTGAAGTGCAGCATTAGCGTCACCGCTACTCATTAGTAACGCTTTAAGCTCTGATGTTGTTAAATCAGGGTTTACTGACAACACAAGAGCAGCAACACCGGCAACATGAGGTGTTGCCATTGAAGTACCTGAGTAATTTGCATAGCCATTACCCGGAACTGTTGACAAAATACCAGAGCCTGGTGCTCCCATGTCAACACTTGTCGCGCCCCATTGTGAAAAGTCTGATAAGTTATCATTGCTATCAGTACTGGCAATTGCTAATACACTCTCGTGTTCATAACTTGATGGATAGTGAGGGTTTGCATCATTATCAACTTCGTCATTACCAGCAGCAGCAACAAATAATATGTCAGCTTGCTCACTAACAGTCATAGCATCCGCTAACGCTTGGCTATAACCGCCACCGCCCCAGCTATTGTTTAAAACACGTAAGTTTACACCTGAGTTTTTAAGATTAACCATATAGTCGATACATTTTATTGCATCTGATGTTGAACCATTACCAGCGGCATCTAAAAACTTACAACCAACAATAGAAACTTCATGGTTTACACCCACAACACCTGTAGAATTATTACCGCTTGCACCAATAGTGCCTGATACGTGGGTACCGTGACCTTGGTCATCCATTGGGTCGCCAGCATCCGTAATTGCATTAATACCGTGAATGTCGTCTATGTAACCATTGCCGTCATTATCAATACCATCGCCTGCAATTTCGCCAGTGTTAACCCACGCATTGTCAGCTAAATCAGGGTGACTGTAGTCAACACCAGTATCAATAACACCAACTACAACATCGCGACTACCAATTGAGATTTCCCATGCTTCTGGCGCATCAATATCTGCATCGGCAATGCCACCGGTCTGACCTTCATTATTTAGGCCCCAAAGCTCATCAAAACGAGGGTCGTTAGGTGCGCTCGCAATACTTACTCGGTAATCTGGCTCAACATATTCAATAGCTTGATGAGACTTTAAACGCTCAATAGCTTCTTTAGTGCTCATGCCAGACACTTTAAATTTAGCAAGGCGACCTGAGAATAATGATGTGAAGTTATCATCAACTTCATCATTATTTAAATCTGTAATTTTTGCTTTAACCAAGCTTCGTGCTTGTTTACGCATTTGAGGTGTTGCATTTTTTTTATATTTAACAATAACAGAGTCACTGCTTGCAGCTGCTTGTGGAAGAGCTCCTGCATCAGGTAATTTAGCCGAAGCCAAACAAGGTAGTAAAGCAAGCGTAATAATAGATAATTTTGTTTTCATTGTTCTATCCATAGTTGGGTTAGCTTAGAAGCACTAAGCGGGTTTGTTCACTATTTCAAGTACAAGGGATCACGTGGCAAGTTATAAGCAAACTAGTAAATACGATATTTGACAAGTTAAAAAGTTAAAAAGAATTAAAAATCATAAATTTTGACCAGTTTGGCTATAAAAAAAACACTAAACACAGTCATTTTAATGAACTGCCCCATTACAACCTTACCCATTATAGGGTCAAACTTTTTTACTGCTTTTGCTTACTATTACATTAAAACCCACCAGTTACACACATAAACCGATGATAATAAAAGGTTAATTATTTGGTAAAAAATGATGATTTAAGAAAATGAAATAGGGGAATACAGTTAATGGGTGATTATGAATTTGAGCTTAAACTTTGTTAGTTCAATATTTATGACAAATTAAAACTTAATTATTTATAGTCACATATTACGCTTCACCTACTTCTAAAGTTACGCAAGCGGATCACAAAAAATATATCGGCACGGCATGCTGAAACAACAAATACCTTATTAAAACCTATAACATTTAGGGTATTTGATTTTAATATTTCAAGGAGAAAATAATGAAGTTGAATAAATCACTTTTAAGTTGTGCTGTTGCAATAGCAATGGGTACCAGCTTTGCCTCATATGCAGATACCGACAACAAATCAGCATCAAACTCAGAACTTAGTACAAAAATATCTATACTTAGCACCGCTAATTCAATGACATTGGCACAATCGCAAAATAATAACACCGCGATTTTAATGCAAGAGGGAGATAGTAATACTATTGAGGTTTCGACTACTGGAAACGAGAACACAACAGAAGTTACTCAATTACAATCAGGTAATTATGTTGGCGTAACAACAATTGGTAACAACAACGAGCAAGTATATGCCCAAGATGGCGTTGCCAACGGTGTAATTACCGAAGTTACTGGTAATAATAATTACCTAAATGTTTTGCAAAGTGGCCAAGGCTTTTTTGTAAACAACGAAGCTGTCAACATGATTGTTGGTGACGACAATATCGTTGATGTAGAGCAAGGCACTGGTGGTCATTGGTTTTACAACTTAGATATGAAAGGTAATGGCAACGAAATCAGTTCATTACAAACAGGTGAGTGGCATGAAGCTGAATTAACCTCTGTAATGGGCGATCAGAATAGTCTGAGTCTTGAGCAAAACGGTTACTGGAATACCTTCAAAGTGAGTTCTTTACAAGGCAACGATAACGAGCTTGATATTGAACAAGACGGCGATCGTAATACTGTTACCTTCACTGATATTTTAGGCGATGCAAATGAGCTTTCAATTGAACAAGAAGGCAATACTAACGCAGTAACATTTGTAGCTGTATTAGGCGATGAAAACGAAATTGATTTAGACCAAGAAGGTTCTTTAAATACTATCGAATCAAACTTATTCGAAGGTCAAAACAACGAAGTTACAGTAACTCAGGTTGATTTAAGCAACTCAACAACTGTTGATATTATTGGTGACGATAATGAATTAACGGCTACACAAGTTGGCTTATTAAATGATGCTTACATGGGCGTTTTAGGTACAGATAACGAATTTATGATTAACCAAGTAGGTGAATCAAATTCAGCACACGTTGTTAACTTTAATGGGTCTGAAAATGACGTTAACGTTATTCAGTCTGGCCAAGAAAACACTGCTGTTGTTGAGTCTTCATATCCTGATATATCTCTAACATCAAACGACAACGATATCGATATTATGCAAAATGGTTCTCAAAACGAAGCCATGGTTACACTTGCAGGTATTTTAGATAGCAACATGAACCAAATTGACCTAGCTCAAACAGGTGAAATGAACGTAGTTGATATGATGGTTGAAGGTAATGGCCACAGCATTGATATTTCACAAACTGGCGAAGGTAACTGGGTAGTTGGAATGGAGCAACCTGCATTTTTAGTAGGTGGCGAAAACGTTTCGTTTAGCGTAACTCAAATGGGTAACGATAACATTGTTGAAGGCGCCGTAATTGGTTTCAACAGCACTGTTTCAGTGACCCAAATTGGTGACGGTAACGTGACTTCTATTACTCAAATGTAATTATTGAGGTTGGGGAGAGCAACTCTCCCCATTTAGTTATGCATAATAATAAAAACCATTACCAAGTATTATTACTTACGCTTTCTCTGTTTTTAATGCCCGCATCTTATGCCGCTGAAGAGTTGGAGATTGACGGCCTACTACTTGATAGGAGTATTAGCCGCTTTGGTCATCAGTTCTATTTTGAGTTTTCTAATTACTGGCGAGATCTCCCTTCAACTGCAGGTTTTAACATTGAAATTAAAGAAACGGTCATTCCAAAAGCAGGCACAAAGCTGTCGTTAATAATGAATAACCAACTTGTTTACGCAACTTACTTAGGTAGACGACTAGAGCCTTTAAATGAGCGTGTGGAGCAGGCTGTTTATACAGTGATAGATGCAATGGCTCGCGAAAACATGGCAGTGTCAACACCCGATATGGCTAAAGATGGATGGTAAAATGAAAAATATAGCCCTTATAATAATAACAACATTAAGCTTTTCAGCAGCAGCAACTGAAATAATTTACACCCCAATTAACCCAAGCTTTGGTGGTAACCCACTCAATGCAAATATGCTGTTGAGTAAAGCCCAAGCTCAAAACAAGCATAAAGCACCGGTAGTAGAAAAAGGTTACGCTGAACAATTTCAAGAAACTCTAGAGCGCACCTATTTAAATCGTATGGTAAGAGAAATTACCGATATGGCATTTGGTGAGGACATAGAAGATAGCCTTTTCAATCAAGACTCCATATTTATGAGTGGCGATTATCAAATTGAAGTTATAACCAGCACAACCGATTCTATTACAGTAAGAATAACAAATATAATTGATGACACCGTGGTGATCATTGAAGTACCGAGGTTTGGATAATGTATAAACTACTAATAACAATAATATTAATAGGATTGAGCGGTTGTGCGAGCCTAGGGAACTTAATCCCACCATCGCAACAAAAAGCAGTTAGTTTAGAACCAACCGAATTATTCGCAGATCTGAAAAACTTACCTAAACCGGTCGGGAGTATTCCTGTATCAGTGTACTCATTTAGAGATCAAACAGGTCAATATAAGCCACAAACTAACGTTAGCTCATTTTCGACTGCCGTTACTCAAGGTGCTAACTCAATACTCATACAAGCATTACATGAATCTGATTGGTTTACGCCGGTAGAGCGTGAAGGTTTACAAAACATTTTAACAGAGCGAAAAATTATTCGTGCGGGCCAAGCCGATAATCCTAACCAAGCTGATTTACCTCCGCTAACAACCGCAAAAATCATTTTAGAGGGCGGTATCATAAGCTACGACACTAATGTAAAAACAGGTGGTTTGGGTATGGAATACTTTGGTATTGGCGCATCAGAACTTTACCGTGAAGATGCTATTTCAATATACTTACGCGCTGTTGATGTTCGAACAGGCCAAGTATTATTGAGTGTAGCCACCAGCAAAAAAGTACTTAGCCAAGAAATGCGTGCAGGCTTTTTTAGATACGTGAGCTACAAACGTTTAGCTGAAGCTGAAGCGGGCTTTAGTGACAACGAACCTATGAGCATTTGTGTAACACAAGCAATAGAAAAAGCACTCACAGATCTCATAACAAAAGGTATTGATAAAGGCTTATGGGCTAAAAAATCAGCATAAACTGACTTCCTGGATTAACTAAAGGCTACATATTGTAGCCTTTATAGGTTGTGTGATTAGTGAGTTGAAAGTGCTTCGCTAACCCAACCCTTATAAAGGGTCTAGAGGATAAAGTTTTTACTTAAATAACGTCTTAATGGCTCTACTCTTATTTAGCCATTGGCAGCAAAACCGATATATAGCGCTGCGCCCAATTAGCAAGCTCCACCCTGTTGCGTGAGTTAGTTTTTTTAAACGCACTGTATAAATGTGTTTTTACAGTGTGGTCGCTAATGTTAAGTTTATCAGCGATTGTATTGTTACTCGCCCCCTGTGCAATTAAATGAATAACAGACTTTTCTCGTTTTGTTAAATGATCGTAATCGTCCTGCTTTAATTCAATGTCGTCGTGTAAGCTATTAAACGACGATGCCACGGCTAAAATATCGTTAAAAGCTTTTGAAATCACTTTACGCGTAAACCACAGCTCGCCAGTATTAACACGAAGTAACCCTTTAAAAATATCTTCAGGTGGATCAGATTTATAAAAAACACCATTAAAATGGTTAAGCAATAAGTTTTGCTCGCACACATCTTCTTTATCAACATTAAAAATGACAACGCTATAGTGTTTAGCTAAACAAATAAGGTCAGTCGGAATAAGGTCTTGCCATTTGCTTTTAGTACCATCTATTAAAAACAAATCATAATTTGTGCGCTGCTCAGCTTTAGGAATAACCTCGTCCATTTTAATATCACCAAACAAAGCTTGTAGTGTTCTTAAAATAGCGGTGTAGTTGTGTGAATGAAAAGATGATTGAAACGTTGTTTTTACAAATACCGAGTTTTTATGGGGCATAAATTTCGTCCTTGAAACATTTACACTACATTACCTAAATCAAATACAACTTACAATGGGATTTTGATATTAAAGTACTGTTATTCTTTCTCATCCTAAAATAGATAAAAATCAATTAAATCAATGCAAAACCTTCATCAATTTTATTTTTAAAATTGCTTTTATAAGATAAATAACAGATCGGATTAGTGGCTTAATAACTTATAAAGCCTTAAATATGCATTAGCCTAAACTAACTTTTAGGATCAATTATTCTATACTCGCTTTTAGTTTATTTAGCGCATCAACCGAAAAACCTCGATCATAAAAATATAAAATTTCGCCGCTGTTATTTATAAGTACCACACGTGAGTTATTTGGGCTTTGGTTACCTGTAAACTTTTGAACTGTTTCACCATCTTTATAAATAGTGATTACCCCACCCCATAATTCTTTAGGGATGCCTTTGCGCATACCGCTGTCTATAAATGTGCTAAACATACGTGGTGCCATGCCGGCAATGGTTGGTAGTTCGTATGTAGGGAGCGTTACACCCGCCATATCTAAACCAATTAACCAACGGTCTATATCAAACTGACTATCTTGCTTGTACCCAATGAGCAGCAGTGTTTTATCTGCTTTAAAATCGCTGGGTATAGCCACCATGCTTTGCTCTAAACTTTCGCCGCTAATGCTTGGGAACTGTTTACCTGTTAATTGCTGGTTTGGATACTGTGTTGTACATGCACTAAGTAGTAAAAATGCAAAAGCACTTAATGTTAATTTGATCATAATAAACCTAATATTTATAAATTTCATAATGATACGTTTAGTATGGCAGCTGAGATCTAAAAATGCTGATTAGTTATATAATTTTTAAATTTAGACGCCGTCATGGGCTTACCATACTTCCAACCCTGTCCATAATGCACACCCGCCATTTTTAAAATAGCTTCTTGCTCAGTGGTTTCAATCCCTTCTGCCACACAGGTATAATTAAACTTATGCACAAGTTCCATAATATTTGGGATCATAGAGGCTTTTAAGCCCTCAGTTGCTATATCTTGAACAAACGTACGATCAATTTTAAGTTGATGAAAGCTCAAATTTTGTAAGTTTCTTAAATTCGAATAACCCGTACCAAAGTCATCTAATGATAAGTTAAATCCCGATTCAACTAAGGTTCTAAAATGAGCATGCGCAATGCTTGTATCAAGGTACTCGTCTTCAGTTATCTCTAAACAAATAATAAAGCGTGAGTTGGTAAGCTCTGTAATTTGCGGCAGTAACGACACATTACCCAGCTCTACATCACACGGAAATATATTAAGCGACACTTTAAAGCCTTCTGGCAATAACTCTATAGAGGTTAACTCTTTTATTGTGGTAGCAATCATTGCCTCAGTAAAAGTCCAAGTTAAATTATTTTTTCTAATAACCGGAATAAACTCATCTGGAAATAAAGCACCGTACTTATCTTCAAAACGTGCAAGTACCTCGCAACCAATCAGCTTGCCACTTTGCAAACAAATAATGGGCTGGTAAGTCCAATAAAATGATCCCTTTTTGAGCCCTTTACGAATACGTTGATTGGTAGAGCGGCGTGCAGCAATCCTCGCATCAACTATTAACGCACTCGATATGCCCGCTAAACAGGTTAAAATTAACGAAATTATTAATAATAAGTGATTATTAGAAAAAAACAGACTCCAAGGCAAGTGCACTACTACACAATATTGACTACTTGTAGAACTGCAAACTGAGTTAGTTTCGTAAGGAAAGAAAACGCTGTTTTTTACCTGCTGGTACAGCCCCTCTTTACCTGCTAAATGATGCAAAGCATTTGGTGTTTTATAAATAACTTCCCAATCTGGCGCAGTAATTCCGATGTTGGTAAAGGGCGTGCTCTGCATAATTAAATTATAATCCCTTTGTCTGACTATAATTACCTCCATAGGGCGCTCACTAAATAATAATAGATAAAGCTCTGGCTCAAAACGAACCCTGACCTTCTCACCATCTCGAATAAAGTCAGGCTGTTTGTCGTTAATTGGTTTACTTAATAAGCCTGCACCAGTAGTGCAAACTAGCTGGTTACCTTTAAAAAAGCCTATATCAATTACATATTTTGCATCAAATAAAGCGCGGCGCATCTCAAGAAGGGTTGTGTTGTCACACTGCTTAAACGCAAGCTTATTTAATGGGGTAAGAATTCGACGCCTCTCTGCAATTGCACCTTCTACATGACCGAGAATATATTCAGCATCAGACTTTGTTTGTGCTGTTAACTGCTGCGCTGCAAAATTGAGCAAAATAAAACAGCCAATTACAAAAACTAACCCTCCGGTTAAAACGGCTATAATAGATTTTTGTTGGTACTTTTTCATAGCATCTCGAAGTTGTTAATTTATATCACTACTTTATTAGATGATTGCATAAGTCGCATTAAATTCAAACAGATCGATTCAAGAATTATTGAACGAATTTTGAATAAACTGAGTGATTTTAGCGCTTACCGTTAAATGCTGATTACTTTCAAAGTGAATCCCATCACCGGCTGTTACATTAATAAATGTATTAAAATCAATAAAAGTACATTTATGAGTAGCCCCAACGCTTTTGAATGCACTAGAGAGCTCTGTTGCTTTTATATCTGCACCTTCGTAAATACGCGAATACTGCTCGGTGATTCTTATTTTAGGTGGGCTAGCAATAATAATTTTAGGAGATTTTAAAGTACTACCTTGCTGATAATAAATATGTATTGAGTTAATTAAATCATTTAACCCATCTGCTATTAAACTAGCTGTTAAATTAAAACGTTTTTTAAGATCGTTTGTACCAAGGGCAATAATAATAAAGTCGAGCTCATGCTTATCCAAATAAGGCTTTAGATAACTAACACCATTAAGCACGCCATCAAACGGTGGATTATGCACTAACGTGCGGTTAGGCTGCCCTGCCTCTATTACGTTAAAGCCACACCCTAAGTTTTTATTTAATAACGATGTCCAACGGGTATTTTCATCAAAGCGTTTTCCCGTTACAGGGTTTAAACCCCACGTATTAGAATCACCAAAGCAGAGAATGTTTTTTGTCATGTTAATTATTAAAATGGATTGAGTGTATAACCCTGCTGTTGCAGCTGGGCATGTGCTGTCATCGCCGAAAGTGACATTTGCACACCTTCAATTAGTTGTTCTGGTGCTACTTTATAATGCGTAGCCGATTGCCCACATACATAAACCACGGTGTTATTGGCCAACAATTGCTTTATTAAACTTTGATTTTTGTTATCTGCTTTAAAACGTTCTTTATATTCACTATTAGCCAATACATCAACGCTAGCACTACCATGTACCACTAACGCTAATTGAATGTTATCTGGCTTTACACCGTGTGCTACATGCATATTAATAAAACGTGCAAGTGAGTTCATTGAATTGTTCTGCTCACCTTTTTTAGCGCCATCACCAACATCAAAGGCTATTTTAAATACCGTAGAGTCACTTATCTGAACATGCTCCGGGACACTATAAAAGTAACCAAAGTCTTTAATAAGGTTTTCACCCGCTTGCGAAAATGGGCTTATAAGTAAAAGTAATAATAGGTATTTCATAAACAATCCTGTGTTTTAAATAAGTTAACCTATTTATAAAACTAACAGAAGCAAAGAAAAAAGGGCAGCTTATCATGCTGCCGATTGAGTGTTTTTATGATGGTGGTTAATAAACTGCATACCTAAATAGCTAAATGTTCGTTTAAACATTTCTACAAAAATATCAGGCGCTTCAAGCGATGATGCGTTTGATAACAACGAAAAATCTTTATTACGTAAAGCCCGTAACTTCGGCTTCAAGGTTTCATCATCCATGTAATCTGTGATCCTATCTATAAATGACTTCATTTGTACCGTAGTGTTATACCAATAAACAGGAGACGCGAACACCCAATGGTCGTACTTTAAAACCACTTCAAATAGCGCGTAAAAGTCATCATTTTTATAGTTTTTGTCATAACAATACGGCGCAATTTTATAATCATCCAGACAAATTACGCGCACATCATTTTGCTCGGCAAAGCTATTAACATGAGCTGTGGTATTGCCGTTTTTTCGTGCGCTTGAATAAATAATAACAGTATTACGCTCAAGTTTTTGTTGCATTTAGTTAGCTCCTTTTTTAATGTGGTAGAAGCTTAAAACCTCAAGTTATATTGAGGTCAACTGAAGGATTAAAATAATGCCAGTAGGACAAAAAAAATTAACCGAAGCTAACCTAACCGTTGGCTATGTAGCGAAAAGAAGTGGTGTAAAAGTATCTACTCTTCACTTTTACGAAACTAAGTTTTTAATTAAGAGCTGGCGAAATAATGGTAATCAGCGACGTTATAAACCTGATGTATTACGCCGTGTAGCTGTAATAAAAGCAGCTCAAGCGATGGGAATTACGCTCGATGAGATTAAAAACACCTTAGCGACCCTACCCGACAACCGCACACCAACAAAACAAGACTGGTCAGCACTTTCAAAACATTGGCAAGCGCAACTTGATGAGCGAATTGCGCATATGCAACGCCTGCGCGACAAAGTAGACGGTTGTATAGGATGTGGTTGCTTATCACTTAAAAGTTGCCCAATTTACAATAAAGATGATCATTTAGGCGAAAATAAAAGCGGCGCTGTGCTTTTAAATACATAGTCTTTGCCTGTATAAAAAGTTCTCCACTTTTGTATAACAAAAATAAATACCCCTCTTAGGCGTTGGGCCAACAACGCCTTAAATATAAAGGCTAACTACGCCTCATTATTGAGTTATTAAAGAAGGTTTTTTTAGTCCGTTTATTGGTAATACGTTACTTTGCTAACAAAATAGCCTCAGGTACTACAAAAACTCTCTATTCATTAATATAGAGCCATGAAGTTTCTTGTTTAGTTG
Source organism: Pseudoalteromonas sp. NZS37 (assembly GCF_015864265.1). Taxonomy (NCBI): domain Bacteria; kingdom Pseudomonadati; phylum Pseudomonadota; class Gammaproteobacteria; order Alteromonadales; family Pseudoalteromonadaceae; genus Pseudoalteromonas; species Pseudoalteromonas sp. NZS37. The sequence goes on along the minus strand of NZ_JADYXL010000003.1, from coordinate 86,230 downwards.
GATCGCTAGATGATTTAAAAAACAATTTAAAATTTAGGGGAAGGGCTATACTCGAATGGTTTCTTTAATATATGTAAAAAGTATATTCAATGTGGGTAGGAGCATTGCTAACTGGTTAATTTTTAAGTATTCTTGTGCGCCTAAAAAGGAAGTAAATATTCAAGGAACAAACTGTTGGAACCAACTAATCACACCCCTGAAAACAATACAAAACCACCTGTAGTTACTCAAAAATTTTCGCAAGCCCTTAAAACGGTCGATCACAAAGAACTAAAAAGTACTGGTTTTTGGCTAAATCAATTTTTTATGGTTATTTCTACTATATTCGGCGTGTATTTAGCTGCTCAAAGCGGCTTAGAACAAGCGCTTAAATTTGACTCATTTAGTAAAATGGAAGATAACTACTATTTGCGCACCTCCTTATTTGACGAAGTTGCTGATAATGCAAACAGTATGGAAGAGTATGCTAATTTACTTGCAAAAAGCCCATCAATAAAAGAAATTGAGTATTTTAAACCAACACTCGAAAAGTACATTTGGCAAACGATGCAGTACTCTCCAACTACACTCGAAACCCCAAGTGAATTACTAACGCAAATACGTCGATTTTACTCAAGAGCTAAATTTTTAATAGACGCTGTAGCTAATAAAAGGATTTCCGCTAGACAAGCAGCTGAAGAATTAAAAGAGATTACTAATTTAATTAAAACTCAAACACTCCCTGCATTAAAAAATAGCGCTAAACAATTAAAAATGGAATTACAGCAGAATGATATTTCTGTTGGTTCGTTAAAGGAACTTACAAATGCCAACTAAAAGCTGTCCACATTGTAAAGATCATCCACTAGAAGTAACCAATTATCAGGGTGAAGAAATAGATATTTGCCGTGAATGTGGTGGCTTATGGTTCGAAAAAAATGAAGTAAATCGCATGATTTCCGAGATAAATGACGGCCCAGAAGGTGATAAATTTGAAACTCACTTTGGTGAGCCATTAGGCGTTTCTGAGCTTGACTGCCCTGATTGTAAAAAAAGTTTAGAACGTTTTCACTTACTGGAAGCTTTTCATACCGAAATTGATGTTTGTAGACACTGCGATGGCACCTGGATTGATAAAGACGAACTTGAAAGTGTTGAAAAAAGCCCTGAAATAAAGATGAGTTTAGGCGAGCTAAATCAAAAAGTGAGTTGGAAAACCTACTTGTTTCAATTTTTAACGCAAATGCCTGTTGAATATAATATTAAGCCACAAAAGACTCCTTGGGTAACTCGCGGTCTTATTGTTTTAAATACATTGATTTTTGCACTTTATTTTTTAAACCCGAGCTCATTCAGCTATGTCATTGATAACTTTGCCATGACACCTGCAGATTTAAGCAAAGGTAATGAGCTATGGACTGTATTAACTTGCGTATTTTTACATGGCTCTATAATGCATTTAGTCGGCAATATGTACTTTTTATATATAGTTGGCGATAACCTAGAAGATGTTTTAGGCCATAAACGCTTTTTGTTATGGTATTTAGCCTGTGGACTACTCGCATCGTTTGCAAGCTACATTGTAAGCCCAATGTCTACAATTCCAGGCGTGGGTGCAAGTGGCGCTATAGCCGGTTTATTTGGCATGTATTTAATGTGGTTCAGACACGCAAGCCTTACTTTTATGTTTATAATTTATCAGAAGAAACTTTCTGCGGTATGGTTCTTCGCTATTTGGTTAGGATTTAACATTTTTGGTGCAGTAACAGGCCCCGATGGCATTGATTATGGCGCGCATATTGGTGGCTTTATAGCTGGATTAATTATTGGTTATATTTTAAAAAGTAAAATATTAGAGCAAAACCCTATTATTCGTCTGCTAAATCAAAAAGAAGCGCAACTTAAACGTTAATTAATTTAATAAAGTCATCAATAATAAATTGGTGACTTTATTAAATCTCACTACATAAACTTATAACTTACAGCGAGTATATACGGTAAAAAAATGTCCTGTGTTTTTAATCGGTATATCGTATGTTATTGGCTCTTCAGTAAGCTCGCACTCTAAATTACTTAAGTTATCAGCAAATAAGCCTTGATGCTCTGTAAAAAGAGTATTTAGAACCCATAAAACTGAATCATCAGTATTTTTATTTTTTATATGAATACTTTGCATTAAAGAGCTATTAAAAAACATGTTTGAAGGCTTTGAACTGCGTATTTTTTTATTATTAAAATAGAAGTAACCATTGCTGTCACTTATAGCTTCATCAACATAAGTATCGCCATAAATTAGCTCTCTTGTCACTGTAACGCCTTGTTGAGGCTCACCATTGCTTAATAATCTGCCTTTAATAGACAACGACAACGTAACGTCTTGCTTGTTAAAAAAGCCAAACATATCTGCATATCCTTGCATTGGTATTAATAAAAATAGAATAAGTGTTAACGTCACGCCTGCTGTTCTTGTCTTGATCATAAAAATCCCTCTTGTATTTGTATTTTTAGCCTAACAACAAAAGCCAACTTGTAACATATTTTAAATCGCTATTCTTAGGATTATGCCTATATAGATTTAGCTGATTTACTGGCGATATTAAAAATAACTACAATAATAAAGTCTAAATATTTATACATTGCTATAAGCGAGGTAAGCTGACCTTAAAGTATTAGAAGTAATAAATATAAGATGTCATATTGTCAATTAACTAAAATACACAAACCGTTTAACATTCTTCGTAGAATTAATTGAAGATTATTTTTTAGACTGCGAGCCGCCTAAGTACTTATAATTAAGCATATACTCCTTTAACAAACTCAAACTATGTATAGCTCAAGCTCAAACTTCCTTTAAGTTATAAAGCGGCTTTTATAAACACTTAAGGTATTCCCATAAACAGCTGTAGCGCTAAACGCTTTACTTTGTATTTCCAGGTTAGTTTTTCGATACGCTCAGGCGCACCTTTAAAATGCAGCCAAGGCTTAATTATTTCTTCGTTAGGTGTCGCTCTGAGCCAATTAAAATGAGCAGCCTCTTTATTAAACTTTTGCCAAATTTCGGCTTGTTGAGCAAGTGAAAAGTCGCTCCAAAATTTATTAGGTCTGTCATTTTTTTTGTCAAATTCAGCGGTGGATCCATCAAGGTGGCGGTAGTTTTCATACTCAGGTACATCAGGAAGTGGTTGGCTGCTGTCCATAAAACGCACTACACGCTCCCAATATAAATAACAGTTCATTGGGTTATTTGAGTTATCCGGCACTTGCACAACAATTTTAGTGTCAGGGTATTTATTCTCATCAACATGGCTTATATAGGGTACAAACCCCATTACACCCGGGCGTGTTGCAACCATATCTAAATGGCATACAATATCAGCCCACTTAAAACAACAATTACCCTGCTCATCACGCGCTTCGCAACCAGGGATAGGATAAGTAAAGTCTACTAGCTGCTTTTGTCTATCAAAGTATATTTGTTTTTTGGGGATGTAACTGTCTGTTAGTGGCAGTAAATTAAGAAAAAACAAATTCCAAGAAAAAGTAAGTATAGGTATCCACCATTGAAATTTTTCACCCTCTTCGTAAATAGGTAGAGATAAAACACTTATTAAAGTCACAAGACTCAAAACAGCCCCTATAATTATAGGACCAAAAAGTACAGCTCTAGCTGGACTATTTCCACACATTTCTACTTTATATCGTTCTGGGTGTTTTTGTATTGCCTTCTGTTTTTTAGAAGGTAAGTCATACAAGTAACACAAGCCTTTAAACTTTTCTTTAAGGCTATTTAATCTCTCAGGATAAAAAAAACGATTGAACCGCGTTTTTTTTGGCATAATATCAGCGGCTAGGTAGTCATTATTCTGCATCAGATTCCTTTGATAAACAGAGGCACTTTAAGGTGCCTCTGTTTAAGTTCCTTTTCTGATTGTTAAAGTATCATGGACTCTGAAACTTAAACAGTCTCACGGAAAGCCGATAAAAAGTTGAATCAATAAACGCTTTACTTTATATTTCCACGTTAATTGCTCGAATCGCTCAGGCTCTGCTTTCCAATGCTGCCAAGGTTTGATTACTTCTTCCTGCTCTTTACCTTTTAGCCAATCAAATGGAAATGCTTCACTCTGAATTTCCTCTTCAATTTCAATTTGCTGTTCAATTGAAAAGTCTACCCAAAAGTCTGAAGGACGATTATTTTTTTTATCAAACTCTGCTGTAATTGGATCTGAATGACGGTGTTGTTCATATACAGGCACATCGGGCAATGGCTTACTTAAATCCATAAAACGTACATAACACTCCCACAATAAATAACAATGCACTGGATTGGCTGAAAGTTCTACAACTGAACCGGTTACTATTGTTTTAGGGTACTTATCTTGGTCTATATGACTAATTTCTGGAAAGTAATTCATTACACCCGGCGCGCCCATTTTCGAGGTTAACCTGCAAACAATCTCTTCCCATTTAAAGCAACAGTTACCTAAGTCATCTCTTTGTTCACAACCTGGTATCTCAAAAGTAAACCCGACCGTTTGGTTTTGCCTATCAAGGTACATCACCCTATCTGGTATGTATCTTGCTGTGATCGGTAATAAATTTAAAAAGAATAAGTTCCATAAAAAGGTAAAAAATGGTATCCACCACTGAAATTTTTCACCTTCATCATAAAATGGAAGTGATAAAATACTAATTAATGTAATTAAGCTTAATACAGCTCCAATAGCCATTGGTCCAAATAATATGGCTTTTATAGGGTTATTGCCACAAGGGACAACTTTGTATTTTTCGCGCTGACTTTCATATAACTTGTTCGTATCAAGCCAATCATATAAAAAACACAGGCCTTTAAATTCGTGATATATATTTTTTATACTGCGATATTCAAAAAAGCGATTAAAGTTCGTTTTCTTTGGCATTATTCCAACACCGAAGTAATTATTTTTTTGCATCAGGTTCCTTATGCGATTGCTAAATCAGGTGTGGCATTTTCAATTGGCTTTTCAAATGCATCAAAATCTATTGGTAGGGTTAAATTTTCGTTGTATATAAGTATCCGTATTATTTCAAGATCAAACACACTGATACTAGGTGATTCAATTTCAAACTCATAAACTGCAGCATTTAGGCTAAGGCTATTATCATCAAATTCATAATTAAACTAGACAGCCGCTCTAATTGTGTTTTTAAAGTTGATTTTTGCATAAGGCAAAACAGCGATTCACACTAACCGCTGTTTTTTACATCACCATACTTTATGTCTGTTTACTTGGCAGTCATCAGGGTCTAAATAAGGTTTTAGCTCCTCAGGAAAAGCGTGTTTTTCCGTTATATCTTTATCAATTTTGAAGTAATGCTCTATCGATTGGTATAAATGCGTGCCAAGTGAGATTGATGTATCCATAAAGGTCATGGCTGTGGCGTATGCCAGTGAATCCCATTCACGATTTGAACCACCCACATAAAAAGTAGGCTTGGTAAAGCGATAATGTTTAGGGTATTTTAACGGTACCATGAGTGACACAAATACACGTGAACCACCACGGGCTGAACCGACATTACGCTCATTGGCGCCATAGCAAACAATGTCTTCGTAAGGTAAATAAAACGGTTTTCTAAATAATGTATGCGGAGTTTTTACAAGCCCGGTATGACGATTAAAATAAAAATTATCTCGGTGCGCTAATATGGCCCGGTGTTTCAGCATATAAAAACCTATAATAAACATAGGTGCGTATATAGCAAATGGCACCCACCGATAATCCTCCCACACAAAGCCAATAACACCCAAATCAACGAAAAAAAACAGAACTGCAGCGACCATTAACAAGAAGCTTAGACCAGTAAATAAATTTGACCACCCTCCAAACCATGAAATAGCCAACTGCTTACCATCGCTCTCTACCCAATGTCCCTCAAGTGTTGACCCACTATCTGGGGATTCAAGCTCTGCTGAATATTCATCAGTAAAACGCTTACTTTTAAACGTGCGAGTTTTGAACCTGCAACCATTGAGTGCTTCGGCTTTTTTTAATCGCGTTTCATAGCTGTCTTTATGTAAGTAGTCTCTTGGCAGTTGCTCTTCGTAGGTTGCTCTATTATCACGGTATCTTCTTTCGTTTCTAGTTCGCTTTCGTATTTCAGCCACTTTCTCTGGGTTATTTTTTCTAAACTCTTCTCTTCGCACCACCGCTTCTTCATCCAAAGCCAGTTGCTTTATGGTTTTATCTTTTGTTCTAGCGGGGTCTCGACCAGGATTTTCAGCGCACCACTGTTTAATTGCGTTAACACGGTTTTCTCTTTTTATTTTTTCTCGTTCTTCGTGAGTTAAACCATCTTCCTCTTCAGCAATGTGGCGCTCAACTAGCTCATCAAGTATTCTTTCGTCCTCTGATCTTTTATCATCTATGTTCATAGTTACTCCTTTAACAATCTACTTCTTATAAATTAATTACTGCTTGGCTTATAACTTGACCAATGCGGTGACTGTACTTGCGGTCATCACCCAAGATAATGTTCTAGGTTTTCATCCGCTTTGTAATACTCAATTGGTAAGCCATAGGTACTATTAAAACCTTGAATAGTCGGCTAGCCTTTACCTTATGGGTACACTGATAATCAAACTATATAGCCACTCTAATTATATAAACCAAACTGCGCCATAAAAGGTACTTAAGGTATCCCACACGTTAATTGCATAAATATCCGTTTCGCTTTGTATTTCCAATTAAGTGTTTGTTTTCGCTCGGGCTCAGGCGTCCACCGTAACCATGGTTTGGTTATTTCAGGGTGTGGCTCGTCGTTGTACCAATCTATTTTGTATGCTTCAGCATATAACTCATCATAAATTTCGGTTTGTTGTGCAAAGCTCATGTCACGCCAGTAAACCTCAGGGCGATTGTTGTGCTTATCAAACTCAGCGGTAATTGAATCTAGGTGCCTGTAACCCTCATATTCAGGTATATCAGGTAATGGCTTTGTGTTATCCATAAAGCGAACTAAACGCTCCCAAAACAGTAAACAATAAACAATAAATTGGGTTTTGTGCTAACTCTGTCACTACAATCGTCATTTTTGTTTGTGGGTATTTATCTATGTTTTTATGGGAGAGTCTTGGAAAAAATGCCCGCGAACCCGACTGCGAGGTGCTTTCGTTTACCAATACACATTTCATATCTCGCCAATCAAAACAGCAATTACCAAATTCATCGCGCTCGTCACAACCAGGAATATTAAAGGTGTAACCGACTTTACCTGTTTGACGATCAAAATATGCTAACTTAGGAGGTGCCATACGATCCCAAAGTGGTTGAAGGTTTAAAAATGTAAGGTTAAAGCCGAGTACTAAATACAGAAACCACCATGAGAAGCATCGTCCTCTCCATGAAATGGGATTAGCATTATATCTAAAGCAACAACCAAACTACCAACAAACCCCAAATATAAGTGCTCTCATGGGGTCATTACCGCATGAATGGACTTGAAAGCGCTGGGGTTGTGCCTTTAGGCCTAACTTATCGATATATAACCAATCATAAAGAATACATAATCCACCAAATTGCTTTGTAAGACTTTTGCTTGTTTTAGCATTAAAATATTTATTAAAAATTGTTTTTTTAGCCAGCGGGCCACCTAAGTACTTAAATATATTCATACTATTTTCACTAAATAATCTAAGCAGCACTAATGCTGCCTAGGTTTAACTTCCTTTTATGATTGTTAAAGAACTACGGTTAGTTAACCGATTTAAAACCCTGGTTCTTCATGAAAAATAGAAAGCTGTATCTAATTTTTTCAACAGCTTACAAATCTATCATCAAAAATGAAGTGAATTTTTGCCACAACGTTTTCCCAAACTTAACTTCACTCTCAGGCTTGATGTTATCTGCGTATTTCCATGGAAATTTAAAAATATCTGGCGGTGTTAGCTTTTTAATAGGTTTTCCCATCAATATGTTATCGAGCTGTTCTTCATCATTAAATTCTTTTCTAAGCTCATCATCTGCTTTAGATATTTTTTTTAAAAATGCTTATCAACTCGATACCAAAAGTACTTAGGTCGACCATCGGTTTTATCAAATTCAGCGGTTGTTTTATCAAACTCACGGTAATATTCAAATTGCGGGATATCTGCTAAAGGCTGGGTAACATCCATAAAGTTTTGTAATAATTTCCAATGTTGAAAGCTGCAAGCTATCTCATTGTTGTAAGCAACATCATAACGCTGATCTTCTTTATAATTTAGAAGCGTAAGCCCCTATGTGGAAAGCCACTTTTGGGATTATGTGTAGCTTTATAATAAGCATTAAATTCTTCAAAGCTTAAATAAACAAAGCTCTTTGCACCGCTTTTAGGTATTTTAACTACACCTGTTTTACGATCGAAAATAACTGCTAATTTAAAATTAGATCTAAAATATGGCCATATTACCCAGTTTGAAATTTTTGAAAAACACCAAACAGATAACAACACAGTGTAACTATCAAATGCCTCTGCAATATCTCCAAGAAAAAACTAGTAATAGGAAAAGCTAGCAAAAGAAACAGTATTGATATGTGGAATATCCCCCAAGCGAAAGTTAAAGTGTCTATGAAACTTACAGGGTTAGAAGCCAAAGGTAATTCCAGTCGGCTCTCATTTTGACTAAGAATACTTCGATGCTGGTTTGCTGCACCACTTATATTCAATTTATATTCTAATCTTTGAGAGTTATCAAAACAGTGCCCAAACACATTACCTCTAGGGAATAACGCTTGCTTACTTTGATAACAGCAATACATAGAGTCCCGCTCATCAGTCGCTATTTCATTCCTGAATTTTGGGTTTTTCTTACCTCTGTAAGCTGTGTCAGCATATTCTATTTCCTTTATTATCTATGCCTTATCTGACATTTAATCCGCGCACCACTTTGAAAGAGTTTCCGAATTAACAATAAACCTAGGTCCTCTTACTAAACAAGAAAACTGTGTTACTAAATTTGCATTTAAGACTGATAATTTATGTTTTACGAATGCGCTACTTTCATTTGATCTGGTAAATGCAAAACTAAAATGGGTGTGTTTTTTTTCTGCAGAGAACTAAATACTCTGCTACTTCTTCATTAATACTCTTCAATAACTCCGGATCAGTATCGGCATAACCCGGCCGTTGAAAGTTATATTCAAGGTGATGGTTATATATATAACTTGAATTAATATCGGTTAGAAATAGCGATTTACTTTCGCCAGGGTAGCCTCGATAAAAGTTGATGTTAAAGTTCATTTTTCTTGTTCCACCTTGAGATGGTAACAGATCACCTATTGGTATTTTAAGGACTGATATATGGGTAACCTCAGACTCAAGTTCAGCAATTGGTTCAATATTCACATATTTGCAAACTCTATATGAATCACCATGTCGCAACGACTCATTTTTTGTAAGAATAAAGCTAACTTCTTTATCTTCAGTGATATCCATTAAATTAATAATTAAAAAATTCAACCCTTCTCTAACAAGATTTTGATTAATACAGATATCAAACTCTGTGTTATTTACTTTAATTAAGCATGGTTTTTTTAAATTTTCTCTAAAAGTATTTTCATTTCCAATATTTACTAAAATAATAATAACAAACAGAAAAATAGTTAAAATTAATATCCACATAGCTATATCCCTATTAATAACTGCCGTATTGAAACCAATATATCCCCTATTGAAGCAAGTACATTCATTTTTTTATTACGCTGTTTAGCGCTAAATTGAAGCCAAGGACAAACTAGATCGTATATATCAAGCATTTTTTTTGATAATTCATACTGATCATCATAAAACGGATTATTAATCAGCTCTCTTTCAATATCTCTTTGTTGTTCGTATGAAAAGTCACACCAAAACCGCTCTGGTCGTTTGTTTTTTATATCAAACTCTTTAGTAGATTGATCGTTTTTTCTATAGAGTTCCAAATCTGGCGAGTCGGGTAATGGTAAAGTTAAATCTAAATAACGCTGATACCTTGCCCATTGCTTAATTACATCATCAACGGTGCCATGATATTCACTTAACGCGTGAATATGTACCCAAGGGACGTCATTGTATTGAGCAATATTTTCATGAATAAGTACTAGGCTTGCTATTTTACCGACTCCTTGAGTTTTTGTTAAAAAACGTACGTTGAGTGAAAATTCACCTACGGGGAATGCAGCATTAGCAAACTCATCTTTAAAAGGAGGCTCATTGTTTGTCTGTTCTGTAAAGTTGATTGTATTATTCAACCTATCTAAATAAACCAAATCCTCATTTTTTGAACTAAGTCTATAATAATAAAATGAACTAAAGTTGCATACGATAGCATTCCAAAACATAAATATTATTAAGCCTAGCCAAGTCGGCATTCCAAAAAACTCATCACTGCCAAATACAACTATAAATAACATTAAAAAAGAAATAATAAACGGGAGAGTATAAAAAAATATATCTAGCCTTTTCCTCGCATTCAAACGCCGTCCAACAACTAGATATTTAGATTTATCTGCTAGGCTTGATTTTTCAAAGCTTTCAGCTCTAGCCCTTTCATTAACAAAGTATCGTCTAACTACATTTATACCAAAACAATCAAACCAGAAACTTTTATCCCTATCAAACTGCTCTGATTTAAAATAAGGTAAAATGCGGTTTTGATACAATCTGGGCGAGATTTTTTCGGCAAATGAAGTATAAAATGTATAGTCCATGAATTCCCTTTTTAGCTTATCCCTATTCTTGTTATTTACTTAATTATTATAAAAAATTAAGACGGTTTTTTAGTTTTTGCCTCTAAATTAGATCTCATTGTTAGTTTTAGCTAAATTAATTCCATATACTTTACGATATAGCAACGACAATAGGGAAAGTAATGTAATTAAAATAAACCACGTTATATTTGAATTTAAAAAAGCGCTTTTAATAAAAGAAGCTGATATGAAACTCAGTGTATTAAAATCTATTTCACCTTTAATATAAAGACTTAAGAAAGGAAATAAAATCATAATAATTAAAGAAAATAAGATTAAAAAACTGACCAAAAAGAATGATAAGAGTTCTTTTTCAGCAGCCACCCCAGTAAACAAGCCTGTTTTATCTAATGTTTTTAAATAATTTCGAAAATTAAAAAAACGTTCACTTTGGTTCTTTTCTTTTTTATCTTTTGTCTGTTTTAAATTAAAAAAATGTAACAATGACAAAATCACTCCACCCTCAATCAAGTAATAAAAAACATAAGGGTAATCACCATTGATAACTATAAAAAAATTAGACAAAACAAAATAGACACAGAGGTTAAATTTATCAGCCGTTTTTAATACTAAAAAAAACACTATAGACATTACCAGTGGTAATAAAAAAAACGAATCCCAAGGTACTAAACTCGAACATGCTCCAGCTACTGTGCTGCATATATTATTATCGTATGTAGTACTATTAAAACTTAAAACGGGTCTTGAGTTTAATGAATTATAACTCAATAAAAACTCGACAAAAAAACTCATAAGCATTGCGAGTGATAAATTTTTAAATGCAAAGCGATTCATAAAAATCCTTTTAAAGTACCTTAAACAATAAAAGCGCTATTGTTTAAGGTTGGTTTTAATAAAGTAAAACTACTATTTATGCTCAGCGCTGTTTTTTACATCACCAAACTTCATGTCTGTTTACTTGGCAGTCATCAGGGTCTAAATAAGGTTTTAGCTCCTCAGGAAAAGCGTGTTTTTCCGTTATATCTTTATCAATTTTGAAGTAATGCTCTATCGATTGATATAAGTGCGTGCCAAGTGGGATTGATGTATCCATAAAGGTCATGGCTGTGGCATATTCCAGTGAATCCCATTCACGATTAAAACCACCCACATAAAAAGTAGGCTTAGTGAAGCGATAATGTTTAGGGTATTTTAACGGCACCATTAGAGACACAAATACACGTGAACCACCACGGGCTGAGCCTACATTACGCTCATTTGCACCATAGCAAACAATATCTTCGTAAGGTAAATAAAACGGTTTTCTGAATAATGTATGCGGAGTTTTTACAAGCCCAGTATGGCGATTAAAATAAAAATTATCTCGGTGCGCTAATATGGCCCGGTGTTTCAGCATATAAAAACCTATAATAAACATAGGTGCGTATATAGCAAATGGGACCCACCGATAATCCTCCCACACAAAACCAATAACACCCAAATCAACGAAAAAAAACAGAACTGCAGCGACCATTAACAAGAAGCTTAGAGCAGTAAATAAATTTGACCACCCTCCAAACCATGAAATAGCCAACTGCTTACCATCGCTCTCTACCCAATGCCCCTCAAGTGTTGAGCCACGATTAGGCGACTTGAGCTCTGCTGCATATTCATCAGTAAAACGCTTACTTTTAAACGTGCGTGTTTTAAACCCGCAGCCATTGAGTGCTTCGGCTTTTTTTAATCGCGTTTCATAACTGTCTACATGTAAGTAGTTTCTTGGCAGTTGCTCTTCGTAGGTTTGTCTATCCCTACGGTATTTAATTTTGTTTTCAGACCTTATGCTTATTTCTGCCATTTTCTCAGGGTTATTTTTTCTAAACTCTTCAATGCGCACTACAGCTTCTTCGTCTAAAGCCAGTTGCTTTATGGTTTTGTCTTTTGCTCTTGTAGGGTCCCGATTTGGGTTTTCAGCGCACCACTGGTTAATTGCGTTAATACGGTTTTCTCTTTTTATTTTTTCTCTTTCTTCATGGGTTAAACCGTCTTCTTGTTCAGCAATATAGCGCTCAAGATCCTTGTCACTAATAAGGCTATCAAGTAAGTCATCCAGTTTGCTTGATTTATCCAAGCCTTTATCACCACTACTCATCATTAGTCCTTTCTTTTCTGTACTTCTTTTGTATTGTTTTAATAACTTAGCTTTTTATAAATTAATTACAGCTTGGCTAATTACTTGGCCAATGCGGTGGCTGTACTTGCGCTCATCACCCACTTTGTAATACTCAATGGGCAAGCCATAAGTGCTATTAAACCCTTGAATAGTCGGTTGGCCTTTACCATCTGGGTACACCGTGGCCTCTAATTTAAGCTCTATTTGGTCGCCGGGCTGCAAGCCGAACTCAGTCAAAAATGCATTATAATTTATTTCTGCTTGCCACCCTGTTCGTGAAGGCTGAAGCATCCATATCGCATCTACTAATATGGGGGAACTAAGGGGAATTTGTTTAAATTCTCTATGCTTTGTATAACGTGACATTTTAAGTTGTATTATTTTTGCATATTTTTCAGCTGCTTCAACATTATAACCTCGATAAGGTGCAATCATATTTGCGCTTGTTGGATTAACTACTCGCCAATAGAGCTTTGTATCGACGCCTTCTTTTACCGCAGCAACTGGCGTGGATAAACCAATTGAAATAGTTTTAGCTAAGTTGCTTGCAACCAGTTTTGTATAGGGCTTGTAAAGTGCATTATAGACATCGAGTAATGCTAAGTCAGGGCGGTTTAGCCACTGAGCGGCTCTTACACTGGAAGAACCATCATTAATAAAGGCAGCTTTCCCCCATGGGCATGCATGAAGCCATGCCTCAACCTCTGCTTCGCTAAAGTAATAAATAAGCCCTGCCGCAATAAGAACTATCACTAAGCCGGCAATACCAAATACAGCTATCAAGGCTGACGCCCCTTTGGTAATGATTGCAATACCTGATGCGGCCGTCATGCTTAAAAAGCCTAAAGCCATAATAGAATTTGCTGTCGCAAGGCCTATATTACCTTTGTTATATTCATTAACCGCATCCCTCACGGCCACATATGTACTTATTGCGCCTGCGAGGAACGTCGCTGCATTAGCGGCATAAGATAACGCTACCTTCGCAGAGGTAACACTGAGCCTTCCTCTTAGTATTTTTTTAGTAAACTCACTAGCAGGCACTTTGTTTCTAGAGAAAAGTTTCAACTGTCCAGAGCTTGGCATACCATAACGACGCTCTACCAAATCTTTACCAATATTCACCATAACATCTAACAAATCAGCATACGCTGACGTTTTATCCATTAAACTAACGCCATCACCAGTTATAACTGTATAAAAGTTAATGGCCTCTAGCCCAGAAACAAACGGCAAAACACCAATACTGGCTGTGCCAACTTTGCCCACTTGCTGCTTACCCAATGCTGCTTGCGCGTATTTTTTGAGGGATTTATTATGATCTTTATACCCAGTTAAATCCCAGTTAGTTTTAAGCTGAGCAGTTTCAAAAGCCTCTAAACCATCTTCAAGCCTCTTCTCTACTGCTTCCAATGCAGCTAACTTGTTTTTATCAAGCGCAACCATTTTTTTTATCACTTTTTTCTTGGCGCTGTCTGCTTGGTAGTATTGCTTAGTAACCATAGCTTCTAATTCATTTAAAGAGCCATCTAAACTTGTAATAAGATCTAAACGCGCGGGTATCGTTACTTTATCGTTGACTTTAAGTTTAACAATGGGCCGCGTTCCGCCATTGCCTGGGTAACTACCTTGGCTCAGTGCTTCATCGATTCCTTCGGTTATTTTATTAAATTCTAAAATTCTTTGTTCGGCACGCTTAGAACGGCTGTCAAAATTAAGCGGGACGACTGAATCAGGTAAGTTACCTTCATAGTAGTCATTAACATCAATATCAATCTCAACAAGTAAACCATCAGAAACCATATGCGCGAGATGCATTATTTTTTGATAGGGGTTATACGACATCGCAACTGACTTAATACGCGCCTCACTATTAAGCATGTCTAAACCCACACTTTTTAGTGTTGATAAATGCGCACGTGTTACACTACCTTTTGTTTTTGCTTGTTTAAGGAGTGTTTTATAGTGCTCTAGTTCTTTGTTTCTTTGTTTAAGTTGCCTGTTTAATTGCTCGGTAATGTCACCGCCATCTATACCTTGGTTACGCGCTTCTTGAATTAGCTTGTTACGTGACATTTCAAAGTTTTTAATTTCACTTTGTTTATTTTTTATCTGTATTTCTAAATCTTTTGTTTGCCGCTCAAGTTTATTACTTTCTCGCTGTAAGCTAGATTGCTTTTGCATGCGGGCAGTAAACACATCTTTAATTGTTCCGCCACCTTGAGACATAGAATAAGTGGCAGATGGTACTTCCATAATAATATTAAAGAAGCCCCATACAGCTTGGCTACTACGCCTAAATACTTGCGTTAAATCGCCTTCTATATAACCATTAAGTTGATCATCTTGCTTCTCCAAAGCCTTAAATTCATCAATAGAAAAATCAACATTTTTAGGATCTTCTTCATCTCGAAAACACTTATATTCAGTTAAATTAGGCTTACTATTGGTTTCATCAGGGAATAGTAACTTATGTAGTTTCAACAAATTTGAACGGTCACTGTTATCCTCTGGGTGTGTACCTAACACTTTTAAGATTATATGTTGCCCTAGGTCATTACTGTCGATTTGCTTAAGCTTTTGCGCGTCTTGGTCATACACTACACTTGAGCGAAGCAAGTCTGCCGTTAAATCTTTTAGAGGGGCTAATACGTCACACATAAGTTGATATATGTCGAGTCGTCGGTTACCTGAGTAGTATGCATAGTCTCTTGCACATTGATAAAAGCAAGAAGCAGTCTCTTCATCCTCTATAAGGTCTTTTACATTGGCTCTTAGCTCATTGATATACTCACCAAGCACAAGCACTTTTTCTGTTGCTAGAAACTTTCTGAACGCTGCTTTATCAAATTTATTTTCTACCCACTTTTTATAATCATTAGCAATGTCCTGTTCTTGTTCAGAAACACTGTCTTCACCATATGTTGCTAATTTGTCAGACACCGATTGCGGAAAAGCAAAAAAGGTTTGTTGAACAAACGATGCTAATTCAAGTTCACCTCGCTGCTCTTTTGAGAGCTCATCAACACTCGAAACCGTTTGTCCATTTGCTACTTGCTCTATCGGTAGTGAACTAATCACTGAGCGAGTGAGCGTGATATCTGCAGCGGCTTGTCTTACTTTTCCTATTGCGTCAGGTATAACGGGGCAATAGACTCCAGCTTTATTCACCACATCGAGTGCAACATGCTGAGGTAACTGATTACTATTATAGCCTTGCTCAAAATCACCAAGCTTATCTAACGTAAACAATCTGTTGCTTCGAAGCTCTATTGCATCAGCATTATTCTCACCTGGCTTAACAGGCTCTCCATAGTTTAACCTTGGATCTTCAGGATTAAACCCTCCAAATAATTGAATCTGTTTCCACGACCACTGGATTTCAGAAAAAGCAATTTGTACTTGGCAGTTACTTCCATTGAGCTTATTTGGTACAATAATGGTTTTAAGTGTTTCACCAGTCGCCTCACGAAAACCTTTATTTGTTTTCCAAGTAAGAGCGCCTTTTTGCCAAGCAAGGTTAACATCATTAAAACGCGTAACGCTTTCTTTGGTCGTTACCTTAAGCTCACGCCATAAATGACCGTCAACAAAAATGTATAAAAAGCCATCTCTTAAGTTCGTTGTATGATCGTCAATTTCATCTGCAGGGTGGGCATATCTAATTGGGAATATATGAACTAACTCAATATCAGCTGTACTATCACTTTCCTCTTTAGCACCTACCTGATATAACGGGATTTTATAGTAGCCTTTACTGCTTCTATTTACAGGTTCATCTTTAATCATGAGTGATACATTTTTTACACCATCTGATTGGCGTTCAAAAACAAGCTCTCTATGCGCATTTTTTTCATCAATTTTATCTGCTACATTTAGATCACTCATACAATTGACACTCCATCTTCATCTAACTTTTCTGATCCTGATATTTTTATGACTATTTTTTTACCGGCTTGCTGGTCAGCCAAACTATCCCTCATTTCTACACTCAATCCTCTTGGTGATGCGCCACCTGATTGCGCTAGCGGCATAGGCGGGGTGTTTTTTGAGTTTGAAATCATTGGGTCGCCTTGGCGAACAGCGGGTTTCCCTTCAATGAGTACATTAAATGAGCCCATAATAAATTCTGCTTTTCCATCGTTTGTACCGCTTATTATGCCTTTTTTGTTACCCGGCTTGTCGCCTTTACTCTTTGAAAAGTTACTTTTGATGTTAGCCGCGCCATTTCCGTTAATTTTTACTGACCCGGCAACACTTGCTACATCACTAGCTGCCGCCATATTTGGATAAGGTATTGGGATAACACTTGGGCCAACCGTTGTTAAACATACATCTATGGTACTTAGTTTACCGCCGCTACTTTGGTGCACTGCAGTGCGGCCATTAATCAATACATTTTGCCCTGATACTGTGGCTACTTGCGCTGCTTGCGATTGCGCATCTTTAGTTAACTGTTCTTGATTGCCGGCTTGCCACCCTAAATGACTCGACACTAAGTCTAAAAATGCTTGGGCATTAGTAATAGGTTTATTAACATCCATACTCGTTTGTGGCTCGTTCCACGGCAAAATAGGTTCGTTTTTTTCATCATCCCATTGTGGTGGTGGAATTATATAGTCTGGAATAAATACATTAACCATTTCGCCAAGTGTTTTATCGCGGTATTTGGGGCGTGCTATTTCAGCTAAAAATGCCGCATCTCCACTGGCTCGGTCTTCAAAAATAGCGACATTGCTGGCTTTACCTAATGCGCCGTTACTTCGAGCACTATTATTAAGCCCTAATAGTGTTGGGTTGTTGTGTCGCCATGTTAACGATCCACCTGAGCGCACATCGGCGGTTAGCGCGTCGATGTCGTACTGAACACTGCCTGTTTGTTTACCTGCGGCTGCATTAATGTATGTCATGAATTTTCACTCCTTGAAATTTTTATTAGTTGCTCATTGGGTGAATTAAATAATAAAAATACATGCTGTAACCCTTCATTTAGTGGGTTATTTAAATAGCTATTTGCAAGCACAAACCCCGCTGGATCGTTTGCAACGCCTTGATGGCCAATAGTATTATTTAAGTTGGCGAGCTCTATTAATTCGTCTTCTGGGCTATACAATGCTTGTGTATTAGCAAACCATTTTTTTTGCCATGCTAACGACTCCTTTCCTGCAAATAGGTAAGTATCATTAACACAAGCCTCGGCTTGGTTGAGCTGTTCGTTTAATTCGCCATTATAAAGGTGTGCACTAAGGGTGCCTTGTAAATGGGTAAGTAATACACATCCACCTTCACCATTAATAATGCCTGGCGGGCCGTTTAACACTTGCACCACGTTATTTTTTGCTTGATGGCTTACGTATTGGTAGCTAACGCAAGAGTCGAGTGCAATTATAAGTGTATCGGGCGCTATGCTTTTTAAATCAAGCGTTGTAGTTTGTTCAAAATCAGGGACTTGCTGCGAAATCACCTCAGCTAAAAGCTCACTGAGTGTATCGTCACTTATTACTGGGTTGTTTAACTCATCCTGTGGTAATACAAACACTATTTGACTTATACGGGATGTTTTTCTAAGTGTTGTAATATCAATATTTTCGAGCAGCTGGCTTAATAACAATAAGCACTTGGTTTGCCTATCAAGCTGAGCAAGCTCTTCTATTTCTACCATTATGTAGGGGGCATCTAAGCTTATATCACACCGTATTAATGCTTTACTCGGTTTAGAAAACAACATTTGGTTTGCAACAGCTGTATATAGGCTGCTTGGTGTACACCCTGTAGCATTTATATGGCAAAGTACATCAAACTTCATTGTTAGCTTCCCTTTTTGCCACGACTAACTGGCTATTTGCGCCTACGTGTATTGCGTCAATATAACCGCGCCATAACAAAGAAAAACTTTGCGCGTCAGAATCAATCACCAACGTATCGCAGCGCAAGTTAATTGTATGTCTGTTTAATGTGTTAACTAGCTGAACAATAGGCTCTTCAAATGGAAGCTCAACTCGCTGATGCTGCCCATATTCTTGTAACGGGTATAACCCTGAAAGTGAAAACGCCCACCCTTGTGTAAACTCTTTTTTTACTCGCTGATCTAAAGGTGCCATATTGTTAAAATGTTCATCAAGCACTGTTTTAAAAGGATAATTGCCTGCCATAAGTGCTTTTTTATCAATGTCGGGCATAAGTTCGATACGCGGTGACCAATGTGATGGTATAGCTGAAAAACTTGCAACTGAGGTAGTATGACTCGGTTTACGAAGTAGTTGATTTGCGTATTCAATGCAAGGTAATTGCTGCCCTTTTGCTTGTTTGTTTTTAAGCTTAAATCCTCTCCCTATCGGATTTTCAAGCAGATAATTAGACTCATCGTTAAGATCTTTTCCACCAAAAGCATTGCTGTAATTAATGGGTGTAGGCTCAATAATATTCGGATCAGTTGCAACAGGCCCAAGTAAAGAGCGCTTCCAAAAGCGTGCGCCAGTTACACGTAAACGCTTTTTAAATAGTGGCTGCGTTTTATCATGAAGGCCAAGCTCTACTTCAATTACTCGCGCTTGTTTGGCTTTAGGCGGGTAAGCTGTAAAGTCGCCATACACTTCAAATCCATGCTTAAAGGCGACTTGTTCGTCTACTTCTCTAAGTGGTGTATATGCGGGGTCGCCATCGTAGTCATCGGCTACAACAATATCGGGTCCGGGCTCGTTTGGTGTTACATTGCCTTTTTCGTCAAATTCAAAGCTTTGTTTTACGACAACCACTTTAGCCAGCGTACGGTCACTCAACCAACCATCAAAAAAACTAGCCTGCCAAGGAGAAAAATTATTCAGCACTTGGGCTCTCCGCTATAACGCTTTGCCATTGTTTGGCGCTCAGTAATACATGGTACAAACCACAGGCTTTTTGCAGTGGATAATGTGGTGCTACAGCACGTTGCACAACTTCACCTGCAAGTATTTTTAATTTTTGTTTTGCATTACTGCACACAAAGCTAATGCCGTTTAATAATTGATCCCCTGGGACAAGTGCAAACGCTTGCCTTGCATGCTCTGCATCGTCAAGGTTTATGCCGCTGTGTACGTTTTTTTCGTTATTTGATTCTACTACAGTTACTTTTTTTGCTTGGGCAAGCGCTCTGTTAGTAATAATTAGCCATGCTGCGTAAGCTGGTTTTTGAGTTACCCCATGCGCCATTAAATTTATAAATAAAGGCAATGCGCGCTTATATACAAAGTGGCTTAGTACATGTTGGCAAAGCCCGGGGTTAGCTTTACAAAAAAGTAGGCAAGGTTCATCCCAGCGCGGATCGTTAGTAAGCCCTGCTAGGGCAAGTAATTTTGCTTTTTTGTCGTCATCATTTGTTTTGGCAAATACTTTAAACAGCATGTCAGATACGTTACTTGTTTTATTACAATAGGCATTCACGAGTGCTGCATAAGCAATATCAAAGTTAGCATGTAGCATGGCACTATTTAGCTCTGTTTCACTCAATTGCTGTGAAAAAAGTAAAGTAATCGCGGTACTATCAAGCTCTTCTTTTTCGTTGAGTACACTATTGCGCAGTGCTTTATTATCATCTAACTGCCAATAATCAAGTAAGTGCTGTAATACACTGTAATAACTTAAATGTTTGTTCGACTTTAAAGCTAAAAAAGTTTCGCCGCTGTTAAGTTCACTTTTTAAATTAAGACTTTGCAGCAATAGCGTGTAGATACTGTGATGCTCGGGGTTTTCTGTCGCAAAGGCAATAAATTCATTAAGTGCTAATTGACTGACTTGTGTTAAATTTTTGCCTGTAAAGTAATCTGTGGGGGCATCACTTTTTAAATCGCTGAGCGTATATAAATGATTTAGTAATTGGCTTTCAATTACATTGAGTCGAGCAAGCGGGTAAACGCCTTGCGCTTGCAACTTTTGTTTGTGTTTTAATAAAGTAGTTAAACGCTGCTGATGCTGCTTAACTTTAGCGACTTGAGCAAACATAGTGTTAATTAAGCCTAATTGGCCAGCCAGCCAAGGTAAGATCTTGCTCGCTATTGGCTGTTATATCTCGCCCTTCGAGCACTATGGTGCCGTCGGCAAATACTTCTATCGTCCCTTTAGCCGTTTGAAGGCTAATACTTTGCTGCGCTTCAATAGTTATGTGGCCTTGACTATTTTTAATGAGTGCAGCGGGCGCTTGATCTTCACTTGCAAGTAGCCCTGTTACTATAAAGCCTTGTGCAGTGTGGGTAAGTAGTACTGTGTCGCCCACTTGACATGGTGTTATGTGCGCCGCTTGTGCTACAACACTCTGTTCGTCGTTATTTATTGTAACGCCTTTAACTCGGCCAAATTCATCAACTTTACTTACAGGTGCAAGTTGCTGATCGTGATTAAATATACTTTTAACTTTAGCGTTCATTAAATTACTCCTTTAACTTAGTTGTTACTAATTGCACTGCCTTTAATTGCTATATTAGTGGCACTTAACGTTATATTAGTGGCATCAATTGTAAGGTTACCCGCAGCATCAATTTCTATACTTGCACCACCTTGGCTTAACTGAATTGAGCCTTGCCCATTTGCTTTTATAGTAATATTTTTACCACTGTTTAATTCTAAATCACCTTGAGGTGCTTGTAGCTCAAGGTTGCCGTCTACCGAGTAAACGCTAATATCTTGTCGTGCTTGCATTTTAAGCTCATCAGTTGCTGTGAGCTCTAAGTTACCGTCAGTCGCTTGAATACGACTATTTGAGGCTGAGTTTAGAGTTAAATCCGCAGCCGAGGTAACTGTAATATCTCCCTCGCGGGTTTGAATTTGCAGATTGTTTTCTACTCGGGTTGTAAAATTATTAGCGACTGTAAAATTTGCGTCGTTCTCGGCAACAAACTGTAGGTTTTCTTTCGCTGAAATTTTAACATCACCATCAACAGACTTTAACATTGCCTGGTGCGCACCATTTGTTGCATCGAGTATTAATTGGTTTTTATTGTTTTTATTGGCAAGGCTTATCTTCTCTTCGCCTTTTTTGTCATCCATTACAAAGCTGTGTCCAGCTTTAGTTACTAATTTGTTTTCAGTTGGGTTTTCGCTTGTAACAGGGTTTGGTGCATTTTCATTATAAAGCGCGCCTAAAATTATAGGCCTGTCTAAATCACCATTTTCACCACAAACGAGCACTTCTGTACCTTGAGTTAGTGGAAAATGCATACCGTGCCCGCTGCCGCCGTAAGGTTGCATTAAACGTGTAGGACGGCTTTCTTGGCCTTCTCCATCTTGATTAAACGGTAGTTTTACTACGTAGTTACCTTTGTCATCAATTTCTTGCTCAATTAATGCATTAAACGTAGCAAATACACGTCTCGCTGGCATTAATGGGGCTTTATAAGGCTGGTTAACACTAATTAAATAAGCTTGGTTTTTATACGTTAAGCCCTTTACATTAGAGCCGTATTCAACCGAGGCACTTTGGCTACCTTTGTGCTCTACACGCGTCACTAAATACTGACCATCATGCTCTGGGTGGTCATAAATATTTAAACGCATACCAGGGCGAAGCGCCCTGCAGTCTGTGTCTATTATTATTTGCTCACGTTGGCAATCAAACGCTTGCTGTCTGATAGTTGCTAAGTCTTGCCCTTCGTTTGATTGCCCGTAATTATCACCGTAATGACTATCTTCACCAAAACCAATAACTGACGCACTGTTATTTTTTGAAACTTGCAAATTACCCGGAGCTTGGTAGTTGTAATCATCTAAGTGTGTACTTTGCGGAAATAATTGGGCCTGCCTGCTTATAGCAAAAATTGACTCACTCGTTCTTACTTGCCCAGAAGGTGGTACATAGCTTAGGTTTATTTCATCAAACTCTTGCGCTATACCATTAGAATCATTGCAAATATACAATGTACATTCACCACCCGTTTGCTCTACAAAGCTGTACACAAAACCGTGCTTACGCATTAAGCGTGTTACAAATTCGTAATCAGTTTCGTTGTATTGCACGGTCATATCGAGCATGGTTGAGCTTGCTTGTACATTTAACTTTTGCGCAGGGAAACCTGCTTTTTCAAACACACTCAAAATGATTTTACCTGCATCCATAGCAGTAAATACACGGTTAGAATGCTGATGCTTAAGTAATGTTAAATGAGAACTCATGATCAAAGTATAGTGATACCCCTGATGACTTTGACCATGCGCTATAAAACCACTAATTAACCCTGAAATAGTACGATCTAACATTGACCACACTAGTGATAACGATACATCTTTGCCTATTAGCATTTCAGATGTTAGATGCTCAGGGCTCAATACTTGGATTTTAAATTCATAGTCTTCACATAAACGATCGTCCCTAGACTCAAAGTCAGTTACATAGACCATTCCGTCAGGCATGCCCTGTATAGCAACACTAAAGTGACTCTTATTGGCCTTGAGCTCGTTAAATATGTCCATGAATCCCATTTTTACATCCTTTTATTTAAGCGTTATCTGCAAATGTCGCCGTAATTTCGTCTTGTTCGTCAACGGCCAGCGTTAAAATATCAGGCATGTCTTCTTCTGCCATAAACTCTAAAATTGATTTAGCGATACCAGGAAGTATTTGCTGCTCTATAACCGCGTTCACCATACGTGCACCACTATCTGAAAGCGTACACTGAGTAGTCAGTTTTTCTAAAACACTGGCATCTACTCGTAGCTGCATCTTGTGGTTTTCGTGCAAACGTGTGGCAATGGCTTCAAGTTTCAAGCTGACGATAGACTGTAGAGCTTCAGAATCAAGCGCTAAGTAAGGTATAACTTGCATACGGGCAAGTAAAGCAGGCGCAAAAAAAGCAAGTAACTGCGGCTTAATTAAATCAGTAAGTGCACCGATTGATGGTACTTTCCAAGGCGTTCCGTCTTCATTTATAGGTGCTTGCGTTGGATTTAGCGCTTCGTTAATAGCTGCTTCTTGCTCGCTTTGCTGTACTTGTTCTTCCTCGTCATCTTGAGGACTTAGGTCTATAACTGTAGGCGGTGTACATGCATCGATTAACTCTGCTGAGCCTAAATTAGATGTCATGATAATTACAGTATTTTTAAAGTCTATTTCACGTCCTTCACCGTCACGCATCGTGCCACGCTCAAACACTTGGTAAAACATGTTCATTACATCTTTGTGCGCTTTTTCAACTTCATCAAGTAAAATTACTGAATATGGACGCTGTCTTACCGCTTCGGTTAACACACCACCTTCACCATAGCCAACGTACCCTGGTGGTGAACCTTTAAGTTGCGATACGGTGTGCGACTCTTGATATTCGCTCATGTTAATTGTCGTTAAGAACTTATCGCCACCAAATAACTGTTTTGCTAAACAACGCGCCGTTTCTGTTTTACCCACGCCCGATGGACCAGCTAGTAAAAATACGCCTAGCGGGCCTTCATCGTTGCTTACGCCGGCTTTACTCACTCTTAGTGTTTGCGCTATTTTAGCGAGTCCAGCCTGCTGCCCTATAACTTCTTGGCTAATTGTGGCTTCAAGATTAATTAAATTACTAATCTGATCTTTTACCATGGCCCCTACAGGCACACCGGTCCACTGTGAAATAATTTGCGCAACAGCATCGGCGTCTACTTCACTAAATAAGCCGTTGTCTTGTGTATTTTGCTCTTTTAGTGATTGGCGAAGTGTCAGCAATGATTCGCTATCAAGCTCTTGATCAGTTGCCTGCTTTATCTCGTTAATTTGACTCAAAGTCGAAATTTGAGATTCACGCGAGTGAGTAAGTTGTGCCAATTTATTTTGTGCAATAACCAGCTCTTCAACTAAATGGGTAAGCTTATCTTTATCAACAACTAAACCTTGCCCTAGCTCTACATTGAGGCTATTGATTCTGGTTTCTAAATAATTAATGTGCTCGCGCTCAGACTCAATGGCAGCGGGGTCTGTAGCAAACGACATACGTACTCTTGCCGCTGCGGTGTCTAATACATCAATAGCTTTGTCTGGTAATTGGCGGCCTGTTATATAGCGCGACGATAAAACAACAGCAGCTTCTATAGCGTCATCCGTAATTTGAATATTATGATGCTCTTGATATTTATCTTTTAAGCCTGCAAGCATTAATTGAGCCGCTTGCTCTGTTGGCTCATCCACTTTAATAAGCTGAAAACGGCGCTCTAGAGCGGCATCACGTTCAAAATACTTTTTATACTCGCTCCATGTTGTTGCCGCAACGGTTCTTAATTCTCCGCGTGCTAATGCTGGCTTTAATAAATTTGCCGCATCACTCATGCCCGCATCGCCACCGGCACCAATTAAAGTGTGCGCTTCATCGATAAACATAATTATTGGCGTTGTTGAATTTTTAACTTCGTCGATCACTGTTTTTAAGCGGCGCTCAAACTCACCTTTAACGCCGGCACCTGCTTGCAATAACCCCATATCAAGCACCAATAAGCGTACGCCTTGCAGGTCACTTGGTACTTGGCCATCAATTATACGCTGGGCAAAACCTTCAACGACTGCTGTTTTACCTACACCTGGGTCACCCACTAAAATAGGGTTATTTTTTCTTCGACGGCATAACACATCGACCATCATACGAATTTCGTCATTACGACCGAGAACCGGGTCGATTTTACCCTGTTTTGCTTTTTCAGTTAAATCTTCACAGTACTCATCAAGCGCAGCTGTACCGTGCGATGAATCTGTTTGATTTGCAGACTTTGATTTAGCTACTGGGTTTAAACGCTCTGAAGATTGCTGACAAATTTTATCTAAATTTTCAGCTAAAAAGCGTGAATCTATTTTATCTAGTAAAGCAGGTAGTTGAAGTACAGGGCTGTAAGGTAATAACTCTGTTAATGAATCAATAAGCGCAGCACCTGTTATAAAATCACTTTTATGCTGAACATTAGCACTTAACCATGCACGCTCTAGCCATTCGTATAAACGACGAGAAAATGTAGGCTTACTTTGATTACCGGCAGGCTGTCTATTTAAAAAGTCTAATAGCTCATGCCATACTTTGTCTTGATTAATATTAAAGAAATGAAAAATGTGCTCAAGGTCACCATTACTTCCTTCTTCCATTAACTTAATAAGTAAATGCTCAGGAAGCACTTCAAAATGACTACGACTACTCGCAAACCCAGCTGCTGATTCAAGTGCTGTTGCGGTGTGGCCATTTAATTTATCTATGAGTTGTTTTATGCCTTTAGCATCCATTTTTTTATCCTTAATTCCTTAGTGTTTATACTGTTGATGGCTGTAGCTATGTGTTGTTGTATTTGCAGCTGCGGCCCCTAAATATGAATTATGTCCAAGTACTAGCGGTTGCTGACCTAAAGCTTGTTCGGCAACAGCCTCATTAGCTACTTTTATTTGGCAAACCCACTCTACATTACTTGGTAAATGCGCAGTCAGAAGTGCAGCCATTTTTATACCTTCTTCGCTTCTTGGCGTTAAACTCATGGCTGTATCACTATTAACTGGACCTATATCTATTGTTAAAATACTTCCGCTAACTAATACCTTCGTGCCAAGTACTGCAGAGCTGCCTAAAACCATTTGGTTTTCTTCGCCGATTGAACTTGGTGTATCTATTTTTTGCCAATTTGCTCGTGTGTCGTCAACTTTTAGCGTGTCTATATTTAAACTATGTTTAAGAAGCTGCGCTAAGCCAGCAGCGCTAGTTTGCTTTAAACTTGCAATACCACACTGAATTTTTTGATCAGTTTTTCCCAGTAAAATAGATTCAACTAACCCATCAAATTGGCTCGCGCCTCTGCCTGCTATATTAATTTGCGACTTTTTCCAGGCCTGAAAAAGTTGGCAATAAAGTACATGATTAAATATATCTAAAAACTGACGAACGCGGTCACCGCTTTGCTCATCACTTGCTGCTTGCTCTAATACATAGTGTGGCATGGGTGCATCTACACCATACAAACCTAAAAAAGAGGTCGATAAGCTTAATCTTCCTCTGCCATCATTCTCTAATACACATTCGCGTACATCAGTAGCCGGAAAACCAAGCTCTTTAAAAGGTTTAAAAACAACTCTGTTACTAATCCCTTGCTCTAGCTCTTGAGGTGCGGCCCAATGTTTTTCTATTAAGCTCATCGCTTTAAATAAGTTAAACCGCCAAGGCTGCTCAATAAGTAGTTCTATTGGCGCGGGTAACTTAGACCAAACTGGGTGCGCATGATTTTTATCAGCGTAACTCATAGCTGATAACTCTTACCCGGTTCAATATCCCAACTCCACGATTTATAACTAGGAATTGCATTAACACGCGTTTGTACGCTTTCATTTATAGGGGCATACATTAAAAAGAATTCATGTAATACATTACAAAAATGATATAAATCAGCATCACCAACAAATTTACTTTCATCAATATCAATAAGTACATCAACACCTTTGATAAATATTCCGCGTTTAATTTGGCTGATCGGCGTTGCTGTTATTTTTAAAATGCTTTCAATTCGTAATCGATTCTCAGCTTTATTAGACCAATCAAATAACACTAGTAATCTTTTTAGTTCTGTAACTTGCGTAATTTGTGAAAACTTTACATTTAATAAGCTAATAAGCTGCCAGTGTTTTGGCTGACTTGGACATGCTAAATAATTAGTTGGCCGTATAACATTTTTAACCTCAACGATGCTCGGCATGTCTTTTCCGCCTTCGTTCAAGTCTCCCTCTTGCAAAAGCTGACGAGGCCAACCGGCATTAAAAGAGGTTAAATCAACTGATAGAGTTTCTTTTTCATCTTCTAAATTAAAAGGAAGCTGTAAATAATGAGTCGGGGCTGCTGCACCTACGTCTTTTGTGAGCACAGTAAATAGCTTTTTTTCGTCTTCAAATACGCTTTGATAACGAGGAGTGTAATCATACGATTGCCCGGTTATAGAGTTTCGACCTGCAACTGCATCTACCGTATAACTAAAAACGTGGTCAAAACGTGCCTGATCTGCACTTATCATATAATCAGTTCTGTTTGGCTCTATTTTAATTGGCTCTGCAGCTTGGCTAAATAAATTAACTGCTGGCACGCAATTGATTAAAATGTTCTCTTTACTTAACTGATGACCCGGCGGTAATTTATTATCACCCCTAAATACGATTTCAAAACGGTCAATATGTTCAGGAAACTCTTCGTCTTTTAAACCATCAAATGTTAAAAAATAAAACCTATCTTTTGCATTAAAATAATCAAGTAATAGTGCATATCCAGGATGGCTTTTAGCTGCACTAGGGAGTAAAGCGCCATCTATATCTAAATAAGTAGCGCTGCAACCTTTTGCTTTTAACTTTTTGTTGAACTCAAAATGGTTAGCACCAAAATCAAGTTCTGCTTGTTTATTAGGTGTTTTTAATAATTGAAATAAAGCACTGCATAATGGTGTATCGCCACGTAAATAAAAGTTTAGTTTAGATAAATCAAAATTACTGCGTTCACCTTGGCATACAAACTTAAGCCCTATTCGTAGCTCTGCACCTAAGTGCGACTCTTGATATCGAACATGCTCAACATCTAATGGGACAACGTCTAAACCGTGAGTTGTGCTAAAAATTATTTTTTTATTATCGGCCTTTGCTTTAGGCGGATTAAGCTGTAAACCTTTTGAAATGGAATGTGTTTTTTGCATAGCCAATTTAGGCTTAAATTGCACCACAGTACTAGAAGGATAATAACTTAGGAGTATTGGACACAGTTGACGCAGCACTTGCTCTGAAACTTCAGGTACTGACTCATCTAAACGCTTTTGAGTATGGGCAGTTAAATACGCTACGCCTTCTAATAAGCGCTCAATATGAGGGTCTCTATCTTTTAATGCATCAATGTTAAGCATTCCTGCATGCTCAGGATAAAACTGAGCAAACTGCTTACCAGCTTGGGTTAACAAGCGCATTTGTGCATCAAAATATTGCTGCATTCATCAATCCTTTAAATAACATTAGTTAGTGTTTTTTGCATGTTGTATAACGTCTGCTTTACCGCCAGATTCAAAACGGGTATTTAACTTGATACTTTGCCCGCTCGTTAAAAAAGCTTGAATATCTAGCCTTATTACACAATTATCTTCTTTAATTTCAACAGGTGTTACATTTGCATATCGTACGCGTGGTTCGTACTTTTCTATCAATTTTTTAACCTCAAACGCTAACGTGTGTTGTGAGTATGGTAACCCCTCGTAAATATCTTCTACATCGGGCAAACCATAGTCAGACAAGTGCTTCAGCACTCCTCTTCTTGCATTTAAAAGCTCATTTAAATGCTTGCACACACTGACTTGCTCATCAGTTTGAAAACCATGATGACCATTGCGTGTAACTGGTTGAGTTAAAAAATCGAATAACGCCATATTTAGATCTCAATAAAAGGATATGCTTGCGCATATCCTTCAAAATTACTGACTAATTAACGACCTTCAGTCCAAGAGTCAGAGAACTCGATGTTGCCATCTAAGTAAGTCCAAGTAATGCGTTTGTAACGTAGACAAACTGTTTCAAGGTGCGGGTAACGCTCCTTGTCTAAGTCTTTAACGTTATGCATTGTTGGTGAGATCGAAGTGATCTTTACATCTTCCAACTTGTGGCAGAAATATTCACGCTCAGTCCCTGTGTCATCAATACGGTACCATTTAAGCTCTAATTGCTTAAGTGTTTGACCGTTTGAACACGCTTTGTACAAGTACGGCGTAGCCGCATCAACAGCTTTTGTAATTACAAAAGGTTCATGCTTACGAGTACCTGTAAGTTCACCTGTATCGTTATCCGTAGGAATACGAAGTTCATGATCAAAGTGTAGGATCTCAATTGAACCTTCACGCTCTGCAACAGTTACAGAACCTTTGATGTCATTACCTTGGTCATCCTTTAACCACATGTACGCTGGAATTGCCATTTCATTATTCTCCTTTTAGAATGAAGTGTTTCCTGTTAGTTGGCATTGGCATAAACAGTAATATTTATGCCCCCCAAAAAGCCCTCTGCTTCATGCCACTGGGGAATATGTCCCAAGTTGGATGCAACCAACTTGGGGCAATTTTTTAGACTATAAGTCTTAATCCTTTATGTACACCTGCCAACTACTCACCAAATTGACGCATTTGATAGTACTTAAATCCGTTTCATTGGCGGCGTAGCAGTTCATTTTTCGCCAGGCATTTGCCCTACTAGCGCTAAACGAACATCAATCCCTTCAACTTGGAAATGAGGAACAATGTACGTACTTACTCTGTAGTAACCAGGGTTACCTGGAATTTCTGCTACAGTTACTTTTGCATCTTTTAGTGGATGCGTAGCAATAAGAGATTCATCTGGGTTGTTCATTTTAGTTACTAATGCGCCAAGCCAATCATTAAGCTGCTGCTCTAATTCATGGCGAGGTTTACTTGAACCAATATTTTCACGCTGTAAAACTTTTAAGTAATGCGCAATACGCGATACTAAGAAAATATATGGTAAGCGTGAGTTAATTCTTGCATTAGCTGTTGCTTCATTTGTTTCTAATACCTGTGGCTTCTGCGCACTATTAGCAGAGAAGAAACATGCAAAATCTGAATTTTTATAGTAACTAAGTGGAATAAATCCTTGGTTAGCAAACTCAAGTTCTTTAGTTTCAGAAATAAGTACTTCAGTTGGAATTTTAGTTTCTGATCCTTTACCAGCTTCAAATGAATGCAGCGGAAGATTTTCAACTTTACCACCTGATTGCGGCCCACGAATATTTACAGCCCAACCATTATCATGGAAACTACGGATGATATTTGCAGCAAATGCAAATGTTGCATTACCCCACAAATAACGTTCATGATGCTGCGCACTTACATCTTCTTGGTAATTAAAGTTACGAAGTGGATTTGTCTCACCATAAGGCAGACGTAGTAAAAAGCGCGGGAATGCTAAACCAATGTAGCGAGAGTCTTCTGATTCACGGAAGTTTTTCCAACGAAGAAACTCAGCGCGCTCCATGTAAGAACCCAAATCTTGGATTTTAGATACTTCTTCCAATGAGTCTTTAAGAAAAAACTTAGGACCAACACTGCCCATAAACGGACAATGCGCTGCCGCAGATACACGAGATATCTCTTGCAGTAACGATACATCGGGCGCAGAACAATCAAACTCAAAGTTCGAAACCATTGTTGATACTGGCTCACCACCTGGCGTATCGTAATCTGAAGTATATACATGTTTATATAATGCAGATTGAGTTGTATCAGGCGCCTCTTCAAAATCATCTCTTAGAGTTTCTTTATCTACATCAAGCATTTCAATTTTAATGTTGGCATTGTTAGGCGTACGGTTAATTAAGTAACGTAACGAGCGCCATGCTGATTCCATTTTTTGAAAATTTGGGTGATGTAAAATTTGATCTAACTGCTGAGAAATAATAATGTCTACTTTTGCGATGTAATCATCTAAAAGTAATTTATCAATTCGAGTTACTTCTTGGCCACTACTGCTAGCCATATCTAAAAATACATTTATAGCTGCTGTTAAGCGCTCATTTGCACGAGTTTCAGCTAGGTTGCTTGCATCTCTAAATGAATCAAGTTTGATTTCATCTGCAACTGGAGAAATATCAACCATTCCACATATATTTTCATAAGTGGATAAAGGAGCTTGCTCCGTGGTATGCGCGGCAACATTTAATTGTTCTTGCATTGACATGGTAATCTCCTTATTCAGTTATTGGTTGTTTTTCATCTTCAGACGCTAGCGGCGCAATTTCATCCAGTTTAGCTTTTAACTCATCTAGCTCTGGCTGATTTTGTAAAACACGCTCTAATTCTTTACGAAGTGATGAGTTATCTAATAAATTAGATTTAAGGTCGCGAAGTAAATTACGCATAGCCATCATTTTATTAAGCTCTGGCACTTGAGAAGCAACTGATTCTGGGTCAAACGATTTAAAAGAATCAAACTCAAGGTTTACGTTAATTTCGCCGTCACCTTTAATTTTGTTCGCTACCTGAAAGTTCGCTTTAGGCGCCATATCTTTAAGCACTTGCTCAATATTATTTTTATTAATTGTTACGCGCTCACGTTCAGATAGTTCTTGGCTATTTTGACCATTTGAGTAGTCACCAATTACTAGCATCTTTAATGGCAATTCACTTTTTTGTGAAGCGCCATCTGTATCAAGCTCTAACGAAATATTGATCCGAGCTCTGGGGATCTCTTTTTGAAATGTATCACTCATGTTTTTTCCTTTGCAGTTTGGTTATCTACCGACTCAATTCCAATTAAACCTCGACATATTAGTCAAGCCCTTGTAACTAAACCCACGCTAATGCTTGTGCAGGGTTAGTTACCATCATTTGCTGACTAATATGTTTAGCAGCTAAACTCATTTCATCTTCTGGCGTTTGTGACAAACTTGCATAACACTGCTTGGAAAATCGCCATACTTCCATGCAAAAACATTGTTGCCATTGCGCTAAGTCATGCGCTTTTATTTGTTTTAGTAACACGTTTAATAATGCTAAAGCATGTTCGTAATGCTCAGCTTTTATTAATAATTTTGCCTTTAATAATTGCGCTTGAGCTTTATCAAAATCGTTTAAAATATTTATTTGATCGACTTTAATTAATGCCGTCGATAACAGCCCTTTTTCGACGTCTTGTATTAACTCGCTATAATGCTCATCAAACGCACTACTTTGAGAGCTAACAGACTCTGTTTTTGCAGAATGTGATAACTCTTTTAAAAACTCTTTATTTACAGATGAACACAACGGACTTCCATCGTCATACTGTAGGGAAACTAAAGCAGGAAACTGCTCATTTAAATTAACTAATTGTTGCTCAAGCCAATGAACAAGCGGCAATTTATTTAATTTTTTTAATGCATTTAAACTAAGCACTTGGAGATTTAAATTAAATTGCATAGCCCCTTCCATAAACAACCCTTCGGCTAAATTTAAAGCTTGTTCAGGTTGCTCACTTGCCAATGCATTTTCAATTGGAGCAAATGCTGCAGCTCTAGGAGCGGGTAAACGCGTTTTTCCATTTTCGTTAGCCGGTAATGCCAATCTTGTCCAACGTGCAGCTCGCGATAACTTTATTACTCGTTCAATGTTATTTTGTTCTTTATCAAAGTTAAGTAGCTGCCTAACCGCACTTAAATACGCTGTATCTGAGGCAATATCAGCATTACCAATACTAACCTGGCTAGCAACTGCGGCTGGTGCCGAATTATTAGTTTCTGATTTTGGAGCCGTTACAGCTGAATTCTCAGCTAATTTTTGCTCTGTGCTAATCGCTTTTTCTTCTTGCTCTGGTTCAGCTACAGGCACTGGGTTTCGTTTTTCTTGTTCTTTAGCCCACTCATTCAAAGTCGATAGAGGGCCAGATTCGTTGTCTAATAACGCAACACAATGCTCATTGTATTGAGTCAAGGCAGCTATAAGTTCAGGCCATTGTTCAGCGTTTGTATCATGCCCTTGGGCAACACCCTTTAAACGTTCTTGCTGTTGTAAAAACCATGTATTAACTGCAGCGCGCATTCTGGCTTTTAGTGGGTGTACCTCATCCGTATAAGTAGTCAACAAACGATTAAATAACAATAACGTATGCGTTAAACCTGTAACCCCAAACTCACTTGTTGCAGCTAGTGCTAAATAACTTACTATGCGTAAATCTTTACTTTGAGTGTTGAGTAAATCGGATGCTTGTATAAACATCACTTTAAAGTCAACTTCCCCCACTCCTGATGAAGATGCTTTTAATGCTTTAAATGTTTCTTCATATTTTAAATCTTCTCCACACTTGTTCCCCGGCAGAGGAGCACTTAATGCTTCAAGCCATTCAATCCAGGTGGTATGTGTATGCGGCGCTTTATTACTCATGATTTACACCAACGACGAAGTGCATCGTAAACACTCACGTTATCCATATCAGCAAAATTAAGTGTTTGTGAAGACGGCTGTTTTTCTACTTTTAAATTACATAGATCAACAATATCGTTTGTTTTTTTATCGTATTCCCACACACTATTAAAGTATGACGCTGGAATAGGCCTACAAAAAATAGTTAAGCTTGGCGCTTGATTCTCATCACCTAACTGATAAAAAAACCAAGGCTGCCAATTATGATCTGCCACCATAGATGCAACTAAGTGCAACCAAAACCCGGCAACTAAGGCACTTTCATGACTAAAACTAGGCATTGGTAGGCGAATACCAAACTGACTTCTTAAACACCCTCTATTAGCGATAGATTTAAGCACAGCCGATAGCTCTTCAATTAAAATTGCTCTTTTAGCAATATCGTTCAGGCCTAAATGCTGCCAAAAAACGCTCATCGGAATAGTTCTAAGTTTATCAAGCTCTAGAGTTAAATTTGGTTGCTGTTTAAGTGCATCAGCTACACGGTTATAATCTTGTGCTTTTTGCTCCATTTCATTAATACTGGCAGCTTGTTTAATATTTTCATTTACACCTAAAAGGTGCTCTATTACTTGGCTTGCAAATAAAAATAGAAAAGCAGGATGTCGCTTATATGTATCAAGCCCACTATGTACAAAAGAGCTAAATGGGTAAAACCGACCACTGCTATCTTTACTTGGCTGCAAAACGCCAAGTAAACCACCATCATCCGCATTGCCAGATATAAAGAACAACGACTTAGTTCCATTCAGGTGGCTTGTATCCGTTGTTTTTCTACCACGGTTTAAATGTGCAAAGCCCTCTTGCAACCAATGATCAAATCCAACCGATTCTCTAGATGAAATATTAAGCTTTACAAAGTCTGGTCTTATTGGTGTTTTACCCATAAAACCAAAGCTGTGTTGCTTAACCAGTGTCGGTGTTTTCTTTTTAGTAAATAAATTAAACATTGCTAGCGGCCTATTGCATTGTTCGCGACTGCGATTGAGCCAAGCTAGGGCTTTGTGAAAACAAAGAACTTGGCAATGCAAACGATGTAAGCATGTATTTTGAAAATATACCGCTGTTGCGTCCTGATTTAAGAGAAAACTGGACTGTTAACACCTCATCAGATTTATCTTTTAATTCCCATGTTGCTAAAAATTCTGTGCCTTTAATCCACTTAACACTGGCTGAGTTAAGCACTTTTAGTAGTGCCCAAGGTCCGTCTTGCTCGATAGAAATACGACGCCCTTTATTATCTAAACCATACAGAACCGCTTTCTCTGCAGCCCCTCGACCAGGCCACGAAAAATTACGCCATTCTTCAGGCTCATTGCGGTAGCGATAACCTTGCTCACTAAAGCCTAAGTATGTTTCACGAATACCTCGGTGTGGAACAGGCATCATCTGAAAAGTAAAACCAGCACTGTCGGCACCACTAGAAAACAACGAACGAGTTACTTTATTTGCTTTAGTTAAACCATCAAGTAATTGCGCGCTAAAACCAATACCTACACCATTCCATTGTTTTTCTTCCCACACACCGCGGCGTACTTTCATAAATGGTTTGAGCTGGGTGTTAATAAAGCTCCATAAAATTCCTGATTCAGAATTTAAAAATTCAGAAACATCAGCTATCGCAGCATCAGGGCCAGTTAAGTTAAATGGATATTTACCAGCTAAACTGCTGTTATACATAGTATAAACCTGGTTTTCCCATTCTTGGTTAAGCTGAGTACGTGCTTTTGCCATGATAGTCGCTATACCACCATGAAGCGGGGCCTTAAATAGCTTATCTAGCGTTTCTTTGGTTTGAGGGTCTAGTGCTCGAGTTTGGCTCTCAATAATAATCCACGAAGACTGTAATGCATTACTTTGGCTATTACCTGAAAGTAAGTCCTGCGCAAATATCATTGCTTGAGCATCATCTTCATTACTCGCTGCCATTGCTTTAATGTCTGAATGGATGCTACTTAATGAACTGATGTATTGTCTTAAGTAATCAGAAGAATTCTTATCTTCATTAGGCTGTGCAAAGCGTCTTAAGTCAGCAAATCGACTTTCAAGCTCTGGCGCTCTAACCGTACTCATTTGAGTAATTGTTGGCGTGTTTAAAGCTAATTTATTTGCAACATCTGCAGCCGTCTTACCTATTGAAGCTTGGCTTTTTGAAGGAGCGTCAGCGAGCGTAATATTGTCGTTAATCAGTTTCATTAAATCGTTAAAAGGGCCATCCATCGATGAAAGGCGTGCAAAATCAATACTTGCATCGTTTAGATCTCTAAATGCAGGCACTTTTATGCTATCTATAAAAGCAAACCAAGTATTGCCGTAGTCTTTAAAGTAATATGCACGCATAGCCTTTGCCAAAGTTTCAGCTTGTGCTTCGTCAACAACATTTTGACCATTTTCATCGCTAGAACCCATAACCCAGTCACCAGAGAACACCAAACGTGAAATACGTTTAATCTCTGGGAATACATATTCTTGCCAACCTAAGTTTGTATAAACATACGGGATTTTATACTTACTTTTGAATACATCACGATTTTTAGAAATCATAAAATCGTTTAATAACAATGGCTTTTTACGTTCAGCAAAGCTTGTAATTACTTGTTGATATAACGGGAAAGCCTCTGGCTGGGTATTTAAATTGTCTCTCGCTAGCGCTATCGATGTTTCGTTAGCCTGCCAAAATGCAATTTTACCTGGCTGCTCTATATCGTTACCCATATTTTGTAAGTACATATCAACTAAGCTACTTAGTTGTGTATAAATGGGTGCTTGCTCTTGTGCATTTATGTCTATATGAAAATGCTCAGCTATAAAATTAAGTAATTGCTCTTTAGCAAACTCCGTTGAAATATGCTCAGGGTTCGTACTCATCATTAAATGCATTTTTAGTGCATCGTAATACTGCTGACGAATCGTTGCTTTCGCTTCACCTTCATTGTCAAACCATTGTGTTTCGTACTGTTTTATTTGCGCAAGTAAATGCTCTTCACCTGGGTAAGTAATAAGCTGATTCATCTGATTAAATAGCACATTTGCAACACTACTTAAGGTTTCATCACCTTCATAAATACCAAATATAAAGTACCACGGTAATGAATCTTCGTAAGTTTTAAGCTGACCATAGTGCTCAAACAGCGCTAGCGTAGCAGCAAGCTTCTGCTCATCTTTTGCCTTACTTACGTTAGCTTCAACAACTGCTTTTACGCGTGACTCACCTTGATTAAGTAATAATTGATTACTTGTGTACGACGTAATAAGGAGTGCTGTGATTGCTGCAATAGATGCCAAACCTGAAGTGACTGTTAAACCTTTTAACCAGCGTCCTACTAACCGTTTTTTTCTATTTCCTCGCGTTAAATCCTGTAGTTTAAAAATAACATCATTAAATACGCGGTTGATAAAATAACTTTGAGTAATGCTTTCTTGTTTTTGGTCAACAACAACCGCACCAAATTGATCTCGTACACCATTAGTAATACGCTCAATAGGCGTGCCTTCTTGCGTGCCCGATGTAAAATAAACACCAGCAAACCAAGGAACTTCTTGATATGGATTAGACTTAAACAGTAAGTTAACAAACTCAGTTAACTTAGTTGAAGCTGATTGAAATTGATTAGGAAAATCAAGTATTAGCTGTTTACGATGCTCGTTGCGCTCTCGTGCAACTTTGCTTAAACGTTGCTCGCACAGTCGCTCATATAGCTCCTGCATACGAACTTCAAACATTTCTGCAGGATCATTTTTTTGATCTTCACTAATATCGAGTAAGTACGCACCAAATACTTGCTCACGCTCTTTTTCAGATAAGTCACTAAAAAAAGGTTCAAAACCACTGATTAAGTCAGTTTTGGTAAAAGTGATATATACAGGAAAAATAACGCCAAGCTGGGTAATTAGCTCTTCTATACGCTCACGCACTAATTTTACATGTTGACGAATTTCTTCACTGTCGGAAGTTAAAACATCTGCAACACTAATGGCCACCATTACACCATTTATAGGCAGTTTTGGTCTATATTTTTTAAGGAGCGCTAAAAATGACAACCACTCTTTATTTTCTGACTGCTCAGTTGTGTAACGCCCAGCGGTGTCAATTAAAATAGCTTGATCTGAGAACCACCAGTCACAATTGCGCGTTCCACCAAAACCTTGGATATGCAATTCACTCGAATTAGAGTAAGGAAAATGTAAGCCCGAATTTGCAAATAAAGTACTTTTCCCTGTAGCCGAAGGGCCAATAATCATATACCAAGGCAAAGCGTATAAAGCGGTATTACCACGATAACCCGCACCTAAATGAGATGCTTTTAAAGATCCCAATGCTTCTTGCATCTTTTCTTTAATTTCGCTTAATTCAGCACTCGAACCGGCATTATGACTTGCTAATTCAGAAGCTAACTTATCGCCTGAGCGCTTAGTCCATAACCAACGAATAAAAATAAATAAAACAAAAACAGCGGTTACAGCACCCATCGCAATTAATTTTTTATCGGTAGTATCTAAACCCACCATGCGACCGGCAAACCACACAATACTCAAAACGGCTATAAAGCCAATAAGTTGACCCGTTGCACGCGATGATACCAAGCCCAATAAAAAATGAACTAAACCGCTTTTATTAACTCTTCCCTGCATTGTGTTACCTATCGTGTTTCGTTGGTTTTATTGAGCTGAGTCAGCACTTCAATTTGGTTGTCTATTACCTGAGTACTCTGCGTTGCTTGCTTATTAATTACATAATGAAATCCAGCAAATAATGAGGCAATAGAACCCAAGCAAATAGCCAAAATCACCCAGTAAGGAATATTACGCCCCACCTTCATAGCAAACCCTTCTGCAGGTATACCGTTATCAGATAATTGAGAACTCGGTGTTCCTTTTATATCTTCAATTTGAGCTCTAACATCAACAATTAACGCTTTTAATTGCTCAATGCCTTTAACTTTGTAAATGCCTTCAAAGCCAAGCTGCAGACAAATATAATAAACCTCTAATGCAGCTAGCTTTTGCTCTCCGCCGGTACGCAACTTACCTAAACGTTCAAAAAATTCTTCACCAGCTCGGTTGTTACCAAAAAATTCAAGCTGTAGCGGTCGAGACATCCAATCCATTCTAAAATGAGCACCTGAACTCATAACAAATTCATCACACATAGCCGTAAGAGCAAACTTAACTTCTTGCATTAAACTTGTTGTTACCTGTTGCGAGTAACAATTACGCTCATAGTCATCAAAACTAGTAAGTAAATTTTCTCTAAACTCTTCAAGCTCTAAGTTAGTAGATTGCTTTAGTTTTAATGGTGTTAGCGCATTAATTACAGGCGAAATACACGCGACTAAATCTTGTTCTTTTTGTGCTTCTTGCATAATTTCAACTCAACGTTAATTACGTGCTACGGTAACAATTTCAATTTGTGCACTTTGCAATCCAAATGGTACAAATAGGCTTAATGATTGCTCTTCAATAATTTGCTGCCAAATGAAACCATGCGACTCAAGCCTGAAGTATTCATAACCACTTTTTATGGCCAGCTTATTTGGAGGTCGCTGACAATGTGTTAGTTGCACACCCGCTAAAGCAGATGAAATCATGATATCGAGCTTTTCGCTTGCTCCAACTTTTACTTGATCACTAAATGTTTCAATCCATTTGGTGTCTTCAGATTCAAAATACACAGCTAAATAAAAGTCGTTGTTAGTAAACGTTGCAGAATCAATAGTGGCAACTTGATAAATAGCGTTAGAGGTTTTTTCAAGTTTTAAGCCCACCATTTTCTTAGGTACAACCCCTTCAAGTAAACGAGTTAATAGGCCATCAAGCTGACCAAATACATTGCTTAAATTTTTATGCTGGTATGGTGGTACTTGGTTAACTAAGTCACTGTGCTCAAACATTGAAACTGAACTAATTAAATCAACAAGCTCACAATACAAACGTTCAGGATGGACCAATGACAAGTTTTTAAGATGATCTAAACGCTTGGCGGATGGAGCCATTGCATTAAGTAACAAAAATGTATTCATTTCATTCGGCCCAAAGTCAGTAACTGAGCCATAATTTTTACGTCTGCTAAGCAGCACATTAACTTTTGCATTAACTAAATTAGCCGTTCTATTTAACAGCTCAGTTAAATAAGCAGATGCACTTATATTTAATAAAGGAGGCACAAACTGTTTATTTAAAACAAATGATCCATCTTCCGAGCGACTTATTTTTAAACATGCAATGGTGTCAAAATAAGTTTTTACATCTGAGTCAGACAGTAATATAAATTTAGGCTTTGCAACTAATACCTCACGACTACGCGACGCATCATGATTATCTTCTAAATCAATATAATCCGCTTCATATGCACTTAATTGCCCGCTGGCCGCATAACCTTCAATATTGCTAACTGTTTTATTAGCAGCAATAGCAATATAAATAACACTCTCTTGATGGTTAGTATCGAGCTCAAGCTTTAAATCATCTTGATGCTGTCGATCAAAATCAAGCAAGCGACCATTTTCTAAAAGTAATTTAAAACTGGTCACTTTTAATATACCGCGAGCAAGTGCTGATTCATCAATAGCAAAATGCTGTAAACCGAACGCCAATGGCGATATTAGCGCTTGACGTACAATCTGATTTTGATCGTGATAATCGTCAAATAGTTGAAAGTGTTGCTGGGCAAGCAAAACACCTTCAGCCCAAACGGGCTTTGCGGGAGCTTTTAAATTCATTACTCAGCCTTATCCACGCCAGGTAATTGAACTTCATTATTGGTAACCAAAACATCTAATGATGTAGACAACTTAACAGGGCCATCTGCAAGCGGATAATACGCTTTCCAGTTATCGCCACTGCGATCTCTAAATAAAGCAACAATAGCTACAAACTTTGCATTTTCAGCTTGTTCAAACTTAATTTTAGATTGTTCAGAAGGGTGAATTGTTCGCTCTTCTAATGTAATTAAACTATTAGCTAAAACTGACTTATCTGACTTCCATAACTCTTCAAATGTGGCTGTTTTAAATGTTTGTATATCAGACAGTTGATATACCTTTAAAACCACTGGTAACGCTTCATCAAATTGGTTTAAATTTAAATTATCTGTTGCCTTAACATCTAAACTTACGTTAGTACTCATACAACCAGTTAATATTATAGAAAGTGATAAACCTATAATTGCATTTAAAATAAAGCGCATTTTTTACCTCAATAAATATTTTTATTTAAAATTAAAATTAGTTTTGCAAAGAGTAGCTTCATAAACTGGGCAAATAACTTTATTGAATCTTACATTCGCACAATCAGACCATTTATTAGTTTTAAAAAAGCCTAAAAGAGTCTTAGTCCTGCTTTTCTCTTGAGAATCAACTAACAAAGACTGCGTAACAACATCATCTATAGACGTAATTAACTTAGTATTTATTAATGAAAGCTCTTTTATATAAACAGATACATCACCGTTAATTAAAGTAACTTTTCCATTGCTTTTAGGGGGATTATTTAAAAAAAAGAAAAAGTGTTCTATAGAATTTTCAGAAAAAACGCGATGGGCAGGAATACCTACCTGGTCTAGTAGCGAAGAAACGCTGGCAGTAAGTGACCAAGCTAAGGAGTACAAGCTATTTATTTGATTTATAAACTCTTTTTTATTCACAACATGCTCCTTGTCATCAGTTAAACTAAAAAACTCTTAGTCTAAGGCTAGTAATAAATCCATTTATTTGGCGCATAATACAAACACCTAACCTCTATTGTCAACCTATATAAGGTTTAAAATATTAGAATATTAATGCGATTTACGAATTAGAATAAACACTCTAAAAAACAGTTATAAATGAATAATACGCAATAAAACAAAACAATCCCTATTTATGAAACAATCAAAAAGATAATTCAATTTATTTTTAGAGTTACAATTATCCAGTTGATCATTAACACACAAAAAGGTATGTTTACGCCACTAATTTTACCGAGCAGGGATTGCAACGTTTTGACTAAATCTAATTTTTTTTTGAAGGTTAATGACAAAGACTTTAATGTTACTTACCTACATGGCTACGAAAAAATTAATAAAGGCTTTAGTTATTCACTCACCGTTGAATCTTCAGTAAAAATTAATACAGATATACTACTTGCTAATGCCAGTGTGATTTTTGTTAATAAAAATAAAAGATATAGAGAACAATGCGGCCTGATTACATCTGTAACCAATATGGGTGTATTCAACAATCTACATCGCTTTAAAATAAACATTCAAGATCGATTATCCACCTTAAAAGACACCTCAAACAGTAAAGTCTTTATTACCGTAAACGTACAAGATGTATTAAATTACTTAGCACAAAAAGCAGGTTATTCATCAGGACAAATCGTTTTTAGGACAAGCTCCGCCTTACCGCATTTAAAGCAATGTGTGCAAGCAATGGAAAGTGACTGGGCCTTTTTTAATCGCTTGATGTCTCAGCATGGTCTTTTTTACTGGATTGAAAGTGAATCAAACACCGAAACACTTGTTATAAGTGACAGCAACCTCAACAGCCCCTATTTAAGTACGGGTGTATTAGAAGTTAAAGCAAACGCGGGGATGAACGCCCAGTACTGGGGTAACTTTGTCGGCTTTATGCACAGTGAAGTAACACAAACCTTATATAATAATGCAGCGCAAAGTAATGCCCATGGACAATTCCAAAAAGTAGCCAGTAACAGTCAATCTTTTTTCGAGCCTGCTGCAAACTCAGACGCCGAAGCATCAGCACAAACACAAAGCTTTAGTAATGCATTAGCCACACACAATAAACTGGTTACGCTTACGGGTAATGTATCTGATGTATTTGCAGGCTGCTCAATTTCGCTTGACGATAATATGGGGTTTGCCAGTGGTGATTTGCTATGCATTGCAATAGATCACACCCTTAATCAAGCAAATGACGAAAGCAGCCATGAAGGTGAAACGCACTATCACTGCGTAGCGCAATTTATAGAGCGCGGTACACCTTACAAAGCAATGCCTGAGCCCCACACGCCTAAGCCCATGGTATTCCCCGCAACCGTAGAATCTCTCACAAGTAATGCATTTGTAGATGAACATGGCCAATACCGTATTCGTACCGAGTTTGATAAAACAGCTCGCCCAGTAATTCAATCAAGCCCTGCACTAAAAAAACTAGCGCTATATGCTTGTGAAAATCAACCTCAAGCCACTGGCTGGCACTTCCCACTCGTTGGTGGCTCTGAGGTACTTATTGGGTGTATTAATAACGACCCAAATAATACATTTATAATGGGTTTTGCACTAAACGCCGACCAGCCAAGCGTAGTTACAGCCGCTAACCCAACACATAATCGCTTATTAAGCGCAGCGCAAAATGAACTCATGTTCGATGACGATAAAGATGTACCCAAAGTCATCTTACAAACACTCGCCAGTGAGCACTATATTGAATTAAATGCTATAAAATCAGGCCGCCAATTTATTCAATGGATAAGCCAACTCGGTACTATAAATTTACACGCAGGGCGCGACCTATGCCTTGAAACCGAACAAAACAATGTTCAGTTTGTTATTAAAAACAATCAATTTATCGATGTTAAAAATACCGTGTCGCAAACCACAAATAACAACCATGTA
Organism: Pseudoalteromonas sp. NZS37; assembly: GCF_015864265.1. NCBI lineage: Bacteria > Pseudomonadati > Pseudomonadota > Gammaproteobacteria > Alteromonadales > Pseudoalteromonadaceae > Pseudoalteromonas > Pseudoalteromonas sp. NZS37. The sequence continues at coordinate 42,897 of NZ_JADYXL010000003.1, read as the reverse complement.
AATTATCAAAGTGGTGGCAGCCAAGCCTTCAGTGGTAAAAATGCGGCCCTTACGAGCGAGAATGAAATATCACTCCTCACCGGACGTGCAGTAAAAGTGCACGCACAAAGCGACATACTCCTTAAAACTAATAACAGCGACTTAAAGCTTAATGTGCCTAATGGCTCTACGTTTTTACAAACAAACAATAATATAAGCATTACGGGCTCAGGTAATGGCGATTTAATTATTCACAACGCAGGCGGCGAGATAAAACTCGACAGCCAAGGTAATGTTGATATTACCGCCACTAACGTACTCACACTCGATGGCACATTTATAACCTTTGATGGCCCGGTTGATTACGACATAACTAGCCCACAAACAGCGCTGGCACCAAGCAATGCAAGCCCTGCCAATATTAGCCGCATTAGTGATATAACCATTAATGACTCCGGTATTGCTGCAACAACGTCAAGCGTAGTGGATTTGCTTTATGTTTATCAAGATGGCAGCCCTGTAAAAAACGCACCTTATACAATTAAATTTGATGATGGAACACAAAGCACAGGCCAGCTAGATGAAGACGGTATAGCGCAATTAACCGATGTACCAAATGGTCAGTTTACTATTCAGTATGGGGAAGATACGCGCGAATATGAGCCTCAAGATAACGCAACGCCAAACCCACTTTATAAAAGAATAACCCCCGCCTCTGCCATACAAATGAGCAGAGCTGGGCAAGCAGCAACACTTGATGAAGCAAGCAACATAGCCAGCCAAGCAGGTGATTGGTTATGGGGGGCACTGCAAGGCGACTTTAATAAAGACCCCACCACTGCACAGATTGTAGTGGGCAGTATTATTTCAATGATACCGGTTATTGACCAAGTCATGGACGTGCGGGATATTTTAGCCAATGTAATGCTGCTGACTGATGACGATAAAGCCAACGACAGTGATGGCTGGATAGCCTTTACGCTCACCGCGATAGGTTTAGTGCCTGTGCTCGGCTCCGCGGTAAAAGGCGTCGGTAAAGTGGTGATTAAAAACAGCGGCGACACAATAGAAGCCGCAATTGCAGTCCTTCGCAAGCTGGGCAAAGGCGACCCCGTTCAGTATTTACGTAAAATAAACTGGCAAGACCTAGGCAAACAAGCAGCCAGCGAAGTAAAAGCCTTTATAAAAGGCCTGCGCGATACACTTCACGAAATATCAACAAGTTGGCAATACGACCTACTGCTGCCACAACTAGCCATAGACGGCATGCAAGCCACGATTAAACAGCTTGATGAAATAGCGCCCAAAATAGACCAAGGCGTTAAAGGCGCAGCCAGTGAGATTGGCAATCGCGTAAACAAAGCCCTCGATGAATTCGAGCCGCCGAAAAGCACCGGTATTGTGGGCAAACCTAAAAAGACCGTTGCGAATGAATTAGATGCGCCGAAAGGAAATGATTTAAAAGGGGCTGCAGCACTTAAGCTGGTAAGAAACCCAGCTCTTGATGCTCACTACAAAAACCTAGCGGACTATGAAGCGGCATATAAGAAAAAACTAGCCAAAGCAATAGAAAATGGCGACTCTAACCGCCGCATCGGAGCCTTTAAAGCTAAGCTCACTGAAGTTAAAGGTGAGCGGGCAGCTAGTACCTATATGGCAAAACACTTCTCTAAGCCACCACCACCTGCGAAAATGGAGCTTGGTTTTGGACCAGGCCCTGGTGTTGATCAAATATGGGCAAAGCGTGATAAAGACGACAATGTACTCGAATATTTTATTGTTGAAGCTAAGGGGCCTGGGGCTAAGCTTGGCAAAACAAGTAAGGGGTTCACGCAAATGGATGATGACTGGATTAAAATGAACCTTAATCGCATGAAAAAATCAAAGGATTATGACAAAAGCCAACTTGGGCAAGATTTATTGGATGCTATTGAAGATCAAGAACCTGGTATTAAAAAATTGGTGCTTGAAGCTGTTGAAGAAAGTGGCACTGTAGTTGGCGCAATATTACAACCTTTACCTTAGAGAATTAAGAATGTTAAAGTTAAATAAGTTTGAAGAAGATTATGAGCGTGTTTTTAATCGCGCCCCAAAAGTATTAGCAAAACGGGAGCCACAAATACACGACTTAAATTTGAGTTCGTATGATAGACAGCAGGCAACCTTTGTAGTTGCAGGTAAGTATATTGAGCTAGCTTATTTAAATTATTGGTTAGAAAACTTTGACCAAGTAAAACCCAATTTAAAAAAAGCCGCACCCTATGCGTTTTTATGCGGCTTCGACCCTGAGTTACATACCCATAAAAGCGATTACTCCATTCAAAAAGAGTTAAACATCTGTTTGTTGTTTGGTGAGCCGGAATTACTAGAACAAATAAAAGCGCTTGATTGGTCACTACCCGAAGATGATATTGTGCACCCTGCTATTTACCAATACGACCACTTATTAATGAAAATAGCCACAGGCAGTACTCCTACACAGCAGGATATTAACACCGCACAACAAGATGCTAAAAAAGCCAAAAATAAAGATGTATTACAATTTTTTGCCCCTTTAATTGATGCAATTAGTGCGCTTGCTTCAGGCGATAAGACACTATGGCAGTCATCAATTGACAAGGCTGTGGCTTGGCATAAAGATGAGTGCAAATTTGGTGATTACAAAGATATGGAAGAAGGCTTTATCTGTTTAAATGCGCTTACTATGGCTAAATTAGGCAAAGACATGTACGGCTGGCAATGCCAAACCAATTCACTTTATCTACCTTTATTTTTAATTGATTAATTTCAAATAACTCCGCAACAAGAGCACATAAACTATGAGCAGTTTAATTCACTTATCACTTATTGATGAGAACAGTTACCCTACTACGCTTAACGGTGATGATGAAAGCAAATACCAACAGTTACTTGAAATTACTGAAGGAGAAGCCATTCATTGGCAGTCAATCGAAATAAACCTGCGCGGCTTTGAGCCAGCACTGCAATTGTGGGACGCTATAGCAGGCAATAGCCGCCTGTTACTCATTGCAAGTTTTAACTTTTTTCCTCATAAGCTGCTACCACCTGACGCTGATATTAGCGGTACTTTCGGTTTTTTCCCTGCTGATATGGTCAAAGATTTATATACCATAATGGAAGAAAAATACGACTTCGATATTAGCAATTTGGAAGGTCAGCAAATTATTGCTGAAATTGAGCAAGATGGTATCGACGAAGTAAACCCTGAAGCGTATGAGCTAGTTCGAGACAAGTACTTTGTAACCTTTAGAGATGCGACTGAGCAAGGTAAATCAATCGTCGTACTCATTGAACAATGATTAATAATGTAAAGTAACGCTAAGGACAGCACATGCAACCCGATATTAAAAACACCCCGCAACACCTCGGTCAGTACCTTTATCAACAAATAAAAGAACCTTGGCTGGAGGCTCAGCTTATTTTAGATTGCGATAATAATAATGTGATTGAGTGCAAATCTCACTTTATTAAAGCAGATAACGAAACACAGCATGCAATTGCTGTATCTGAAAATATAACAGCGTTGTTTAAAACGTTATTTGACCACGCTATTAAAAACGAAGTGGAAAATTGGCAACGCGCTATTTTTACAATGACTCGACAAGGTCAGTTCAACTTAAACTTTGAGCGTGATAATAACGATGAAGAAGTAACCGCCGCTGTTCCAACACGTTAAGTATTAATTTAACCCGCTCTTTAACAACATGGATGTTGTAAGGCTAGGCGCTGCAGCCTTAAAGGATTAGCGCCCTAACCTTTCAAGTAATGGCTACTTTTATGGTTAGCGCCCTCATTTACTTCTCATTCTTTTCTCTTTGTGCAACATGTTTTTTGAGTAAATTATTCACAAAGAGGGCTAGAGGCGCTGCGCTTAAAGAGTAAAAGCTTAATGTGGCAACTAAGTTGAAAAATTCCGAACTAATGGCCCTGCGTTTTTACAAACAAAAATATAAGTATAATGAGCTCAGGTAATGGCGATTTGATTATTCACAACGCGGGCGGCGAGATAAAACTCGACAGCCAAGGTAATGTTGATATTACCGCCACTAACGTACTCACACTCGATGGCACATTTATAACCTTTGATGGGCCGGTTGATTATGACATAACCAGCCCACAAACAGCGCGGGCACCGAGCAATGCAAGCCCTGTCAATATTAGCCAAGTGACTGCGCTTGATTTGAGTGACAATACGTTATCCGCAAGTACACTCGCTCAGCTTGAACTTGAATACCTTTATGATGATGGCTCACCCGTTGATGGTATTGACTATATCGTTATAGATAATGAGGGCGTTGAACATACCGGCTCACTGGCAAACGGTGTAGCCACCTTGGCTAATTTACCGCAAGGTAAAAGTGATGTTTTGCTGCGCGCAACCACTCAAGCTGATGAGCAACAACTCATCCAACTGCGTAACGACTTTAAACAACATCTCACCTCCATGCTTAATGAAATACGCAAACAAGCAGCTATTGGCGATGCTATTTTTGAGCAAGAGGACTTTTTTACCCAATGGATGATTGAAACCGGTGCACGCGCAACGGGCCTGTATCAAGGCGCAAAGTCCCTTGTAACGGGTATCGCTGATTTAATCGTATTGGGTATAGATATCAGTGTGTATTCTGCCTGTTTTAGGATGATTGATGCCGTTGCAAGTGGTGATAAACACGCGGTTAAGCACGAACTTGAAACAATTTTAGCCATTAGCCAAAAAACAACCAGTACATTATCAGATGCCTTTGAATTATTGCTTGCCTTAATGGACGATGAAGACACCCGCAATACACTCGCGCGCTTCCCGTATGACTATATTGAAGCCCACTCGTACGTTGATAAACAACGTATAACCGGTGTAATGGCCTTTGAGATATTATTAGCGATATTAACAGGCGGGGTGGGTGTTGCCGCTTCTGCAGCAAGTAAATCAAAACACCTTGCCAGCGCCAATCGCGCACTGGTTAATATGGCCGATATACTTAAGCGCAAACAGCTAGATAAAACAATATCGCACACAGTATCGCCTGAGCAACCTAAATTAATTGAGCGCATTGACAAACCCGATGCAACATTACAACCAGGTACCAACCGAGGCGTAACAACGCAGGTGTCTATAAAAACTCAAAAACCTATGCTTACAAAAGATGGCATGGTTATTCCTTACGGTAAAACCGAAGCCGATGCAATTTCAATCCAAATGCCTAAAGGTGCCGAGAAAGGAAAAAGCTTTACAAAAAATGGCAAAACCATAACATATGATAAAGATGGTTTTCCTATTTTCAATAGTAAATTCGATGTTACTCTTGATGCCTCACATTTAGGAACGCAAAAGCATGGCAAACACTTTCAGGCGGCCAATGAATCAATACAAAAAGCATTAATAGATGATCCATCTTTAGCTAAAAAAATGAAATTAACACCAATGCAGCATAAGTTTTTTATGAAGAGCCCATCAGTTCAAAGTAAGCCACCGGGATTAACATGGCATCATCATCAAGATTTAGGAAAAATGCAGTTAATTAGTTCAATAGAACATAAAACTTTTTACCTCATACTGGAGGTATGTCAATTTGGGGAGGGGGATATAAATGATAAACGAATGGGAATTGTATTTGTGGGAAAAAGATAAGCCTTTAAACAAACAAGTCGTCTCTTCGTTTGAGAAAAGAATGGGTATAACTTATCCTGAGAAATATTTAGAGATTATGAACTTGCATCAAGGGAAGACACCTAATCCTGCATCAATATTAATAAATAATAATATTGAAACTGCTATTAGTTGCTTACTCCATTTTGCCGATGATGATTACGAAAACGTTTACAATGTAGAAACGACCACCTCTACCATGGAAGATAATATACCATATGGAGTTATTCCATTCGCTGATTCCCCTGGGGATGATTACTTCTGCTTTGACTTTAGAATAGAAAATATTGAACCAAAGGTTATTTTTTTCTCTCATGAGCTTAAAGGGGACGAAGCAATATTTCCGGTAGCCGATAGTTTTAAGGAATTCCTAGATAAAATTTATTCTTCTTAAGAATCCTAAATTCTCTTTAACAGCTTACAATATTCAAAACCAAACTATTAAGTAACTTCTTAATAGTTTGGTTTTATTGGAACATTAAACAATAAAAATCAACCTTCACTTTGTTTTTAATTAATATATTGCCGAAATAGAAAAAGACAGTGTTGGTGAAGTAAACCCCCAAGCTTGTTAAATAGTACATGATAAATACTTTATCACCTTTAAGACATACAACAAAAAGCCAACGATAATGGCTTAATTGATGTCATTGATGTGTCTATTTTTGATATTGGATTTTAAGGAGATTTTTTAAGATGATTAAAAGCCATTACAGCTTTGCAAAAGTAAGTTATGAACACATGTGTGAGCGATACAAAAAACACGAAGAAAAAAACATCCCTCGTATCCAAAAAAACCCAAGTTTAGGGTTACAAACTCAATTTAAACGAAATTTAATTGAATCATTCCCCATGGAAGCCATTGAAAACCCCAATAGCTACCATGCTTGGCTTTACCTACTACGCGCCTCACAATTAGGGCATGGTATTTTTCAAAGTAACGCCAATGATGGTCAAGCCTTTGCATTTTTTTATGATGACGAATACCTAGAAGTCATTGGCAAGAAAAATCCTGAAAACGCAGAGCATCCTGTTTGGCTACTTGCTTTATATGCCGCGATTATCGTACGCAACCAAGAGGTCATTGATTTTTTGACCACCATAGATAATGAGGTGTTTGTAAACTCTAATTACGGCAATCAACTCAAACCGTTCGATTACGCCTTAGCTGATTTACTCAAAGGGCTATTCAATCCAGACGCCGATTTGGCGCACCTGCTTGAGCAAGCGTATGTAACCTCAAATCCAGATGATTACCCTATTGATGAAGCGTATTTATATGCCAGCCGTCTCAAGTGGCCATTAGTGTCTATTATCGAAGCCATCTTCACAGAAGACGGCGAGCAAGCCTACAATAGCGCCATCGAAAAGGCTTTATTACTGCACCAAGAATATTACAGTGATGAAGAGCGCTTAGGCAGCCGAAGTGGAGGTTTAGCAATTTCTCTTATCGCAATGGCCGTTATCGCTAAAGAAGTGAAAGGCTATCAAATCACTATTGAAAATGAGTATATTCCTGATTGGTTAATTAATGTGAACCCACCAAAACCAGAATAAACGAACGTATAAATAGTTACCCGCTCTTTAACAATATGGATGTTGTGAGGTTAGGCGCTAAAAATGAGCGCCCTAACCTTTCACATAATGGCTGCTTTTTACGGTTAACGCCCTCATTTACTGCTCATTCTTTTCTCTTTTTGCAAACAATATTTTAAGTGAATTATTCACAACGCGGGCGGCGAGATAAAACTCGACAGCCAAGGCAATGTTGATATTACCGCCACTAACGTACTCACACTTGATGGCACATTTATAACCTTTGATGGCCCAGTTGATTACGACATAACTAGCCCACAAACAGCGCGGGCACCAAGCACCACAAACCCTGCCAATATTAGCCGCATTAGTGATATAACCATTAATGACGCAGGTATTGCTGCAACAACGTCAAGCGTAGTGGATTTACTTTATGTTTATCAAGATGGCAGCCCTGTAAAAAACGCACCTTATACAATTAAATTTGATGATGGAACACAAAGCACAGGCCAGCTAGGTGAAGACGGTATAGCGCAATTAACTGATGTACCAAATGGGCAATTTACTGTTCAATATGGGGAAGATACACGCGAGTATGAACCTCAAGATAACACGACACCAAACCCTCTTTATAAAAGAATAACCCCCGCCTCTGCCATACAAATGAGCAGAGCTGGGCAAACAGCAACACTTGATGAAGCAAGCAACATAGCCAGCCAAGCGGGTGATTGGTTATGGGGAGCACTGCAAGGCGACTTTAATAAAGACCCTACAACTGCGCGGATTGTGGTAGGCAGTATTATTTCAATGATACCAATTATTGACCAAGTCATGGACGTGCGGGATATTTTAGCCAATGTAATGCTGCTGACTGATGACGATAAAGCCAACGACAATGATGGCTGGATTGCCTTTACGCTCACCGCGATAGGTTTAGTGCCTGTGCTCGGCTCCGCGGTAAAAGGCGTCGGTAAAGTGGTGATTAAAAACAGCGGCGACACAATAGAAGCCGCAATTGCAGTCCTTCGCAAGCTGGGCAAAGGCGACCCCGTTCAGTATTTACGTAAAATAAACTGGCAAGATTTAGGTAAACAAGCAGCCAGCGAAGTAAAAGCCTTTATAAAAGGCCTGCGCGATACACTTCACGAAATATCAACAAGTTGGCAGTATGATTTGCTGCTGCCACAGCTTGCCATAGACGGCATGCAAGCCACGATTAAACAGCTTGATGAAATAGCGCCCAAAATAGACCAAGGTGTTAAAGGCGCAGCCAGTGAGATTGGTAATCGCGTAAACAAAGCCCTCGATGAATTCGAACCGCCGAAAAGCACTGGTATTGTGGGCAAACCTAAAAAGAGCGTTGCGAATGAATTAGATGCGCCTAAAGGAAATGATTTAAAAGGGGCCGCAGTGAAAAATAGAAAATTTGGTCCTGTGGAAGGTGAAACAGAACCAGGCTGGGGTAAACTACTAAGAAAATATGGCGCAGGAGAACCACCTGAAAGTATGCAGAACCCGCATGCCCATCATTCTATATTTAAAAAAGGGCGGGGTAAAAAAATGATTGAATATCTTGACGAAAGTAAAGATATTGTAGAAAGGTATGATATAGACTGGTACAAAGGGCCTGAAAACTTAGGATGGGCGCCGAACAAAAACCATAGTACAAAAGCAGCAAAAGCTGTCAGAGATTACTTAGTTAAAGTTGAGCAAAACAGCCCATCAAAAGAGTCAATAATTAAAGCCTTACAAGAAATCAAAAAGCATTTTGCAAACGATACTATACATACACTTTATTAAAGAGAGAAATTCATGGATATGCCTTTACTTAGAAAAAAAATTGAATCGGCTATTAAAGATTGTTGCTTAGAACTAAAAGCAAATCATGGGCAGTCCAATTTTTATAGTTTCGCATTATATAGTGACTCTGAAGCAGCATCTGTAGCCCCTTCTGCAAATACTAAAGATTATCTAAATGAATTAATAAGTGATGATCCAAGTGATGCAACTTATTATAAGTGGAGCCCAGGAGAATGGCAGTTTGAAGGTGTAGGAGCAAAACATTTTAATGAAATATCTAAGGAACTATTTTTTCTAAGTAGTAAAGCCAATAGCAGTTCCGAAAAATCAAAACATAGAAACATTATCTTTAACTGTATTGTTGAGGCACTAATCAATGTTCATCAATCTGGATTTTTTAATTCATTTGCACAAAACCCAATAATAGTTTTTTCTGTAATTGGAAATGAGGATATAAAAGAAGAAGTACGTTGGATCTCAGAACTTAACAGCATAGAGGAGGCTGAAGAATTTGAAAGTTGGATTTATACTCTATAGCTAAAACAGTTTCTCTCTCAAAAGTAACGCTAAGGACAGCACATGCAACCAGACATTAAAAACATCCCACAACACCTAGGTCAGTACCTTTACCAGCAAATAGATGAGCCATGGCATGAAGCACACCTTATTTTAGATTGCGAAAACAACAATATACTTGAATGCAAAGCTCACTTTATTAAAGCAGATGACGAAACACAGCATAAAATTGCAGTATCCAAAAATATCACTGCGTTGTTTAAAATGTTATTTGACCACGCAATTAAAAATGAAGTGGAAGATTGGCAGCGCGCTATTTTTACAATTACGCGTAAAGGCCAATTTAACTTAAACTTTGAGCGCGATAATAACGATGAAGAAGAAGTAATAACCGCTGTTCAAACACATTAAGTATTAATTTAACCCGCTCTTTAACAACACGGATGCTGGCTGGTGCTACAGCCTTTTAAAATTAGTACCTTAGCTTTTGGCTGTATTTCAAATTGGGCCCCTCATTTACTTCTCATTCTTTTCTCTTTGTGCAAACGATTTTTTTAAAAATTATTCATAATGATGTTAGAAGACGCTGCGCTTAATGGGGCGGGAACACAGATATTTATCAAGCCTGGTTTAATCACTGGTGACAAAATACAACCAAACTAACAAATTGGCCGGATGCAATATAATGAATGAAAATGCAAAAAAAACACTCATCGAGAGGAAGTTTACTTCAATAGACTACATCAAACTTTACGTGGATAGTTATCAGGAAATTGTTGAAACGCTTGAAGCCGGAATGAATGAGTTTGAACTCCAGTTGCAAAAAAATCCGACTTTAAACATGGACAACTTTAAGTCATGGCAACTCCGAGGCGCTCCCAATATAAAACGCGGCGCTCAGAATGCGCTTGAACACTTTGAAAAAGCTAAAAAAGGCCACCTTACAGGAATTGCAAGCTCTGCTGGTAATTTAAGAGGCTTATCACGCGATGTTGATAACATAGGTGGTTTTGGTGAGTGGTGGCATGAAATAGATAATAAATACTGGGATACTTTTTATTCAACATATATGAAAACGAAAAAAATAGGCTCGAATATCGATTATACCATTTCAGGTTATTGGGATAATGATGAAATTCTTGATGAAGAAATTACAGGGCCTATGGATAAAAACGAGCTGCTGAATTATTTAAAGCCAGGCGAATCGCTTGATGATTTGTCATAAATAAAACGCTAAGGACAGCACATGCAACCCGACATTAAAAACATCCCGCAGCACCTAGGTCAGTATCTTTATCAAAAAATTGATGCTCCGTGGCTTGAAGCACAGCTTATTTTAGATTGCGATAATAATAATGTGATTGAGTGCAAAGCTCACTTTATTAAAGCAGATGACGAAACACAGCATGCAATTGCTGTATCTGAAAATATAACAGCGTTGTTTAAAACGTTATTTGACCACGCTATAAAAAACGAAGTTGAAGATTGGCAGCGCGCTATTTTTACTATCACTCGTCAAGGTCAGTTTAATTTAAACTTTGAGCGCGATAATAGCGATGAAGCCACTTTATTACTTTAAATGAGCAGCATAAGCATAGCGTTAAATTTATTTAAAACTTTATAAATTAATAACAATAATTGAACCTGAGCTGGATACATATTAAACTGTACGCCAATTTGTTTTTTAAACAAACGAAAGTCAAGGAAGACGAGTTAGGTACCCCAACTTATTAATACTCCTCCATGATATTTCGTGACATTTAACATTTATTATTTATTATTTAAAATAATTTTACGGAGTACCTATGAAAAAATTAAGCGCACTTTTGGGTTTACTGTTATTAAGCGGTTGTTCTACACCTCCTCCAGCCCAAGAAACTGAGCAAGTAGTTTTAGAACCTATTGCAGAGATTAACGAAGTAGCTCCACCAATTTCATTAACAGTTATTACTAACCCTGCTGATGCTCGCGTTCGTATTATGAATATCAACCCTGTTTACAAAGCTGGTATTGAGCTTAAAGAAGGTAAATACGATATTGAAGTAAGCAAAGCAGGATACCTTACTTACAGAAAATGGGTTTCAGTTGATAAAAAAACAATACTAACTGTTGAACTCGATACAATGGAAGCAAGCCAATCGGCTCAGTAAGCTTCTCAGTACGTTTTAGTTTATATGCCTTAGCCTGGTTAATTTAATAACTGGCCTAAGGCATATTAAATCCTTCATAAAGCCACAAATATCCTACTGCGAAATAACTACCAACATTCACTAAAATACATAACCACAACACAATAATAAAACGTCGCTTTTGCGATTTATGACGAAGTAATTGTTGAGCAAGTAATGCCCCCGGCCATCCTCCAAATAATGCAAGTAGCTGCAGTGTACGCTCTGGCGTGCGGTTTACTTTTGTATGTGAAGAACGCTTAGCTTGTCGCTTATCCCACGCGTACATTAAAAAAGTTATAGCACTTAATACACTTATATAACCAGGTACATATATTGGTATATAAACAGGTAAGTATTGCAGCGGGTAAGCTAACCAAATGGCAGCTAAATAAAGCAATGAGAATGTGATTAATATTTTCTTTATCAATTAATTATCACCTATACTGGGCTTATAAGAGCCTAACAACGAGAGCCAAATTATGACATATTTTAAATCGCTATTCTTAGCATTATGTTTATGCACATTTAGTAGCTTTGCTAATGAAACTGCCAGTAACCTTGATAAAGAGCTAGAAGTGTTTAAACCTTACTTAGGAACGTGGCAAGCAGACTTTAAAGTACCAGAAGGCGCTAAAAAAATACAAGATGTTGGCCGTTGGGAACGCGCTTTAAACGGTAAAGCTATTCGTACCATGCACTCGATTAACGAGGGTGAGTATGGCGGTGAGTCGATGATTTTTTATGATAGCAAAAGGAAGTCACTCGTATTTTATTATTTCACTACGGCAGGATTTTACACTAAAGGCACAATAACGGTATTAAGCCCTACTCAGTTTGTAGCCTATGAGGAAGTAACAGGCAGTAAAGAGGGAGTGACTAAGGTTAAATCTACTAGTGATTTAAAAGACGATAAATTTATTGTATCGACCTCTTATCTTAAAAAGGGTGAATGGACTAAGCCCGAAAGCAGAAGTTATACACGCAGTACAAAAACGGTTAAATTTAAATAGCCGCGATTTATAAACACAAAAAAGGCAGCCTAGGCTGCCTTTTGTCATTTATAAAATCGTATTTATTTTACGTATTTTTTAAATGCAGCGTCTACTGGTGTATCAGCAAGGTGATTAGTGTAGTTGCTCATTACTTTTTGAGACAAGCCTACAATAATTTCAAGTAGTTGTTGCTTACCGTAACCTGCTGCAAAGAATTTTTCGATTTGCTCATCGCTGATCACGCCACGTTCACGTGTCATTGCGAGTGTAGTTTCACGAAGAGTTTCTAGCTTAGGGTTTTCAAGTGGTGTTTTGTTTACAAGTGCGTCAACAATACCTTGATCAACTTTCATTGCCGCTGCAATACCACTGTGAGCAGGAACACAGTAATGACATGCGTGCTCAACGTTAATTGATTGCCATACTACTGTTAGCTCTTCTGCATTGAATGATGTTTTTTGAAACAGCTCATGCAGTACTTGGTAACCTTTAAGTAATGTTGGTGCTTCAGCCATTACTGCATGTAAGTTAGGAAGCATACCAAATGCTGCTACTGAATCAGCTAGTAACGGTTTTGCTTCTTCTGGTGCGTTTTCTTGAGTGTATAAAGTAAATTCGGCCATGGTTAGCTCCTAATAATTAATAGTTTTAAGTAACTTCGAGACACATAGTATTTGATTTTGAGCGACCGTTCAAGTTAAAATTGAGCAAATGTTCAAATTGATTGAGAATGATATGGCTAATAAGGTTAAATTTGAACGCGATAATGTAGTTCGCGTTGCAAGCCAGCTATTTTGGCAAAAAGGTTTTCATGCAACCTCAACGCGTGACTTGCAAGAAGCCGTTAATATGCGCCCGGGTAGTATTTACTCTGCGTTTGGCTCTAAAGAAGGGCTATACTGCGAATCGCTGAAAGATTACACAGTACAAATGAAAACCCAAATAGAGGGGTTTCTATCAAGTGCAGATACAGTACTTGGTGGGTTACGTGCATTTGTTGAAAACGTGGTAATTAAAACAAAAGATTGCAGCCCAAGTGCTATTTGTATGCTGGTTAAAGCAAACAGCGAGTTTGCAGAAAAAGACTCAAACCTATACGAGTTAAGCTTAGATTTAACAGCTCAATTTGAAGCTTATTTAACGCAGTTGTTTACACAAGCAATAAACAAAGGTGAGTTAAGTAATACGTTGACCGCTGTTGAATATGCGCGCTTTTTTCAGGTGCAATTTACAGGTTTACGCGGTTATTTTAATCGTCCTAATGTAGAGCAATTTGCTGAGCCAATGATCAACCAAATGTTTATGTTGATTAAAAAGTTATAAATAGCAGTTATCGCGCATTCTCAACAAGTTATACTTATTTTACTAAATAAAAATGGCCAGTATTAACTGGCCATTTTTTTGTGCTTAAAACTTAATTTATAAGTTACGTTTTAAGCTTATTTAGCTCATTATCTTGCTGGGCAACAAGTGCATTAAGCGCTTCGCTGCTATCCCCTGCTTGTGTAGATAAGTCAGCAAGTTGCGATGCGGCATCAGATATAAGCGTTAAATTACGGTTTATTTCTTCAGTCACTAAGCTTTGTTCTTCAGCAGCGGTGGCAATATGTGTAATTTGATTGGTTATTTCATCAACTTTAACGACAACACTGTGCAGAGCATCAAAAGCTACAGATGTTTCATCAACGGCATTTTGTGCACGTACTACGCCTTTTTCAATAACGGTAGATGCGTTACCCACTTCAGATAATAAACTATCAATTAACTGGCTTATGTCATCTGTTGATGAACGCGTTTTAGAAGCAAGTGCACGTACTTCATCAGCAACAACGGCAAAGCCTCGCCCATGCTCACCAGCGCGCGCAGCTTCAATGGCTGCGTTAAGTGCAAGTAAGTTTGTTTGTTCTGAAATAGTACGAATTACATCTAATATTTGCGTAATGTCTTTACTACGCGAAGCGACTTTTTCAACTGCTTGGTTAGCTTCTTTAATTTCTTCAGACATCGTTTTAACTTGTGTCATCGCTGACGATAAGCTCGACTCACTGCTTACTACCAAGCTATTTATTTCATCGGCTTGTTGGGCTGATTGCTCTGATGCTCTGGCTACTTCGAGTGCTGTTGCGCTCATTTCGTTCATAGCCGTTACCACACTTTCAATTTCTTGAAATTGAGATTGAACATTATGCTTAGTATCAATAGCTATATGCTGCGCTATTTCACCTTGTTGCTTGGTTTGATCAGACACATCTTTAAGTTCTGTAATTAAAATACGTAACTTAGATAAAAAGGCATTAAAGCCACCAGCTAAAGCAATTAGCTCTGCATGAGTTTCAACATGAAGTGTATGCGTTAAATCGCCTTCAGAACTTGCTAAGTTATCTACACGTTGTTGAATTTGCTGAAGAGGCGCAACCACACTACCAATAACAAATTTCATTATTAAAAATGCAATAACGCCAATAACAGCACCTGTAATTAAAATCATCGCGCCTAAATCGTTTGCAGTATCGGCCATATCTTGTGACAGTGCATCAGGGCCCGCTAAAGCTAAGTTACTAGGTACTTCAATAATTAAGGACCAGTCGGTGTTGGCTAGTTTTATATTTATAGGGTAATTAACTAAATACTCAGATGATGTTTTAAATATGCCTTTTTGGCCCTTAAATTTTTCAAGCTCTTTAAACAAGTTAGAACTAACAGCTTCTTTGAATGGGCGCCCTAATTTAGATTTATAATGGCTGCTCCCTACAACTAACCCAATATCGCTAAGCACGGTTACTTTAGCTTGGCCATTATAAAGCTGTTTAGAAAGTTCCTCAGTCATGGCCTGAAAGGTCGGCAGTGTTAAATCAACACCCGCTAAACCAATAAACTGACCCGATTTTAAAATAGGCACTGTTAATGAGGTAAGCATTACTGAATCGCCAGATGGGATTTCGTATAAATACGGTTCCATAATACAAGGCTTGAGTGTGTCTTTTGCACACAAGTACCAATGTGCTTCACGAATGCCGAACTCATTAAGTGAGGTAATATATTTATCTGCGGCATTAGCTACTTTTTGCTGCTCAATCACGTTATTCTGATCGCGTGTTATATAAACTTCTAGCGTACCATCGCCATTAACCGAGTGCTTATAGCCGGTTGTGAAGCTTGAATCTTGTCCATCAAACGCATTTGGTTCAAACTGAGAGTAAATAGATGAGAGTAATGTATTTTGTTCTAAAATAGAGCGATTAATACTCACTACTGTATCGCGACTAAGGCTTTCGCTTTTAGCAGCATCACCTAATAACGCAGCTAAAGAGTATGGCACTCGGTAAGCTTCGTTAATAAAGCCCGCTATTTTTTCACCATATATTGCTGCATTCGCATTTAACTTTTCTTCCACTTCAGCAACAATATAATCTTCTGACTTGCTTGCTAGTTCGGTATTACTTGCAGATAACTGCCACCACAAAATGCTCGAAAGCACTAATACAGTGATAAATATACTTCCGACAGTAAGCCAAAGTAATTTTTTTGCTAGCGATATTTCCCGCATTCATCTCACCCTTAAATTAAAACTACTGATATAGTTTAGTAGATCTAACCAACGAAGCTATGAATATCGTTAAACAAATTGAATTTAATACAATATGTTGAGTTTTTTAAAGTTTAGCTAAGCGTGCCGTTGTGATTGAGGCTGCAATTAATAAACACACACTCACCCATAAACATGCACTAAGCCCATACACTTGAAAAACCCAGCCAGAGAGCACCGTACCAAGCAAGCGCCCTATTGCATTAGCCATATAGTAAAAGCCAACGTCGAGCGACACCCCATCATTTTTAGCAAAACTTACTATTAAGTAACTGTGCAGTGATGAATTTACGGCAAATACACCACCAAAAATAAGTAAGCCAATTACAAGCGTAAAATGTACCGCGATATCAAATTGCATCAACAACGCTAAAATACAGGTTACGCCACTTAATAAAGCAACCCACCAATACGCTTTTTTGACTGAGTGTGAATTTGAATCACTTTGCCCTGTTATACGCGGTGCTTGCGATTGCACCAGCCCATAAGCAATAACCCACAAAGCCATAAAGCCGCTTACCCACCAGTGATCCCAGTTGAACTGAGCGGCTAAGTAAACCGGTAATGCAACGACAAACCACACATCACGCGCTGCAAACAAACATAAACGCGCAGCACTAAGTAAGTTGATTGCACGGGATTTAGAAAATAACTCTTTAAACTTAGGTTTGTTTTTAGCTTTGCCAATATCGCCTTTCAAAAAAATTAAACTAATAACCCACGCAACACTAAGTAATGCAATTAGGCTTATTAATGCCCCCACAAAACCAAATACAGTAAGTAATAAGCCGCCTAAAAAAAAGCCCACCCCTTTTAACGCATTTTTAGAGCCTGTAAGTATGGCAATCCATTTATATAACTGGCTTTGCCCCTCATCGCTTTGCGGTACTAAATACTTAATGGCGCTTTTGGCACTCATTTTATTTAAATCTTTAGCTATACCGCTAAGCGCTTGCGCTGCCATAACATAGGCAACGGTTAACCAATCCCCTGGCACGCAAAGCATGGCCAAAGCTACAAGCTGCAGCCCAAGCCCTACATTCATGGTTTTATTTAACCCTAAATGCGCGCCAAGCCAACCACCTACTAAATTAGTGATCACACCAAAAATTTCATAAAACAAAAACAACATGGCTATTGCAAATGCACCATAACCTAACTGATGAAAATACAGCACCACCAACATGCGTAGTGCACCGTCGGTTAAAGTAAATGCCCAATAGTTACCAGTAATTATTAAATATTGCTTTATAGAACTCGGTAAGTTAGCCAACTGCGCAAACATAGCGTTAAACCTTTTAAATGAGATTAAACTAAATCACTTTTTGCAACTTTAAGCATTAGCTCAGCAGTACGGTTTGCATAACCCCACTCGTTATCATACCAAGCGTATAATTTAAGTTGGGTGTTGTTAATTACCATAGTAGAAAGGGCATCTATGGTGCAGCTGCGCGGATCTGTTTTGTAATCTATAGATACAAGCGGTCTTTCTTCGTAGCCTAAAATGTCTTTTAGCTCGTTATTTGCAGCGTTTTTAAACCAAGTGTTTACTTCATCTTGTGTAACACCTCGCTCCAGCTCAAAAACACAATCGGTAATTGACGCGTTAGTAAGAGGTACACGCACAGCATGGCCGTTTAATTTCCCCTTAAGCTCAGGGAAAATATGCGTAATAGCCGTTGCACTACCGGTTGTAGTAGGAATTAAACTAGTACCGCACGAACGCGCACGGCGTAAATCTTTATGAGGGGCATCAATAATCGTTTGGGTATTAGTAATGTCGTGAATAGTAGTCATTGAGCCGTGCTTAATACCCACTTTTTCTTGGAGTACTTTTACTATTGGCGCTAAACAGTTAGTTGTGCAAGAAGCAGCTGTAACAATTTTATGCTCACTTGGGTTATATAGGTCATCGTTTACACCCATTACTACATTTAAAATACCGTCTTCTTTTACTGGTGCTGTTACCACAACACGCTTAACACCTTGCGCTAAATATTGGTTTAACAGCTCAGTGGTTTTCATTTTACCGCTGGCCTCTATTACTACATCGCAATCTGACCAATCAGTTTCATTTATGGTTTTGTTGTTGGTAACTGCAATCGTGTGTTTACCCACACTAAAGCTATTATCATCACTAGTAACCTGCTGCGCTAAGCGTCCGTGTACTGAGTCAAATTCAATTAAATGTGCATGGGTTTTAGCATCGCCCGCTACATCATTTACTTTAATAAACTCTATTTCTGACCAATCAACTGCTGCACGCAGTGTTAAACGTCCCATACGGCCAAAACCGTTAATACCTACTTTAATAGTCATAATTAAATACCTTTAATAAGTTAATTTATTAGTTAGTTACAACAGCTAGCTGCACGCTCAGGGCGATTACCCATAGCGTTTAAGCGCGTTAAATCGTTTTGATAAAATGAAGAGTTAGCAGTTAGCGTTTGCGTTAATACATTTTTAGCCCACTCTGGCAGTGCTTTGTTAATACTGTAGTACACCCATTGATTTTGTTTACGGTCGCTTAATAATCCGCATTGTCTTAACTGCGCTAAATGGCGAGATACCTTAGGTTGGCTTAATTTAAGTGCAACAACAAGCTCGCATACACACAGCTCTTCTTGATGGCTAATTAGCAGCATTGCTTTTAAACGTGTATCGTCTGCTAGGCATTTATAAAATTGAAGTGGGTTGAATTGTTCCATACTGTCCTCACTGTGCTTATGCATACACAATAAAACAAAACAACAACATATGGAATAGTGAATATACGTTTTATCGTATATTTAATTTTTATGCCTTAAACGCAAAAAAGCACACAACGACTAATTGTCGTTGTGTGCTTTTATAACTTTTCTTTATTTAGTTATTAAATAACTGAAAGCTCTACTTCAATATTGCCACGTGTTGCGTTTGAATATGGGCATACTTGGTGTGCTTTATCTACAAGCGTTTGCGCTGCAGCTTTATCCATATCACCTAGTGATACAGCTAGTTTTACCGCAATACCAAAACCGCCTTCAATAGCACCAATAGACACTTGTGAATTAATATGTGTGTCGCTTGGTAAATCTATTTTTTCGCTACCTGCTACAAATTTAAGTGCGCCAATAAAACATGCTGCATAACCTGCGGCAAATAATTGCTCTGGGTTAGTGCCTTGTCCGTCGTCTCCGCCTAAACCTTTAGGTGTCGATAAATTTACATCTAAACGACCATCATCAGATTTAGCTACGCCTTCACGGCCGCCAGTTGCAGTTGCTTTTGCAGTGTAAGCTACGTTTTGTAATACATTCATAATGAACTCCAAAGTTTAAAAACATCAATCAATTTAGTTTGTGTGCAAAATAATAGAACAAGTAATTAGAGATTGCAAATACTTTGCATGCAAATTAAAATAACATGTATCGAAATAAAGGATAACGTTATGGCGTTTGAGCAATTAAAGTTAAAAAATCAGTTATGTCATCGGTTATACATGGCATCTAACAGCATTGCGCGTGCGTATCGCGAGCCTTTAAACGCGCTAAATTTAACTTACCCGCAATACGTAGTAATGATGGCCCTGTGGGAGCAAGACGAAATAACAATTGCAGGGCTAATAGATAAAACCGCGATAGATGGCGGTGCAATGACCCAAATACTCAAAAAAATGAGCGACAAATCATTACTGGCTGTTATTAAAGATGAGCACGACAAACGCAAACGCCTAGTGCAGCTAACTCAGCATGGCCAATCGCTTAAGTTAAAAGCAGCCGATATTCCTAAAAATATTTTATGTAAATTTGATAGTGTAAATGCAACACAAGCGAAGCAATTGATGCAGCTGCTCGATTTAGTAGTAAACGACTTAGCCGATTAGGCTCTTAATTTTTAAACAATAAACGTGTTTTAAAAGGTTTTAAAAATGACTCATATTAAAAAATTACTATTAGCTGCGGCGTGTAGCACGGCACTTTTAGGTAGCAACGCCGTATCTGCTAATACTGCTAACCAAAATGCTGATTTAAAAACAGTAGCCACTTTTGATGCGCAGCACCCACCGGGCAACATTGCTATTACCCCATCCGGCAGAAAGTTTTTATCTGTGCATGGCTTTTTTGGCCAAAAGCAAAAAATTATGGAGCTTTTAAGCGATGGAACAACTAAGCCCTACCCTAATGAAGAATGGGCATACGCGTACAATAACGGTAAAGGTTTTTACGATGTACTTGGTATAAACGTATCAAGCGATGGCGTTTTATGGATGCTTGACACTTCAGGGCCCGATCACGCTGGGCGCTTAGTAGGTTGGGATACAAACAAAGAGCAACTGCATAAAATTATTTATCTGGCTAAACCGACCATTACCGACACCTCGTTTTTAAACGATTTAGTCATCGATAATAAGCATGGCGTTGTATACATTGCTGACACAGCCCAAGGCAGCCAAGCCGCTATTATTACGGTTAACCTTAAAACAGGTGTCGCACGCAGAGTGTTACAAAATAGCCATTACACCACTGCCGAAAATATCGATATGGTTATTGATGGGCGCACAATGAGCCTTGGCGGACAACCTGCCCGCTTAGGTGTTAACCCAATTACGCTTGACCCTAACGAAGACTGGCTTTACTTTGGCTCTATGTCGGGCACGTCGGTTTACCGCATTGCCACCAGCGATATAAATAACAAGAGCCTTTCGGCTAAAGCGCTTGAAGACAAAGTTACGCGTTACGGCACTAAGCCAATTTCAGATGGTATTATTGTTGATGGCGGCGGTAACGTATATGTAACCGACATAACCAATGGCGCAATTGGCGTAGTTAAACCCACTGGCGACTACGAAGTATTATTTAAAGACGAACGCTTAAGCTGGCCTGATGGTTTTAGCTACGGAGCCGATCATAAAATATACTTTACCGTTGACGACTTACATAATTCGCCTGTACTTAATAATGGCAAAAATCAAAGCCACGGTAAGTTTAAAGTAATGTCGTTCGAGCCTTTAGTAAAAGGAAAAGTAGGCCGCTAATTTACTTTTTAAGTGACTACATTTTTAAAAAAGCCTTGCACATTTAAGTGACCTAATAGTTGCAGGGCTTTTTGTTAAAAACACACCACGTTGGTGCATCTTTTAGTAATACTTCACCTCTTTGGTGCTAATCCTTAAGTATGTATTTACACTTAAATACTAAACACCTGATTTCTATTCATAAAATATTCAAGTTAATGTTGGCATACTTCTTCCTATAAACTGATGTGTTCAGTGAAAATACCAAGGAAAAACCATGTTCAATTTATACCATACCCTTTACCTTTTATGGCGTTTAGACATTAGCGTTTGGCAAGTTAATGACCCTACAAATACCCGCACTACCGCTGATAAAGAACGCGCCTATGTTAAGTAGCATCGTATTGTGTAAAGGCTTGGCATAAAGCTTAAATGTATAAACCTACTTTAGGCTAAGCTTTTGCACACTATGAAATTTATGTGTACATTTTAATTAAACTTCAAATTAATCATTCAATATAAAAACAACCCCCTTGTAATAAACTCCACATTTAAAAACATCAAAAAAATTAGTAAAAACACTGCGTTTATAACTTTGCAAGCAACCCTATTGCGTTGTATTGTTGCACCCTATTGATAATTTTTAGTTGGAACGTGTATGCACGCTTTGGAAGTTAATTTTGATGGCTTAGTTGGCCCTACTCACAACTACGCTGGTTTATCGTATGGTAATGTTGCCTCGTTAAATAACGCAGCAAGCTTTTCAAATCCTCAAGAGGCTGTGCTTCAAGGCCTTGAAAAAATGAAAGCCATGCACGACAAAGGCCTAACTCAAGGTGTATTTGCCCCTCATGCGCGCCCCGACTTAAACGTACTGCGCCGCTTAGGCTTTACCGGTAACGATGCACAAGTAATTCACAAAGCATTTAAAGCAGATCCTATTTTATTACGCGCGTGTTATTCAGCGTCTGCAATGTGGACAGCCAATGCCGCTACGGTATCGCCATCACCTGATACAACCGACGGCAAAGTACATTTTACTTCAGCTAATTTAAATAATAAGTTTCATCGTTCATTAGAGCCTGCAACCACTACACGCTTATTAAAAGCGATGTTTAACAACGACAAATACTTTGCGCATCATACCCATTTACCCGACCAAGGCTTTTTTGGCGACGAAGGTGCAGCAAACCATACTCGTTTTTGTGACAGCCACGGCGAGCAAGGCCTTGAAATGTTTGTATTTGGTGCCAGCGCGTTTAACAGCCAATTACCAAAACCAGCTAAATTTCCTGCAAGGCAAACACTCGAAGCCTCAGAAGCAATTTGTCGCTTACATAACTTAAAAGATTCAAGCCAAATTTTACTACAGCAAAATCCAGACGTAATAGACCAAGGTGTGTTTCATAACGATGTAATTGCAGTAGGTAACGCCAACGTATTACTGTGCCACCAGCAAGCATTTTTAAACCAAGCTTTGGCACTGCAAGATATTCGCGAAGCGTATGTGGGCAATAAAGAATTTTATATTATTGAAGTACCTACCGATAAAGTAAGCATTACCGATGCTGTAAGTAGTTACTTATTTAATAGCCAGCTAGTGAGCCTTGAAGATGGTTCAATGCTGTTAGTGGCACCACAAGAATGTAAACGCAACAGCGCGGTTAACGCCTACATTGAAGAAATGATCATGGCAGATAACCCAGTAAACCAAGTGCAGTTTTTTGATTTACGCCAAAGTATGCAAAATGGCGGCGGCCCAGCTTGTTTGCGTTTACGTGTAGCCCTTAACGAGCAAGAACTTGCTGCAGTAAACCCAGAGGTTATTTTAACTGATACTAAATACACACAACTGTGTGACTGGGCAAAACGTAACTACCGCGACAAATTAGGCGCAAGTGACTTTGCAGACTCAGCCCTATTAACTGAAAGCTACCAAGCACTTGATGAGCTAACGCAGCTACTTAATTTAGGCTCAGTGTACGACTTTCAATTAGAAGGTTAATACCTCAGTTAACACAAAGGCTAATACTACGGCTAATACAAAAATAGCGAGCCAAGGCTCGCTATTTTTATTTGTGTTTATGTTAATACATATTTAAGCATCTTTGTTAACAGTTATTGCCGACGCCATAGACTCAGATATATGCAGCGTACGCTGCGGAAACGGAATACTCAGCCCAGCACCTTCAATTGCTTCTTTAACGCGTTTATTTAAATCCCACACAGTTTGCCAATAATCACCATTAACAGTCCACGCACGTAATTGAATGTTCACTGCGCTTTCGCCTATTGATGTCACCATTACTTTAGGTGCAGGCTCTGCAAGTAATCGGCTCTCTGATGCGGCTAATTCTTTAAGTACATTTAAGCCAACGTCAATAGAGTCGGCATACGAAATCCCCACCACTATGTCCATTCGTCTTTTGCCATTACGGGTAAAGTTTTTAATATTGCCACCCCACACTTTGCCGTTAGGCGATGCGATATAAAGACCGTCGGTGGTTTTAAAAATAGTGGTAAACAAGTTTATTTCACTCACAGTACCAAGCGTGCCACTGGCATCAACAAAGTCGCCTATTTTAAAAGGTCTGAGTATTAGCAGCATAATACCCGCAGCAATATTGCTCAGCGTATTTTTAAGGGCTAAACCAATCGCTAAACCAGCAGCACCCATTAGCGCAATTAAACTGGCCGTATTAACGCCAAAAATATCTAAAATAAATAGCCCACCAATTATATAAACTAAATAACCAGCAATACTCGATAAAAGAGGAAGCAGCGTACTATCCACTCTTTTTAATGGCGATTTAGAGTTTTTAATCGCTTTTTTAACCGAGCGTGCAATTAAGGCACTCGCAATTAAAATCACCAACGCTAAAATCACTTTGTATCCTAAAGTGATGATTGTTTCTGAATGGCTTTGCCAAAACGCTAAGAGTTTATCTTTCATGTTTGTTCCGATAAATGTGGCTGAAACTCAGCAAAATAATGGTTAAATCTAATAAAAACCGACTTCAAAAGAAGTGGCGCGAGTATATAGTAAAAAACGATTAAATCTATGAAATTAAAAACGTTTTAAAACAGTATGTTAAAGTTCTAACTCCTCATATTTTTAATTCAATTTAGGTTAAGGGTCAAATACATACACTTAACAAATCAAATAAGAGGAAACAACCATGAACTTTAAATCAACAATATTAAGTAGCGCTATTATTTTTGCCTTAGCAGGCTGCGGCTCATCAAATGACGATGCTGAAACAACCCCACAAACAAGTGATAAAGCAACTTTTAGTTTAGGTATTTCCGACGCTCCAGTCACTGGTTTAAAACAAGTTAACGTTGTATTTGATTCAATAACAATTAAAGCCCAAGAAGGTGAAGAAGTTAGCTTTGAAACTCGCTCTAAAAACGATTCCACCTTAGCGCAAATGGTCAATTTACTAGACTATACGGGCGACGATATTTTTCAATTACTTGACGATCAAGAAGTACCTGCAGGTGATTATTCGTGGATCCGCGCGCAAGTAATAAACGGCGACACAAACAACCTTAGCTTAACATCTCACGTAGTTTATGAAGACGGCAGCATTGCACCGCTTATCGTAAAAAGAAAAGGTAATGATGGCGTGGGCGAAATTCAGCTAGATGGCTTTACACTCAATCAAACCGACAACGAGTTTGTATTAGAGTTTGATTTAAAAAAATCATTGGTTGATCCACAAAATAATAACGAAGTATTTTTAAAACCTCGCGGTGTGCGTTTGCAAAACCTCTCTGAATCACAAGATATTGAAGGCACTGTAAGCCAAACACTTATAAACAATTGCGAGACTGATAACATTGATCTTGCTGCTGATGATTCATCATTTGGCCATGCTGTTTACCTTTACTCTGCGCAAGCACAAACCCCAACAGATATTCATGGAATAGATGACCAAACGCCTGATAACGCTCCGTTAGCTACTGCCAATGTTGTATTTGATGCAGACGATAATGAATACGAATTTGAACTCGCATTCATAACACCAGGCGACTACCAACTTGCTTATACATGTAGCGCACACCTAGACGATGCAGAGCAAATAGATGCTGATTTTAATATTTATCAACTAAAACAAATTAGCCTAACGCAAGCTGACGATTTATCAGTCAATTTTGACATAGCGCAATAACTGCATGGCGCACATTGAGCTGCGCCTTTATTCATTTGTTAATAAGGAAAAAACCATGGCAAAAGAGAAAATAGTACTCATAACCGGCGCTTCTAGTGGCATTGGTGAAGCAACGGCAAAAACCTTAGTAAACAACGGTCATAAAGTTATATTAACCGCCCGTAGAGAAGAGCAACTTAACCAACTTGTTGCCGAGCTAGGATCAGATAACGCACTGAGCGTAGCCGCAGATGCAACCGACTTTACCGCGCTTGAAAACGTAGTTACCAAAGGCATTGAAAAGTTTGGCCGATTAGATGTAGCCTTTGCTAACGCGGGTATGGGTGTTTCAACCGCTGGCACCGAAAAAGGTGATCCCGATGAGTGGTCAACCATGATTGACATAAACATTAAAGCCCTACTGTGGACTGCAAAATTAACACTGCCGCATTTACGCCAAAATAAAGGTCACTTTATATTAACCAGCTCTGCCGCTGGCCGTAAGCCAATCGGCGGCTCTATTTACGGTGCAACTAAATGGTTTGCTTATGGCTTTGGACAAAACTTAGCTGAGGAAATGAGTGAGTGGAACGGCCGCTGCACAACCATAGCCCCAGGCATGGTAAACACCCCGTTTTTTGATGAAGCTAAACCCGACAAACTCGATCCGCAAGATGTAGCCGACGCGGTATTGTTTGCTATTGAAGCAAACCAGCGCAACAGCGTACGCGAGATTTATTTAATGCCAACTAATTAAATGTTGCTTGGTTGAGTTCGGGCTGTCAGGTTTAATGCTAATGGCGTTAAACCTGATGGTTGTTAGTGCTTAGTTTGGGTTAGATGTTAGTAGGTAAGAATGAATTAAAGGTATTAGGCATTTAAAGTCTTGTTAATTGCCAATGCTGTCCTTAAACCATATGTAAGAAAAATATAGGACAACGGCAATATATCCAAAAGAAATAACTAGGTTTACTTTCCAAAGGTTTAGCCAAAAATTGCCTCTGAAATAAGTGCGTTCTCTTATTTCATGGTTGAACAATGCTACTGAAGAGGGCACTAATATTAACGCAGACCAACCAAGTATAGGTAACACCATAAACATAATGCCTATGCCTGTACCTCCTGCTGAAGCGTCGGATGCTTCACCATCAATTGGGGCTAGCATCACGTAGCCTAAAATAAACCCAACAATCGCAAGTATAAAACCTAAAAGCTGAAATGTTCTCATTATTATCCTTGGCAACTAACGAGACTGTAAAATAACTCCAACAGCCAAATTCAATTAAAAAATGAGCTCCTTTAATTAACCCTAAGCGTTTTTAAAGCATTACAAGATTTAGGTTGGGTGTCACTGTAATTCACGCTGGAACAAAACCAACTGTTTTTTGTCCTTATTGGATCGTCTTGTTATATGACGTTTTAACTGCATACGTTTCATACTTTACAACAAACTCTTTAGCTTGCGCTAGAGTTTCTGGATAAGGCACACTCTCGTAGCTGTTTTTAATTAGTCGAATTTTTTGGAATACAAAACCATGCTCAATTAAAAACTCTACTTTTTTCCATTGTGCCGTATCTGATTTTTTAGGTGGTTTAAAATGACGGCCTAAATTTACAGCTACACCTTTACAAACAGGACACTCAATTACTTTGGGGTAATGACATGGTTCAAGATTGAATTGTCGCATGTTTGAGGTTTTACATTCACAACAAGCAAAAGACATAGAATACTCTGGCCCCTGATATTTGACCTGTGGTTTAGGCAAATCTCTATAACCAGCTTTTCTACGAAGCTTCATCCTCGCTTGTTTATCCATACTTGATTACGCCTTATAACGCCCCACTAAGAGGCGACTAATTGTTGGCTAAAATGTGAAGCGAAGCGGAACCGAGCCAACTGTTACGAGTCCTGCTTTAGTGGCTTGTTATATGGCAATTACTCTACAGAGAAAGAGCTTGAATTTACTGAAATAATATCACCAGACTGCATTTCAATTTTAAACGTATTACCATCTTGTCTAATTGCATTTACAGAAGCCGATTGTCCCCAAAGATTTTCATGAGGAATAGATACATTTGTACAATCACTAAACTTAATTACTACTTTCTCAAGATGCAATTTAAAGCTTACAAACGTTAAAGCATTTGCCCAATCAAATTCAATATTAATTAGAGTTGCATCATGTAAATTTAAACCTGCAAAATTAGCCATATTCGCCTTGCCATATAACGCCGTTTTAAGCGGCAAATTACAGTTGGCTAAAATAAGTGAGGCACGAACAAAAAGCCAACTGTAATTTGTCCGGCTTGAAAACCCTTGTTAGGTGTTTATTCCACCGAAACTATTTTAATAGATGTTAAGCACTCTGATGTAAAGCCAAGTGGTTCTAAACTATACCTGACACCTTGAACTCCTCTTTTTTTAGGCAAACTATACCCTTTCATTACTTCTAAGGTGTTCATATTAAACCTAATAGTATATTCAATATTTTGATTGTCGGGAGTTATAGTCATATTTAAATATGGTGGTAAACGCGTTAAATTATGATACCAAGAACTTGATATATCCAATGAATACATAAATGTACTATTATCTCCAAAATACTTTGAAAGGCACTCTGGCATAATTAACTTTTTATCTGCAATTTGAAGAGTTAATGATTTACGATCAAATGATGCAGGTTCATATTTCTGCGGAAGACCAATTAAAACTCCATCATCTTGGATTTTAACCCCAGTATCTTTATGAGCAAATAAAAAAGAACTATAAAATATCGATAATACTATCAAAGTTAACCGCATTCTGAAAACACCTAACGCCGTTTTAAGCGGCAAATTACAGTTGGCTAAAATAGGTGAGGCACGAACAAAAAGCCAACTGTAATTTGTCCGTCTTGAAAACCCTTGTTAGGTAGCGGCTTTCACAGGAGCTACTTTTTCAATTGCTCTAATAGTTGGAGCATCCTGACAAATCACTTCTAAACACTCATCTTTAGTGACAATTAAATGAGCCCACTCATCAGAATTACCCATAAAAAAAGTTAATGGGCTTTCTTGCTGCCAGCCGTGACCTTTAACTTTAAATGTATTGGCTTTAGGTGGATTCCCATTCCATATCTCAGTTAACCCATGTTCATCTAGGCAGCGGTAGCCATTAACGGATTCATAGGATATTTCATAAATAGTCTCACTAGTTTCATGAAATACACGAACGATTAATTCAGTACTTTCGTGTTTATCACTTCCTGAGATTATATATTTAACGCCATCTGCTTTTTCAAGCGTCCACTCTTTGGTACCCCAAGAAAGATCTATTAACCAAACCTCTCCGAGTTCAAAAGGCGTGAACCAGTTATCAAATTCCATTTAGCTACCTAACAATTTAGTCTACGACATTTGTCGTTTTACAAACCGACAAATGTCTTTATATTACAATGATTTTATCCTAGCTATAAAATAAACAACTGTAAACAGTTAGTTAGATTCGCCTTACCTTTTCTAAATGTAGCAAAACCCCAAAATGGTGGAGATCAGTAATATAAGACATATTGCTATGTTGTAATAATGGCTACTTAGTTAACAGGTTATATTTTAAATATCTGTGTTTAAACCAATAATGCGTACACCCCATGGTCCTTAAACTTGTAACTCGT
This sequence comes from Pseudoalteromonas sp. NZS37, assembly GCF_015864265.1. Taxonomy (NCBI): domain Bacteria; kingdom Pseudomonadati; phylum Pseudomonadota; class Gammaproteobacteria; order Alteromonadales; family Pseudoalteromonadaceae; genus Pseudoalteromonas; species Pseudoalteromonas sp. NZS37. Next base: position 13,846 of record NZ_JADYXL010000003.1, on the reverse strand, counting down.
TATTACTTATAAAATTAGTTAAAAATCACAATCTACTTCTATTGAATCCTGTGTATTTTTACTTCATGTTAAATACTCTTATTTCTCACTTACATACCTAGAGCGCTGCATGAATGGGTTATGGATCTTAAACCGCGTTAACACCCTACGATGAATTGACGTATTTAATAGCCTTAAAACGAAGAGGCTCAGCAGTTTTAAAATTTGCAATTAATAGCTGACTTTACTAGTTATCCACCTCATAGCGTGTTGTTATATTTATTAGAACGGTAACTCATCACCATTAAAACTATAAAGCTTTCCCGTATTATCAATAGATAAATTCAGAATAACGTTCATAACTCCAAGAGCCGAATCTACAACATTTTCACTTGCTGTAGAGCCACCCATATCGGTTTGAACCCAACCGGGGTGAACAGCTACCACAGCCACATTATCATTAACAAGTTCTTGTGATAAGTTCACTACTAGCATATTGGCTGCTGCTTTAGACATTCGATAACCATACCAATCCACACTTTGTTCTAGCGACAAAGATCCCATAGCAGAAGAAATAACGGCTATCTTACATAAGCGTTTTTTATTTATTAAAGGTAAAAAGCAATGAGTTAAATATAGTGGTCCAAGTGAATTCACCTTAAAACACATTTCGGCATTAGCGTAATTAATAGTATGGATACTTGTGTTTTCTCGATCCAAATATCCCGCATTATTTACTATTAAATCTAATTTAATATTTTCCTCATTAAGTTTACTTGCCAACGCCTTAATTTTTTCAGGGCAAGTGATATCCATTAATTCAATCGACAATTTATTTGGAAAGTTACCTTGCAATGAAACTAGACCAACCGCCGTTTCTAGATTTCTACAGGTAGCAATTACTGTCCATCCATTTATAAGGTATTGTCTGGCTAATTCGAAACCGATTCCCCTATTAGCACCCGTTATTAATACAACTAAGTTATTCATTGTGTATACCTATGAATCTTACAATTTAGTCTACGACATTTGTCACCTAAAAAATGACAAATATCCTTATATTACAATGATTTTACCCTAGCTATAAAATAAGTATTTGTAAACAGTTAGTTCAGTCTCAACTTTTCTAAATGTAGCAAAAATCCAAAATGGTGGAGGTCAGTAATATCAGGCAAATTGCTGTTTAGTTGCACAGCTTGATTATTAGTTAAAAGGTTATATTTTAAATACCTGTGTTTAAACTAATAACGCGTTCACCCTTAAACTTGTAGCTCGTTATTACTTATAAAATTAGTTAAAAATCACAACCTACTCCTATTGAATCCTCTGTATTTTTACTTCATATTAAATACTCTTATTTCTCACTTATTATGCTGTTATGTCATTTTTAAAATTTAGCCATGCACTTATCCTCACACTTGCTAGTACCTTACCGCTTACAAGCCATGCTGCGCTTGATAAAAATGAGCGTGAAATAGTAAAACAGGTCGATAAAAATATTCCCCAAGCACTGCAAGAAATAGAGCAAGCCGTAAATATTAATAGCGGTTCGCTTAATATTGAAGGTGTAAAAAAAGTAGGTGCGCTGACAAGCGAGCAGCTTAAAGCCATAGGTTTTAAAGTAGAATGGCTTGATGGCAGTGCGTTCAACCGCGCAGGACATGTATTAGCAACCCATGAGAGTAATGATCCCGATGCAATAAAAATACTGATGATCGGCCATCTAGATACGGTATTTGCCAAAAACGATAACTTTACTACTTACAAACAGCTTGATGAAAACACCGCAAGTGGCCCAGGCGTTGCCGATATGAAAGGCGGTAACACGGTAATAATTACTGCACTTAAAAGCTTACAAGCCCTTAATTTACTCGAAAATGTAAGCATAAAAGTGTTACTAACCGGCGATGAAGAAAGCAGCGGTCGCCCGCTTAGCTTATCTAAACAAGCTATTGTTGATGCGGCAATTTGGGCTGACGTAGCGCTTGGTTATGAAAATGGCGATAACAATATAAAAACTGCTATGGCGGCGCGCCGTGGTTATACAGGCTGGACGCTAAATGTAACGGCAAATGCAGCGCATTCGTCACAAATATTTAGCGAAAGCGTTGGTTATGGCGCTATTTACGAAGCATCACGCATTTTAAATGATTTTAGAGAGCAACTTGCCACGCAACCTAATTTAACATTTAACCCAGGGCTTATTGTAGGTGGTACAAATGCCGACTACGACAGTGCTAATTCGTCAGCAACGGCGTTTGGTAAAAGTAATGTAATAGCACAAACCGTGCATGTAGCAGGTGATTTACGCGCACTATCGCCAAAGCAATTCGAAAACGCAAAAAGATCAATGCAACTCATTGCTAGCAACAGTTTAAATGGCAGTAAAGCAGAGCTTATTTTTGAAGACGGTTACCCGCCAATGGCATTAACTGATGGCAATAAAAAGCTATTAGAATTATACAGCGACGCAAGCCATGATTTAGGCTTCAACAAAGTAGTAGCCGCCAACCCTCGCAACGCAGGTGCAGCTGATATTTCGTTTGCGGCAAATCATGTTGATATGGCACTTGATGGTTTAGGTTTGATGGGCAGCGGCGCGCACACTAAAAACGAAACAGCCGATTTAACCAGCCTTGATAAAAACATTAAAAAAACTGCATTACTCATTTATAGATTAGGAAAACTGTAATAGTAAATGTATTTTAAAGGTGAGCGTAGGCCAAATAATAACAGTCCTACGCTTGTACTTACTTTTAAGACATTATTTTAAACAATAATTCTCGCACTGTGGCCGGTTCAAACGGTTTATCACAAATAGCATCAACTCCCGCTTGAGCTATATTTGCTAGGTGCGTTTCGTTTGCCTCTGAGCTCACCATTAAAATAGGAATATGTGAGTAACTATTTGAGCTTCTAACGGTTTCTGTTAGTTCTCGTCCGTCCATTTCTGGCATATTGTAGTCGGTTACAATTAAGTCAAACGATTGGTTATTTAAGTGCTCAATAGCTTCTTTACCGTTTTCAGCTTCTATTGGTTCTGGTATTCCCATACCCGCAAGTACGCGTATTATGTGTTTACGCGCAAAGCGGCTGTCGTCTACCACTAAAACTCGCAGCAGCGTTACGTCAAAATGATCAAGTTCTACTTCTTCTTCGCTTATAATATCGAGGGTTGCTTTGAGTGCGCGGGTAATGGCTTTTGCGCTAAAAGGCTTAGGCAAAATAGCTAGAACACCCGATTGACGTAATTGCTCAAGGTATTTTTTATTACGCTCGCTCGATATAAGCATAAAAGGTTGATGCTCGGTGATAAGATTTGATCTTATTTCTTGCAATAGTGAGTCGGCTGTCCCGTCAGATAAATACATAGAGCTTATAACTAGATCAGGGTGATAACTTGCTAATAAGCTAAGCGCTTGTGTTTGTGTAGATGCAGTTTCAACTTGTTTTACACCACTTTCTAAAAGCGATTTTATTATTATTTTTTGCTGAACCTCTGAAGGCTCTACAAGTAAAATGGACAAGTTTGCTATTGCAGTTAAGTCGCTCATTCAGATCTCTTTAGTATTGTTATAATCAGGATAATAATAACATTTTTGACTCGTTAATATTATATAAAGAGATTGTAATATTTAAGAAAACATTATCAATCCCTTTAAAATATAGCACTTCTTAATTAGATTGAATGTAATCTAATGCATTCATTTTTTTATATGTCACGTTAGCGTGCAAAATATGTGCAGGCTCAGGGTCAACCACTTCAACAGGAATGTCGTAATTTCGGGCTATTTCAATTGCCATTTGCGTAATGTTAACGCTAAACGAGGTACCCATAAATACGATTTTATCGGCGTTGCTCATACGCTTTTGCGCTTCGCTAATTCTATAAAGCTCGGTGTAGTACTCATCAAACAATAAAACAAAGGGTTTAAAAGAGTAATTAAGCTCAGGTGCTTGGTTTTGAATATTAAACACATCAAATAAAGAGTTGTGCAAGCAGCTTTCATCAACCTTTTCCCACGGAGCGGTAAAAGGGGTTACGTCATCGCCTTGATGGTGAAATAAGGTCATTTGATCAAGCCTGCCATGAATAGCAATGTAGTTTTTATTACCTGCTTTGCCATCAAGCCCATCTATGTTTTGAGTAATTAGGTTTTTGTCACTTAGCCAATGGTGTACGTCGTTTGGGCCATGGTTGCGATACGTTGCAAAGCGATGGTAATACCATGCTAAAAACTCTTTAGGGGCGTTTTGGTACATTGCGCGCGTTGCCATTTCCATAGGCGTATAATTTTTACTGCCAATGGTCCAATAACCATCCTCCCCTCTAAAGGTGGGAATACCACTGGCTGCGCTGACTCCCGCTCCGGTAATGTAAAGGGTATTCACTTTGGCGCCTCGTAACCGAGTACGTTAGCGCTTACTTGCTGACTGTTATCAATACCGCCAATTCGATATAAAACACCGCTGTGCTCAAGTAAACCACGATGATCCATACTCTTTACTTCAACTGAGGATAAAACCTGCCATTCGTTTTTTTCGATACTAAAGCGCCAAACATGGTCACTTGCTGGTGCAGGTTTGCCGTCGTAGCCTATTGCGCTGTAGTTATATGGGTTATTAGAGCCTGCCATCATATAAATATTGCCATTATAGCTGGTAGCAGCCATTCGATAGTGAGCGCTGCCCGTTGGATGTGGCAACGTACGCCAATCTATTTTTTGTGGGTTAGTTGAATCTATTGTGCCTTTTAAGCACTGTGCTACACCTGCAAACGAGCGACGCGAATCAGGATTAGCTTGTGTTTTAACGCCATCACAAATAACAATGGTATTATCGCTAATTGCAGCAGCTTGGCCAAATACGGGCTCACCTAAAAATGGCGAGGCTTGTTGCCATGTATTATTTTGCGTGTCGTACACTTGCACTAAGTTTACGTTGCCGTCGTTATGCCAACCGCTAATTAGATAAATGTAACGCGCTTTGTAGCTCAGCGCTACGCTATCGTCTACGGGTACTGGCATACTCGCAAGATGAGTGTAGATATCTTTTATTACGTCGTACTTATATACGTCGGGGCTTGAAACTTCAGTATGATTCTCTGCTACCGTATAGCCGCCAAACACATAAGCGTACTCGCCTAAGCCGACTGCGGTGCTTGCTAAGCGCCCTTTTAATGGCAAGCTTGAAGGCACACCAGTTTTAGATTGCCACTGTGAATCGCCAACTTTAAGCGCCCACACTTTGTTATGCACTGACGAGTATTGTTTATCGCGCCCCAGCCCCATAAAGCTTAAAAAATAGGTTTGGTTTTGTACTGTAACTTTAGCCACAGCATTATTAGCAACTGGCTCTGGTAAAGCGGGAAGGCTTGCTAACGCAAGAGAAAAAAGAAGGCTCATAAGGCAAATAATTTAATAAGAATTAATACGCTCAGATTAAATTATTTTAACCTTGTGAGCCAGTATTGTTATATCTAAATAATCAAACGCTTTTGATTAGTAACCATATTAGTAGGCAATACTAATATGGTTATTAACGTGCGCCGCATTTTGCGCTTCATCAATCATTGCGGTTGCATAATCAGTGACCGATACCTTACTTTCGCCTGTATCATTCGTAAAAAATGTATTGCTGCCAACACGGTAATCGCCTTCATTATCATCTGGACATAATTTGTGGACAGTTTATTTATCACGTAATTATCAGCAAACGGCAGTGCGTGCTTTCATCGACTTTTTAGCGCAGCACTGGCAAACCGATATTAAAAATATGGCGGCAAGTAAGGTATTATAGTTAAGGGCGTTTTGACTATTGTTTAATCTAAGGTGGTAATTCAGCTTAGTTACTGAGGTAAGTAGGTTACGTTATCTAATCCTCGTTGTTTATTTTTATACATAGCTTGGTCGGCATATTTTATAAGTTCGTGATCTGTTTGACCGTGCTCTGGGTAGTTTGCAATACCAATACTAGGTGAAATATTTAATAGTACGTCACCTAACTTAAAGACGGCCTTAAACTCAGTGAGGACTTTATTTTTGATTCTGAAAGTTTCGTGGCTAGAACTTAAATTATCTAAAATAATTAAAAATTCATCTCCGCCTAAACGCCCTACTGTATCGTAGTGCCTGACCGATGCTGAGAGCCTATTTGAAATGGCGCATAAAAGCTTATCGCCAGTTTCGTGTCCGTGAGTATCGTTTACTGCTTTAAAACCATTTATGTCTATAAACAGTAAGGAAAAAAATGTGTTGTCTCTGGTTGCACTAACAATTACCTTTTCTAATCGATCCATCAATAAAGATCGATTAGGCAGACCTGTTAATACATCGTGCCGTGCCATGTAATGGAGCTGCTCTTCCATTACTTTTCGCTCAGTTATATCGTGCGCTACTGCAATTCTTACTTGATGTTGCTCTGACCAACGAACAGACCATAATATATGGACTACTTGACCATCTTTTCTCATCCAGCGGTTTTCGAAGCGAGGGTTTACCGTTTCGCCAGACAATAGCGATGTTACGGCATTATGCGTTTTGTAATGATCACCTTCGTAAACATAATTAATCATTTTTTTGCCAACAACTTCATCGGCTGTATAACCAAAAATTTGCTCAAATGCAGCACTTACAAAAACAAATGTGCCTTGTTTATCTACCACACACACAGCATCAAGCATTAAATCGAGTACTTCTTCTACATTAATCAATTCATTTTTCATCATACTCTGGTGCCTTTAAAGCAAAACCAAGCGAATTTAAGTATTCTATATACCTTTAATAAAAGCAAAGGTAATTGAAACTACACTAATAATTAATACAAAGTTAGATTAATCGTGCACGTATAATTAATATCGCCCTGCAAAAGCATGATATGCAAAGTTAAATAATCAATAACCGCAAAATACTTTGAAGTCCTTCAAAAATAGCCTAAATTTTAAATTGTAAATAACCATATAGCTCTCAGTAACTTCTATTTTTTTACTCTTTAATAAATGTACTTGTATAAAATGTATCTACTGTATTTTTTATTGTTTTATTGGCCGTAGTTAAATTTTTAACTACTACAACATTAGTTATTTTGATTTAATCGCATTTATACTTTTACGCTGTTAATGTATGTTAATATTGTGTGATATCACATGTATTACAAAAACAGTCATTGTTTTTGATTTTTTGATTGCGCAGGAGATTTTTGGGTGAAAATATCACAACGTTTATTTTGGCCATTACTTTTTGTGTGCCCTCTTATAACGGCTGAGCCGTTTGAAGATGAAGATCTCGATCTTGATGCTTTAATGGGTATGGATGTGCAAGCGACTTCTGCGATGAAAAGAGCACAATCAGCATTTGATACCGCCTCATCTATTTATGTATTAAGTAAAGAACAAATTACTAAATCTGGTGCTACATCAGTACCTGAAGCACTAAAAATGGTGCCGGGTTTAATTGTCCGTCAGCTCGATAACAATCAATGGGCCATTTCCTCAAGAGGCATTGCCTCTCGCTTTTCAAGCAAATTATTGGTTATGATTGACGGACAAAGCTTATATACCCCAAAGTTTGCCGCTGTTTATTGGGAAACACTCAACGTTCCTTTGTACGATATTGAACGTATTGAAGTTATACGCGGACAAGGCGGATTACTTTGGGGAAGTAACGCAAATAATGGCGTTATTAATATCATTACTAAAAATAGTATTGATACTCGCGGTGGACACGCAAGTGTAACAACTGGTAATCAAATAAATGTTGATGCTAATCTTCGCTACGGTGGTGATATAAGTAACATAGGCAGCTACCGAGTGTATGGGCACTTAAAAGATGCGAATGAATCCCAAAAAGGCATCTCACTTCCCCCTAATGACACAACCAAACAAAACTCTTTAGGTTTTAGAGCTGACTTTACCCCTAATGATGAGTGGTCAGCACTACTCCAGGGTGATGTAACTCATTCCACACTTGGCCAAAACTACCGAGGTGTTGTCGATGAAACCAACGAAAACATTTCATTTTCAGATGATTTAAAGCGAACAGACTCGCGCATAATGGCGCGCCTTGAAAACAGAATGTCGCCAGATGCCAATCAAATGCTACAAATTTCTTGGCTTAAACAAAATGGCTCTCAAAATTATATTAAAGAAGACTTTGAATCTATAGATATTGATTATCAAATGAACTTTATATATCAATCTCTACAGTTAGATTGGGGGTTGAACTACCGATACAATTCTATATCTTTCGCAGAAAGCGTATTTTTAGATAGCGATAAAAACTTTGATAGCCTCAAACAATATGGTGCACTTGTTCAAGCTCAATACAATGTTACTCCTGACACTCTCGACTTTATTATTGGTACTAAGCTTGATCATAACGATTTAACTGGCTGGGAAAATCAACCATCAGCAAGACTTATATACAAACCAGTAGATAACCACCTTACTTGGGGCGCAATATCGCGAAGTGTACGTACACCAACATTAATTGAATTTAACGACAACTTTAAAGTTAATGGTACAGAAATTAAAGATCTTACCGGTTTAAGTTCAGGCTTTGACCAAATAGACGACTACCGAATTGCAACCTACCTAAATGGTAATGACAAAGTTAAATCAGAAAACTATCTATCTTATGAATTAGGCTACCGTTTTACTGCTAACGATTGGTCATTAGATCTTTCTACTTATTATACCGATGCTAAAAACGTAGCGGTTATTGATATGAATACGCATGCTGAACAATTCACTCCTATACTTGATTTATTTCTAGTAGGGAGAATTCCAGAAGTATTTCAAGCACTAACAATGACTCGTATAGATTTAGACTTTGCATCTGTAGCAGACACAACCACTAAAGGGTTCGACTTAGTAGTATCATGGCAACCAATTGATAATCTCAATACTGAGTTTGGTTATAGTTACACCGATTATAACTACGATTTACCTCCTAGAGTAGAGCCCGCTATCGGGTATGACTCTAAAAACAGGCAGTTATTTGCAAAAGCCGATTATTCTTTTTTAACCAACCATAATGTGTTTGCGACATTACGAGCAGTAAACTCAAATGCATATAATACTGATAATTACACAACGCTAGATATTAGTTGGAATTGGCAGGCTACGCCTGTGTGGTCTACTGCAGTTTCGGGTAAAAACCTATTTTCAGGTTCACATATTGAGTACAGTAATACGCGCGAAACCTATACATTACCAAACTATATTGATGAATGTATTACGTTTACAATTTCAGCAAATTTCTAAGCTAATTAGATGATTAAATTAAGAAGTCTAATTCACAGAAGCTTAATAGCCTTGGTACTTTTAAGTACCAGCGTTGACGCTGTTGAAAAAGAATACATGCTAAAAGCAGGCTTCTTGTATAACTTTGCACGTTTTGGACACTGGGATTCTCATTTAGAACCCCTTGATCAATTTACTATTTGTAGCCCTGATAAATACTTTATTGATGTGGCTAACACCGCTCTAAAAAATCGCACTATAAAAAAATTACCTTTACATAATAAATTAGTCACTCTTGATGAAGTCACAACATCTGCGTGTAACATGCTATTTATCACCTCAGATACATTTGCTCAGTGGCAAAACATAACTCCTTTAGATCTAAAAAATATTATGGTCATTGGTGAAACAGACTCATTTATTGAAAATGGCGGCCATATCAGATTCTTTCTTTCCAGTGGTAAAATTCGCTTTGAAATTGCACCACAACAGCTTAAAGATGCAGGCATTACTATGAGTTCAAAAGTACTACGACTTGCACGCGTTGTAGATAGGTAATGCAATGAAAAAACTATTTGCATTAAATACAATGAGCAAAAAATTATTATTCATCTTAATGAGTGTCGCACTTGTATCAACCGCTACAGTAACCATTGTATTTAGTGCTTATGAAATCACCAGCGCTAAAGAAGAACAAATAGAAAGCCTGGGGTCGCTGTCTAAAATGCTTTCACCCAATATAACTGCTGCACTTATGTTTAATGATATAGATGCAGTACAAGAGCTTATAAACCCAATACTTATACGCTCAGATGTTATTAGTATAATGGTAACGAGTATGACTGGTGAACAACTTGTTATTGCTCAAGCCGAAAATGAAGAAATAGAACAAAGCATTGAGGTTAATACCCCCCTTCAGCTTGATATGCATGATTATGGTATATTAAAAATACGCGCTAACAACAGTTACATTCAAGACAGAATCACTTTTTACTTTAAATTTATAATGATTTTGATGGTCTTTACCTTTGCTATCAGCCTCATTTTATCCCTTTTGCTAAGGCGCCGCTTTTTAAACCCTATTTTATATTTAGCACAAACAGCAAATAAAATAACAACGTCACATGATTATAGTTTACGCGCTAAACAACTATCACAAGATGAAGTCGGACAGTTAACTTCTTGTTTTAACGATATGCTATACAACATTGAGCAAAGAGAAAGCTCATTAGAAAACCAAGTTAGGCTTCGTACTAATGAACTTGAAAATGCAAATATTCAGTTGCAACAATATGCTTACCAAGACGGGTTAACCGATTTACCAAATAGACGGTATTTTTACGAAAAACTACAAAGCTTAGTAAGTGTTAAAGGAATGAAATTCGCACTTATATTTATAGATTTAGATGGTTTTAAAGAAGTAAACGACAGCCTTGGACATGACTACGGTGATTTATTATTACACCAGGTAGCAACGAGGCTGCAAAGCTGTATAACAACAAAAGATACAGTAGCACGCTTAGGTGGAGACGAATTTACATTAATTTTAGAGGGTGTAAGTAGCCCTGATGAAGCATCAAAAATTGCCGAAGCTGTAAAAAGTAGTTTAATGCAGAGCATTAAAATAAAAAAAGAAACAGTCTATGTTACCGCAAGCATAGGTTTAACGTTTTTCCCTGCTGATGGTTTAACAGTAGAAGAGCTTGTTAGACGTGCTGATCAAGCGATGTATTTATCTAAAAATAAAGGGCGGAATCGCTATGAGTTTTTCTCCTATGCTATCGAAGAAAAAGCCACAGAAAAGCGTCGCCTGATAGAAGAGATACGCACTGCAATTGTAAAAAACCAATTTGAATTATATTACCAACCTATATTTTCAATTGATGGGAAATCAGTACCTAAAGCTGAAGCCCTTATTCGTTGGAACCACCCTGAACGAGGCCTAATAGGGCCTAATGAATTTATACCTGTTGCTGAAAAAAACGGATTGATAAACGATATCGGCCAATGGGTAAAATCTCAAGCAATTCAAGATACTGTCCAATTCAATGTTTTAAGTGAAAAGACAATTCAAGTCAGTGTAAATACATCACCTCTTGAAATTGACCGCGCTGGTTGCTGGGTGGATGAATGGATTGTTGCAAGTAAAAAGTACCAACTACCCGCCAACACTATTTTAATTGAAGTCACTGAAAATACCTTAATGGATCCAGATTCGTCAATACAGCGACAATTAAAACGCTTAAGCACTATTAATATAGACATAGCGATTGACGACTTTGGTGTTGGTTATTCTTCTTTGGCGTATCTACAGCGCTTAGATATAGATATTTTAAAAATAGATCGCTCATTTATAAGCGATATTGAATCAAACGATAATAGTATTGCTCTCGTGAAGGCTATTATCACTATGGCTCACAACCTAGATGTAATGGTGGTAGCGGAAGGTGTTGAAACAGAAAAACAGTATGATCTATTAAAGCAGCTTGCTTGCGATTATATTCAAGGCTACATTTTTTCAAAGGCAATTTCTAAAAAAGAATTTATAAAAAAGTATATAATACCAATCCTCAATAATACTTAATCATTTTGCGGGGCTAAATGTGTCGCTACCTGTGTTAAAAAATTCTCATTTAGAACAACTAAATAGCAAATTCTTTGCCTAGCTATCAACACGTTTTTCCATCCTCAAAATAGATCACTTAATTAAGCGAATTGGTATAAAACAAAAAGAAGTGATCTGATTTATGTCCATCTTGCTAGATTTTAGCAAGCCAACACAGAACACTTCTTTACTCTTGCGTTAAAATTTCATGTATTTAAAGCTTAATCCCAAGCTATAACCAGCGAGGGACTAGTTGCTTGTACTCTTTATATTGTATTGAAAAGCGATGAGCTAAATGAGCTTCCTCAACTAACGTCTGTCTATATATAGCTATAAAACCAATAACCAAACAGGTCAAACTAAATATACTAGGTAAGGCTAAAAAGAAACCCACCTGTGCAGCTACAACACCTAAATACATCGGATTCCTAGAGTATTCATATAGTCCTGATGTTTTAAGCTCATGTGGTCCCTTAGGATCAATTCCTGAACGCCAAAGTGCCGCCATATGAAAATGTACAAACATCGTCAAAATAAAACCTGCACTCAATAAAATATCGCCAAATAATACACCTGGCCAGCCATTGAGAATTGGGAATAGCCCAAGGTAGCTATCTAACTCAGGTACAAACACTCTAATTACACATATAAACCAAATAGCAGCCCTGAAAAATTTAAAAACCATATGGTTCCACCAACTAGTACAAAACTTATCTCCGGGATAAATAACGCCTGATGGTGTATCTCGATTTTTATAAATAATTCTAAATGTATAAAACCCCGCAACAAAAGTATAAAAAACAGCTAAGTAAATACGTGTAAATTCAACTAGCGAAGTAGAGTCATCTAAAAATGTTTCATAGGGCATCTAGTTACAGCTCACAATCATTATTGGTAGTAATTTTAAAACAACTAACTCAATAAATTTTAGTTATAAGGTCATGAAATTATATTAGTATTCATTGCCTTCATAAACAAGTTAAGTCAGAGGTTTGTTAACGAGTAATCATTAACTCATACCATTAATTTAAAATAACTTTGATTTATGAGGATCTCATACTTTTTATATAATACCAATCTGCTTATATATTTGAATTGATATTATTCACTCATATTTTTACATTCTATATATGCAAAAAAACGACTATTTAGGTTAGGACTTTCTTTAATTTGAAGCTTTGTACAGTGCAATAGTGCCCTCAGCGTTAGGAAGTCACAGTGAAAGACTACACTCGCATCGGCGATGCCACTTTAACTAGTTAAATTAAGTAGATTATTCACTGAGAGACGCTTCGCTCTAGAGGAATACCTGAATCACTTTTCTAAAAATGTAAAAAGCCCAGCTCGTTAGGTTCGGGAGCTCTACAACTTAATGCTTGTGTGATGTCATGATATCTTCAGCGGTGGAGAGTCATAGTGAAAATGCTGCGCACTCATCGTAGAGCGTAGGTTTTTATAATTTTAACAGCAGGAGTCGCTTTGCTCGCCCGCCCTGCGTGTTGATGTGAGTGTGTGTTAATTGCGCGCATTTCACTTTTCTGCAGACGTAAAAAAGCCCGNAGACGTAAAAAAGCCCGAATCGTTAGATTCGGGCTTTCTACAATTTGAAGCCTGGTAATGTCCTACTTTCACATAGCAAATGCTACACTATCATCGGCGCTGTTTCGTTTCACTACTGAGTTCGGCATGGAATCAGGTGGGTCCAAAACGCTATTGTCACCAAGCAAATTAGGTGCAAAGAATCAATGACAAGCACGTAGTGCTACCATTTTCTTTGCGCAAGGTGCCTCAATGTTAACGCTACGCGCTAAGAGTCACCTCTTGAATTTGGAAAATATCTGATAATATTTTTTAAGTCTTTCTAAGTAATATCTACTTTAGTCATATTAACTTCTTCGCGTGTTTCACTATCACATAAAACGCGTTTGGCGTTGTATGGTTAAGCCTCACGGGTAATTAGTACAAGTTAGCTTAATGGCTCACACCACTTCCACATCTTGCCTATCAACGTTGTAGTCTTC